>PIXT01000034.1 GCA_003096235.1 Candidatus Bathyarchaeum sp. | reverse complement strand
TCTTTTCCAAGTCTTTTTTTATGAGTTCTGGATGCTCACGAACAAGTTTAATATCTAACATCGATTATGCCCCGTAATCTTTCGCTTCAAAGTTTAACCAACTCAATATTTAACGTTATAGCGGAAACTTTGAAAGACTAAAAGCGGTGTCAAGCACAAATCATGAAGAGGGTGCTTGGTTTTCTGGAAAAAAGGCTGTTTTCAACAATGAACCTCTATTAGGAGTCTAATATGAACTGGACAAATGTTCTTGACACTTTTTTAGTGCTCTGAAGGATGCAGAATACAAAAAGGAATCTAGTACACAATTATTTGAGTGACAAACTTTACCCAGAACTGTGCCCATTTGTACTTATCTACTG
Source organism: Candidatus Bathyarchaeum sp. (assembly GCA_003096235.1). Next base: position 3,269 of record PIXT01000034.1, on the reverse strand, counting down.
GAAGAAACAGTCTAAACGGTCCTCCCTTATCAGGTGAAAGAGGGTTACCGTTCTCTTCGTATCCTATCAGCATCTGGGATTCTTCTATTTCATAAAGAGTATAATTCCTTGAGTAATCGTCGATGGCAACAACAACTATTTTTCTTCCGAGATAAGACATGTTCGCCGCTTCAAGCAAATCCGTCATCGACAAACCAGTCCAGTTTGATGTTCTTTTTCCGTCTCCTGGAACAAATTCGGCTTCAACGGTAACATCTTGGATTAAAGACATGTTTTTGCTGCTAATTGTTATCGGGTTTTCAACAAGTCCTGAAACAGATATTGTCCACAAATCGATGTTTACTTCAGAAACATGCTCAACTTGATGATTGTCTGAAAAGTAGGGTGCAATTAGTTTTACTGGTCCGCCCATTTCTTGGGTCATCCATTCTCCGTCTTTTACGAAGACCAGTGTTATTCTGTTACTATCTTGATAGTATGGGTAAGCTGTGCTGTTCCACGCTTGAAAAACGTTGAGTGTGGTTTTTTGTCCATCTTCCGATATTACGTTAATTGGTCCCGCGTCCCAGAGCATACCACTCACGTTGCAAAAATCGAAAAGAGTTACTCCATTGTAAGTTACATTTTTGCCGTTAACAACAGTAACGACGGTTGTTAGTGGCATTTCGGAAATTTCTTTTAGTGTGAACGTTTTTTCTTGTTCAACATTGCCAGTAAAGGTTACTTGCCACTGTGGAGGCTCCCCCGCAGGCAGACTAATTGTTTTGGGTTGGAGAGAAATATAGTTGATGACGAAAGCTGTAGAGATGACCAGTATTGCGGCGGTGCAGACTGCTATCGCCATTTTTGTGCTTTTTTTCATATTTAGTGTTCTCCATACAATTTTTGATGTTTTATAGGGTGTGGTTGTGTGTGCTTGGGGTCTTGAGTGTTTATTGATTCGTTAAACCGATATGTTTTAGTAGGAATAACGTGACCAATTTAATAAGTTTTCGTGACCCTCAACCACAAAAGTTCACAAAAAAGGCGGGAAAAGACGTTGAAAAAACCATGGATAACCTTTGGACTTTTTGTTTTACTCATCACACTTGCTGTTTTGCCAGTGCAAGTCAGCTACGCTACAGCTAATGCTGCAACACAAACGTTTTCGGCATCACCAATTTTGTATAACTTGCCCTCGGGCACCAACTTTTCGATAATTTGGATCACCGACACCCAATATCTCTCCGAAAGCCACCCAACATACTACGACAGCCTATGCCGATGGATGGTAAACCATGCAGAACAATACAAAGTCAAAATGGTAATCCACACTGGAGACATAGTTGAAGATGAAGGCAACCACACACAATGGGAAAACGCCAACCAGTCAATGAGCAGACTATTAGATGCTGACATTCCTTACTGCTGGAATGCAGGAAACCATGACTATAATGAAACATGTTGGATAGGCAACCAGTATTCAGCGTTCAACCCTGAAGTTATGGCAACAAAATCTTACTGGATTGACGACAAAGTGGATGGACAAAACACTGCCGTTCACTTCAGCGAAGATGACTGGGAGTGTTTAATCATAAACATTGCATACGAGGCAAGTGACGATGTTTTTGATTGGGCCAGTAGCATCTTAGATTCTTACCCTGAAGCTCATGCCATTGTTGGGGCACATGTTTACTTGAACACTACGGGCGGGTATTCAGGCAAAGGAAGAGACAGCCTTGATTGGCCAGTTAATCTCAAGAATAACGTGTTAGACATGCATCCTAACGTGTTTTTGACTTTGAGTGCACATCATCATCCTACTTCTGGTTGTAGAACACAAGTTGGCGGTCGCCACGAGTTGATGTTTAATCGTCAGGACAATGACGGACAAATGGGCGCTGCAAGCCTAAGAATAATGTCCTTTGATTTAGCGGAGGGCACAATTGATGTACAAACATACTACCTTTATGCGAATTACTTCTTTGATGATTCCGACAACAAATTTACGTTAACCACAACATTTCATAATGATTACATTCCTGAGGAGAACACAAACCCAGAGTTTCCAACAGCACCCGCTATTTTGGGGCTATTGGCTATAATAGTGGCTGTTTTGGTTGTCAGATACTGGTGGTTGCGACGGCATTAGTGCCGATGAAACTACAAAATATAGATTAGTTTCAGAAGAATCGTTTGGGAATTAGGGGTTTGTAATCAGTATAATGCGTTGTGCATCAAATCCGAAATGCTTTTATGTGCACATCGTTTGAATGTGAACAGAAAGTAGGGTGAATTTACAAATGGATAAAAAAATTATAGCAATTGCAGCCGTAATCATAGTTATCGTAGCATCTATTGCTTCTCGGCAACTTATACTTCAACCAGGAAACGAGGAATCAAACGTTGTTCTTTCCCCGCTGACACTAACTGTTGTTGGCGCCAGTGGAGAACAAGTAGTTTTGGACGAGAATAACATAACAGACCTCACTGCAATTACTTCACGTGGGGGATACAAAACCAGTGGCGGACTTGTTGCACTTGTTGGGAACTTTACTGGAGTATCCATGTCAACCATTCTTGACTTAGTTGGCGGCATGACAAGCGACAGCACATTAACAGTTACTGCTGCCGATGGATACTCGATGGTTTTCACTTACGATCAAATAAACGGGAACGGCTACAACACATATGACCCTAACACTGGAAGCGAAGCCCCATCCAATGAGCAGTTGACTTTGATGGTTAACTACCTATGCAATGGCGAAACACTGCCTGAAGATAAAGGACCTCTAAGAATGGCTATTGTAGGCTCTTCAGGGCTACTTACGGAGGGGCATTTCTGGGTCAAGTTTGTGTCCAAAATAGAAGTCACACCTAACATCAGAGACTGGGCAGTTCTTGTCAACGCTACAACTTCTTTGGTTATGGATCGACAAGCATTCACGGCAGACATTAACCACTTTGGAATAAGCTGGACAGACGACAGCGGCGATGTTTGGACAGGCACAGCTTTGTGGCGATGGGTTTCGTGGAGCAACTATAATGGTGGCGTTAGTAACCAATCTCTTGATGCGGGTTACTCGGTTAAACTCATATCTGGAGATGGGTATTCCGCAATAATCGATGACAGCAAAGTGAAAATGAATGACAACATTATTGTTGCAGCAAAACTGAATGATGCGTTACTTCCTGATCCTTATTGGCCTTTAACTCTTGTTGGCGCAGATGTTTCTTCTAGCGAGAGTGTAAAGAACATCGTTCAAATGGACATACTGTTGGAAGAGGGA
>PIXT01000033.1 GCA_003096235.1 Candidatus Bathyarchaeum sp. | reverse complement strand
TCCGTTTCTTGAAATCGTTTTTCCAAAACCCAGCGTCAAGCTGCCAATGAACCGAACCAAACGGGTAGTCGGGATTGTCCAGAAGCCACCTTACATTTTCGTAGATGTCTGTTTCTTCCATTAACGTCATTCGGGCTACTATTTTGCCTTCAAACCCGTTCTTTTTGATTGCGTGGATGTTGTTTATCACTCGCCTGTAGGAGCCCTTTCCCCTATAGTAATCCGTGAGCTTTTCTGTGCCATCCACGGAAACAAAAATTGTGGTCAACCTGTTGATGTACTCTTTTGGCAGTTCGTTTAGGTGCAAACCGTTGGTTTGGATGTTAAACTGCGTAACAGGAACCCTGTCCATCACCTGCATCATCTTGTCAAGGCACAGCATAGGCTCGCCGCCATAAAAAATCACAACTGGCTCAGGGTCTTTTCTGATAAACTGCTCCAAAACTTCGATGCTGTAGCTGATTTTTTCGGGAACCTCGTAGTCCACAGAAAGGTCTCCAAAATCTGCATCCATGTCATCCAACGATTTCCCGTAACAGTACCTGCATTGCATGTCACAGTTAGTAGTCAACAGCAGATGAAAGAACAGCCACAACACCACCAATCATACTTTTGCTAAATCACGGAACAGCCACACACGTAAACCTTTCCAAAAAATCAACATTTTTCTGGGTAAATTTAAGCCTCAAACCCAATAATTGTGACAGTAAATACTATTGTAATGAGTGAAATAACTTCTAACCAATAAGCTAACTGACATTACTATAAAAAAACCAAAAAAAGAAAAGAGAAATTATATCGATTTTAAACTATTTTTATTGCTTCCTCACGAGGTACTGCTATGAGCGTTTCTGTTTCGACTACATCCTGAAAACGTAATATGGCTTTCATGGCATCTTTTTCGGAAGGAGCGTCAATAATTGTCACTCCATCATAACGTCCTAAAGTCCAGTATACCTGCATTTTAACTCCTTGGTTCTCTAATTCTTCAAATTCTTTTGTGGCTTGGTTTATGCGGCCTAAAGTTTCTTTACTTGGTACTTTTTTCCATTTTGACAATGTAATGAAAATCAAACAAATCACCCCCTTAAATAAAAGAAAATTTTAACAAGTTGTTCATTCTAATTTGTTAGGCGCCCTTTTTTATGTATTTTAGAGCTTCTTCAGTTGTTGCTCCATTTGGATAGTCTTTTTTGTGTCGAAGTTCTGCATGATATTTCATTACTGCAACTGCGTCATCTTTGCCTGCAGGTGTGACAAAACTAAAGCCACAAGGACAAACTCCCGAAAATTTTTCCATCCTTACTCCACCTCCCCCTTAGAACAATCATCATGTAAGATTATGCAATCCATAAATTAGTGATGTATACACTGTAAGACAATCGATTGCATCCATCTGAGTTTAGATTGGACAAAATTTTAAACTCAAAGTTGCTTGTTCCAATGGGTGCACGCATTAAAGTTGGAATTTTAAACTAACTAGAGTATTGTGTTAATAATTTCTCCAGCTTTCTGTGCGCCATCTACTGGAATCTTAGCATAGTGAACTTCTTTACCAATGTTGTCTACTATTTTTTCAGCAAGAATTCTCGGAGTAGTTTTAGAGAAGCTCATCTTAATCCCGGCGGTATGACGTTCACAACGTTGTGCAACAGCAATTTCTTGTTCAAAGTGATTTTCGAGAGGGAAGTACAGGAATGGTTTTTGTAGGGCTGTAAGTTCCAACGTAATAGTTCCTCCTCCAGTAACGATTGCAAGGTCTGCCGCGGCTAGATGTTTGTAAAGATTAGGTAAATATCCGGTCATATTTACGCCGTCTATAGGCTTTAGGTAACTTAGCGGAACATCTGGACCAAGAACAAGTAACATTTGGAATTCTGGGATTTCTTCTTTTACTATAGGCACTGCTTTTGTGGCTAAATCTAACAGTTCTTTTCCTGCAGACGTTCCACCAACAGAGCATACAGCTAATGGATCTTTGCTGTATCCTAATTTCGTACGAATTTTAGCCTTATCCGTGTATTCTTTGGGGTCGAAGTTGAGGATGTAACCTACAAAGTCAAAGTGCTTTTCTGCAATTTTTCGTCGATTGGGAAGAAGAAATCCGAAGTTTTTATCTTGAATGTCTTCTAATTCGCCGACAAAGATGGTTTTGTCGTATACTTTCGATTTGTTGGTTATGACTTTGGTCCAAAGTCGGTTGGTATAATATGTTGTTATTGCATCTATCGGGTTATTAGTTACCCTGTCTAATCCGAGGAAATCGTAGATTATAACAAAGGGGAATTGTTTGAGGTTTGGATCTTTAAGAAGTTCTATTACTAGATCGTATGTTTCATCACCAATAACTAAATCAAATTTCTCCCTTTGAATAACGTCAATTACAAGTTTTGCATTTTCAGACCAATCTTTTCGCATACTCATAACCCATCGAGTGAGATTAGCCTGATGATTCTTGGCATTACTTTCCAATTTTTTGTTCCCATGAGTAATCAATTCTGCCTCAGGAAGAAGCTTCTCACCTGCCTCTTTCAAAACCGTTGTAGCAGGATAATCAGCTAACCAAGAAATCTGAATGTTTGGACTAATTTTCCGTAGTTTTTCTGCAACTTCAAGGTCTCTTCCAATATGACCTAAACCTAGAGACCCACTAATGAAAAGAACTCTTTTCAATACAAGCCCCCTATTGATAAGTTCTCTTGGTTAGGTATATCATACTTTTTGCTTCTAGCACATAAAATCTTAAAGCCAATTTTTGCGTATTGTGAACATAACTAATTGTTTACATGTTTGATTAGGGTGATTGTTTGCCAAAATATGGGAAGCCTGTGTGGCAGTATGTGCTTGAGGCGGCAAAGGAAATCGATGGGACGTTTAATGCAGTTGACATAATCAAGAAGGTTCATCAAAAAAATTCTAGTATTCCTGATGTGACTATCCGTTCAAACGTTATTGCCATGGCTCCTAACCATCCTTTTAGTGGTCATTGGCCTTCTACCAGAAGACTTCATGGCCTTTTCAAGTACCTAGGTGAAGGTCGTTTTACCCTTTCAGAAAAGGACCCTGAAGAAATAACTACACCAGATACGCAAGCGGCATCTTTGGGAGAGCTCAAAGAGTTTACTGCTGAAGAGCTTGAAGAATACAATGGGAAAGACGGCAAACCAGCGTACGTATCTTATCATGGAAAAATATACGACCTATCCCACAGTAGCCTTTGGATTGGTGGTCGCCATATGGGTAGGCACGGTGCAGGAAAAGACATGACTGAAGAAGTGGGGCTTGCCCCTCACGGAGAAGAAGTCCTAGAAAGAAAAAACATGAAGCTCGTAGGCAGACTAGCCTAAAAGCCAGAAACTTACCTTTAACCTGTTATTCGTTAACTTCGCTCCATTACATCTACTAGGTAACGTGATTTCTTTTTATTATCAAAAATCATGTTCAAATATTGCATGGGAAAAGAATTTTGGAAAAAATTTATATGAGTTTGATGCTGACGCTATTCTGGGGGAGCTTTTTGCAGAAATATTTGAATAAAATTGCCAAGACCAGAAACGGGGCAAAGTTTTACAAAGTTGACCTGCATTTTCATTCGCCATCTTCGAGTGATCAAAAATTTTTGAATGAAGATAATAATCCAGATGTGTTTCCAAAGACCAGGGCTGATTTGATCAAAAAATACGAGAATGAACACGACTTCAAGGCTACAGTGGAACGGGTAGCTGATAAAATTGTAGACAGGTTCAATGAAGAACACCTTAATCTGGTTGTGGTTACTGACCATAATACGCCTTCTTTTATAGACAACGATGATTGGGACAAAGGAAACTGGTATACAGAAATAAAAGAAGCTATCAAAAGAGCTGAAGGTAGTAAAAAGATAGAAAAAGGCAAAATCAAGGTATTGCCGGGTGTAGAAATTACTACTGCGCGTGTTCATATTCTTGCGATTTTTAATGATTTAGATGAAAAGGACAAGGATGACAGTTTGGCGACTTATCATATTTCGAATCTTCTGAGTGAGATTGGGTTTAAGGCGAATCAGGTTGGGGAGTTTATTTCTGAAACTGGGGGGCGTAGCGTGTATCATGCTATCAAGTTGATAGTTGAATATGGGGGAATACCTGTAATTGCTCACATTGATGGTACTGGTAGAAGCTTTAGTCAGTCAGAGTTTAAACATAAGCCAAAACCTGCTAGTGAGGGAGGAGAGCAGGCCGTAAAATTCGAGTACAAAGGCGAACTAGAAGCAATCATTTCAATACCTGAGCTGGCTGTGATGGAATATGTGAACAAAAGCTCCAAACTGGTAGAAAAGTTGACTTGGATGAAAGCGTTAAAAGACCTAAGAAAGAAAATTAAAATTAAAGAAACCAAAGGAGTAAAGCCTGATTTAGGCTTTGTTAGGAACTCTGATGCCCACAACTTTGAAGACATTGCACAGAGATATTCTTACGTAAAAATGGACAACTTGAACTACAAGTCATTTTTTTACGCTTTTCGAGAGCCAAAAAACAGGGTGATGTCTGATCAAGAGGGCAAACCAACGGAGCCAGAATACCAAATAGACGGAATGGCAATTGTTGGAGACTTTCTTGATTCTGCTTTTCACAGGTTTAATCCCCGAGTTAACTGCATGGTTGGTGCTGTTTCGTCTGGGAAAACCACCCGAATACTCGACCTTGGCGAAGCTACAAAAGACCTCACGGGAACTAAAGAAACCTTTGAAAAAGCCAAAGGCGACACAATTTACGTTACTCTACGAACAAAAGACGGGGATAACCAATCCCTTTGGGCTCTGGAAAAAGACGTAAAAAACAACGAAACAAAATATTGGAAGCTAAAAGACAATTACAAAATACTGGAAGAGTTGCAAGGCAAACCCAAGGAATTAAAGGACTTCAATCCCGATTTTATTCTTGGCTCAAAAATAGATAAAGAAACAAAAGCAAAAGAGGACTACTCAACCCCTCTGGCAAAGCAGTGCTGGCTTGCAATCGAAAAAATGCTTGACCCCGCCAAAAAGAGTCCGTTAATAATCGATGAAATGGAACAGTGCCTAACAGATGAACTAATTGAGAAAAACCTTGTTCCCGCTCTGGAAAAATGCCGGAAGAACAGACAAATAATCATTGCTTCTTGCAAATCCAACATTCCAGTTGTGTTAGATGCAGAAAACATAATCATTGTAAACAAAGCCAAAACCGTCGCAGCAGGTTCTATTGAGCACAAAAAAGTTCTGCCAACGATGGTTGAAATCACTGAAGGCGGAAAAACAACATTCCAAGAAAAACTAAGAAGATGCGGACACCTATACGAATGCTCACCATAAAACTAAAACACCTGTCTAGTTGATTGTTAAAACTCTAAGCAGTTAGAAATTCACACGAACACGCCGCATATTTGTAGTCTATTAGTATTCTAATAAATGTTCATTGTTGAAAACTACCTTTTTTTAAAATTCCTCGCACAGCACAAGTTTTTTTCTAAAGTTCACACCTTTGTTAGTCGCTGCCTACAAAGTCAGTTTGTGTTTATTTTCTTAACTCGTTTTTTCGTGTTTAATGATAAATCTAAAAAAGGAAAAGCTCTGATTTGTTGTTGTGCCAAGTAAAATTAGTCTTGTGAACAGTTTTTTGAGGTCTAGAGTTCGTTCTTTGTTTAGTGAGAACCCTGTTCGTCCTATGTTTCTGCATTTTGAGTGCACTTACCGATGCAACATGAAATGCGTGTTCTGCAACATCTGGCGCAAAAACATCTACGAAAAAGAAGCAACAACCCAAGAAATCAAACAACGCCTAGTAGAATGCTACGACTTGGGCTGCTCAATCACCAGCTTCACAGGCGGAGAACCTCTCCTACGACAAGACATCGGAGAACTCCTAGAGTTTTCCCGTCAAGACCTTGGAACCTTCACTGGACTCGTAACCAACGGCATCTTATTAGACAAACAAATAGAGCCCATATCCAACTATGTAGACGCCTTAGCCGTTTCCTTTGACGTCAACAACAAAGAACTCTTCAACAAAACCCGAGGAGTAAACGCCTTCGAAAAAGTCAAAAAAAACATAGAACACGCCAAAAAAATGGGAGTAGACCTAGACATACTGTCCGTCATCACCAACGAAACCTTCCAGCACATAGACCAAACCATCGAATTCGCAAAATCCCTAGACCTAAACATCCACTTCTCGCCAGTTGACAACGTGCCCCGAGAATTCATGGACGTCACTGACGCCCAAAACCTCAAAATCCTAGAAGACAGCCAAGTCTTACAGAAACTAAACGAAGAAAAACGAAACTACAAAAAAATCCACTTCGAAAGCGACTACTTCAGATTCCAGTCCCTAGGCGGATTCAACAACGTCATCCGATGCTCCTCAGCATCCAGCACCGTATCCCTAAAACCTGACGCCTCAGTTGCGTTGCCTTGCCCCTTCTTCACGTTAATGGTCATTAAGAAAGACGAAAACCTCAAAGACGCCCT
>PIXT01000032.1 GCA_003096235.1 Candidatus Bathyarchaeum sp. | reverse complement strand
GAATTTTCGCGTATGAATGAGCGCTGCTCTTTTGGTGTGTCGCCATCGTAAACGTTAGAGTCTGCTTTGATGCCTGTGCCTATCTCGGTTTCTTGTAAAACTTTGAGCTGATCGTTTGTTAGGGCTTTGGAGGGGTAAATGTAGAGTGCTGTTGCTTTGCTGTCGTTTGCGAGGGCGTCAAACACGGGGATGTTAAACGCCAACGTTTTTCCCGAAGCCGTCTGGGTGGCAATAAGTACGTTTTTGCCCTGCAGCGCTTTGTTTATGGCTTCTGCCTGATGCGAATAGAACTTGATTTCCTTGTTTTGCAGATAGGTGCTTATGTTTTCCGGAAGAGTTTTTTCCAGCTCTCCATAGCATGCGTCTTGTGCAGGAATTTCCTGAATGTGCGCAATGGGGGTCTGTTGGTTTTGCACTTGTTGCGAAATGGCTTCTCTTGGGGCGCTTGCTGGTTTGGGTTGGGCTGGCTTACTGATTGGGGGCGGCCTGAAATTACTTGGTCTGCTGCCCCGCGTTAGAAAGGTGCCGCATTCCGTGCAGAATAAGCTCTGGGCGTATTCCCTGTGAGTGTGGGTTTTGCCACATTTTTTGCAGTAGTAAGAAGTCGGCAACTTTTTTCTAACTACAACCGCTTCTATTATTATAAAAGGGCTGTTGCCAAAATCCGCTTTTTACACATTCAATTACTTGAAGGGACACAGTGTATACCAAACATAGTAGACAAAACTATTATTGAGTCAATCAACTAAAAGGTTGTAAGAAAAAATCCCTGATAAGGGGGCTATTCCGCTTAAGAAAAAGAAACTGGTTCTTATAAATGCTGGATAAGCGACGGAGGGTTCTTCATCTTCGCAGGTTGGGTTTTTGTGTTTTCTGTATTTTTCTTTCTTTCGCTGTTCCAAACTATCATTGAAATAGCAACTAAAACCGCGCCTACAGTTATAGAAACGACTCCAAAGGGCAACATTGTAAACCAGCCATAGCCCGCGGGTTTAAAGAAGTAAACATAAATTGGAAACGCTATTAACAAGGCACCTACACCTCTGAGAGCTTCAAGTATTCTTTTCATTTCATTCATGCATGCCTTAACTCCTAGAAGGGTTCACTTAGCGTTGTTTTCTGAATAATTATTTGGTCTCAAGCTTGTTTATAAGTTGGCGCTATATCTCCTGAACTATGCTAAGCTGCCTATGAAAATGATTGTTAGGTTGACGTTTGTGACAACTTTTTGCGGTATAATCTTGCTGTACCATGGTAGCACTTGTTTGGCTGCGATCTCCATAGGCTACTGTTTCAAAACCTGTTTTGTATGTAGTGCCACACGCACATGGTGACGAATTCAACATAGGGTCTATGTTGGCGTGTGCAAGAAAACCCCGCCGCCACACCGCGTCAGACGCAGAAAAACGTTGTAAACTAGAAAAGCAGTTGTAAACGCAAGCAGTCTTGTGGTGCCATAGAAACCACCACACCCACATAAAGACAAAAAAACAAACGCTCCGCTAAACCAAAAAAAACAAAACTAAAAACTAAATAGAAAAGGAAAAGATTGGTTTACTGATTTTCAGCCAAGAAAACAAAAACGTTGCCGTCTTTGTCTTTGGTTACACGCGTCTTGATTTTGCGTGGAGGCTTCTCGATTCCGCAGCTCCAAACTTTCTCGTTAACCTCTGGGCTGATGATTAGCTGGGGCAACTCCTCAGCTTCCGCATCCTCAGAAACTTTCATGTTAAGCTTCATGTGCCTAGCAACAAAGATTTTGATAAGCGACATGGCACGCGGAGCACGCCTTTTCGGCGGGCGAATCAATGCTTTCTGAAGAGGTATAGTATAGAAGCGTTCCTCAACAAACTCTTCCTCTTTCTTTTTACGTTGCTTCTTTTCCGCTACTTCCTTTTGGGCTTCTTCTTTTGCGGGGGCTTCGATTTCGGTTGTGACTTCGGTGGTTTGCGCTTGTTCCTCTTCTGGAATTTCCTCTAAGGTTTTGTCTTGTTCGGTTACTGTGAGTTGTTCTTGGGTTGGTTCTTGAGACATTTTCTATTTTTCTCCTATGCCTTTATTTTGCGGGTGCGCCAGTTGCGTCGCGACTTAGGGCTGGTTCTGACTTTTCCGTCGGTTCTGGAGATTACCCATGTTGGGACGGATTGTGATTCTCTGCCAGCTTTGGCTAGTCTAAGTTTTTTCGCGGTTGGTTTTACTCTCGCCATTGTTGTTTCATATCCTTGTGATTTTTGTCTCTCGCTTCCTTGATTGGAGCTGAATTAGGATGGATTTGAGCTGTGTGTCTGAGAGGGGTATGGGGAGTTTGCCTGTTTGGGCCATCTCGATGAGTTGCAGCTCGATGTTTTCGGCGAAGTCTCGTTTGACCATTTTGAGGTTGTTGAGTCTTTGCCGGGCTTCGGGCGCTAAGAGTTTAGCTAGCAGCGCCTGTTTTTGTTGTTCGATTTGTTGTTCTGCTTGAGCTTGCCTTTGCTCGTCACTCATTTGAGCGCGATTTTGCATAGACATAAGTTTGCGTTTTCGGATTTGCTCAAGCTCATCATCAGACATTTTTGCCTATTCGCCTTGATACTTCTTGAGTTCAGGGACTGTTTTGATTAGCTCTTTGGCTAGGTCTCCGGCGACTTCCTGCATCATTTTGCGGCCTTTTGGGGTCATGATTCTGCCTTTTGGACGTGTGATTTGGACTAGGCCAGCTTTTTCGAGTTGTTGGAGGTTTGTGCGTATGTTGCTGCCGCCTGCTTTGCATGCATGGTTCCTTTTTACGCCGTTGTTTTTGCGTCCGCCGTAGTCGCTGCGTAGGTTTTCTAGGCCGATGGGTCCGTGTATGTAGACTTTGCGCAGTATGGATGCGCTTCTTGTGTACCACCAGTTGGGGTTCTGTGGTTGCTTCTCGACGTGGGTGCCTGTTTTGGCGAAGGGTGCCCATGTTGGGGGTTGGACTTCGTCAACGTTTTCCCTAAGGTACCGTGCTAATTGGTCTATGTATTTTTGTGCTGGAACGTCATGAGGAGTCGTCAAAGATGCTCTATCCTATTGGTTTTTCCTTGCACTAAAACAATGAAG
>PIXT01000031.1 GCA_003096235.1 Candidatus Bathyarchaeum sp. | reverse complement strand
GTTTCTTTACTCTGTCACCATAGACTTGTTTTAGCATGTTCAAGTAGTCGTTGTTTTCGTCCATTCTATACTTGTAATTGCCAGAGCTGCCTTTGAACTCAACCTCAAACTCCTGTTGGTTGTTGTCGGGGTTTCCATAAGTTTTGAGTTTCAGTTTGATTTCGTTAATGGTGTTGTTGCTTAAAGCAAAGTTTCCCGGGGTTTCAGACAAAATAACAGAAGGCTCTATGTTGTAGTAGCGGCCTGCAAAAGACGCTGAAGCTTTGAGTTGTTCACCCCACTGGCCGAAGAAGCCTTTTCCTTCAGCTTTTGCTTGTGCTCTTGATTGGTTGATTGCTTCTTTTAACATGTCGCTAGTCATTTGGGCAAAAATAAGGCGTTGAGGAGTTAACACACCAGAATATGTGTCGTATCGTCCCAACGATTTAGGTTTTCTTAGAATGAGAACTCCTAATACTGGCTCAGTTGTAGATGGAGCCGGAGATTTTTCAGCAGTAGTGCTTGGAACAGGTTGTGGAGCAGTAGTAACAGGGGCAGGTGAACTGTCTACCTTTGGTTGAATATAATCTTCAACAGGAGTACCACAGTTGCCACAAAACTTTGCGGTTGGTTTGAGTTCTTTTCCACAGTTTTCACAATACGGCAAACTAAATCACAAAAGGTCAACAGCCCCAAAGACCCTAAAATCCTTTACTCCCTAAACGACAGAGAGAACATACATGTCAGTGTACCCGTAGTTGTGTGAACTTTAGAAAAAAAAGTTGTGCGGTGCGAAAGGATTTCAGAAAAAAGGTCCGTTTCAACAATGAACTATTATTAGAATACTAATATGCCGCACAGACTTGTGAAAAACTTAGGTCAAAGTTTCTACAATATTCTTTTTCTTAAAATACGCTCAAATAGTGGAACTAGGAAGAAGGGTTTACCGAAGCTAAACAATGGAATAAAAATGAGGAGAAAAAGATGAAACCCAGTTCTGCACACGTTTGATTTTCATCTTTCCTGTTGTTTAGCTTTTTCAGTCCCAAGTTCCTTTGACGCCTTTGCCCACAAGGGGCAATCAAGTGTTGGAATAAGGGTTTCCCGAGACCTTTACACTAGAAATTGTTGATGAATACGAGATCCTCAGATTACTACGCGGGGGATTAAGATTCATTTCCAGTGTCCAAGGCTTTTCAGGCCCTTATTCAACAGTTTTGTTTCTCCAAAAAAAGAGGGAGGAAAGTTTGGTTTACTTTCGTTTTTTCAGTACCCAGAAGCTGGCTACGCCAATGACGCAGGCAACTGCTACTGCCACAGCGATTGCGACTTCGGTGCTGATTAGTGGTGTTTCTGTTGTTGTCTCGGGTTCTGGCTCCTCAGGCGATGTGGGTTCTTCAGGGGTTGGCGTTTCAGGGGTTGTTGGTTCTTCCGTTGTTGGCTCGTCAGGGGTTGGCTCTTCGGGCTCGATTGGAGTTGACGCTGATGTTGCAGGACCAACTATTACTGCTGTTGCCGCTGCCGAACTGCCATAAGAGTCGTCACCAGCAAATGAGGCAATGATTTCATATTTTCCTTCGTTGGATGGCGTCCATGCAAGGCTGAAGGTGCCGTAGTAGCCGTTGGTTGTAGTTGTGCCAAGGTCAATGTATTCACCACTTTCGGAAACAGCGGTCAAGGTTACGGGAACACCAGTAATTGTCAGGTCGCCCCAGATACCATCAATTGGCCTTTGTAGATGCAAGTACTCCATTTGGGTTGACATGGAATCAGCAGAAACACACGGAGTGCCTTCTTGAGCTGGAGATATGTCCAAAACAGTTCCAGTTATCAAAAAGCTGGTTCCTTTTGCTACAGCAGTTTGCGGAGCTGAAACAGTGGTAACGCTTTGGCCTTTTCCGAAAACGTAGAAGTATCCGTCCCAAGAGTTAGCCGCTGTTAAGTATCCATCAGCGATTGCGCCATAAGTCATTGGGTTTGCAATCTTCCAAACAAGTTCGCCAGTATAGATGTCGATGCAGTGTAGACCCCAGCCTCTTGTCATTGGCCAGCTGGCTGTGTGCTCTGTGTTGTATACGTACATTTTTCCGTCAGCAATAGTTGCGCCGCCGTTGAAGGGGTAAATTCCTGAACCGTCAACACTACTGATGTATGGAGACTCATAGGCTGCTAAGGAAGGAGCTTCGTAGTGCCAAGCTATTGTTCCGTCATCCCAATTAAAGGCGTAAATGCCGTCATAGGCTTGTCGGAATAGCATGCCGTAAGCTGATTGTATAGCGTAGGCACCAAAACCTGCGGATGCCCAAGGATAGGACATTGTTTCGCTCTTCCAAGCCAAGGTACCTGTTGCCAAGTCATATGCGTAGAAGTAGCCATTTTGGGTCAGTATTGCAATTTTTCCGTGGTCAGCAACGTAGCAAGACCTGCTGTATATTGGCTCGTCAACTGCTAAGTCCCATAGGGTTTCTCCAGTTTCGAGGTCATATGCTTGGAGCTTAAACCGTTCATATACTGCTGTTGGGCCGTTCCAACCATGCGCAGCAACCGTGACGCCAATGCCTACATTATAATCGATGTGAGCATATGTGTGGAAACGGTAGCCTTCGGTAGCAGAGTCTTCATATTCGGTGCTGACCCAACTAGCTCGGGCATAAGTTGTGTTGCTTATTACTCTGCTAGCAAAAGTTCTGCTTGTACCTGCAGTGCTCCATTTGATTAAGCGGTAACGTTCTTCGCCAGCGTCTTCGCCAAGGTCTTGTATTGTCATAACTTGCTGGTTGGTGTAGTAGGTGCCTCCGCTTCCAGTCAAGGGTGCAATAGAGTATTCGCTTACGGCTCCAGTTGTAGCGTCAACTTTTTGCAGATAGCCGCCGCTGATAGCCAAAAGTTCAACAGAGTAAGTGTTTTGGGCAACTGCTCCTGGAACTGAACCTGGACCAGGGGGACTGTAAGACACAATTGTAGGCGTGACACCGCCATCAGCAGTTGGGATTTCGTAGTAAACTTCTCCTGTTCGCAAATCGTAACAGGCTGCAACACTGCCAACGCCAGGTTTTGTATAGGTTTGGTAGCATCTTCCAGCATAGACTACGCTTGGATT
>PIXT01000030.1 GCA_003096235.1 Candidatus Bathyarchaeum sp. | reverse complement strand
CTTACAAGAAACGTTTAGACGAAAGTATAATGCAAAAAATTGCACAAACCGCGCCCAACGAACAAATTGCACCTCTGATACTGTACCGTGGCATAGTTGAACACGAAATGAAAACAAGAATGAACCAGAAATAATTCAGAATTACGGCAAAAGGGTACACAAGGCTGCAAGAGTGCAGTTTTGCATTTGTAGTCGGCATACAATTCTAGATAAATCTGGTGATGCATAATACAGTTTTCAGTTTCACATATTTTAAAAAACAATAATTTGAAATCACTATATTATTGTTACAAATGTGGTTTGAGCAGTATGGAAAACGTAGAGTTAAAAAAACTGTTGTTTATTGGAATAAAAAGAACAGTTAACAAGTTCAGAGAGCATCCTCATGTTTTCTTCACTGAGCTGGATATTCATTCATATCTTTACCATTGTTTATGTAGCAAAAAGCTTGAAGTAAAAACAAAAGATGGAGTAGTCACTACGTGTTTACATAAAGAGTATCCAACCAATTTTAGATTTGAGAAAAAAGGTATGGAAAATTATGATTTAGAAAAAAGGGGTCGCAGAGGAAATTATGACCTTGTGATTTTAAATCCTCAGTTTGTAACAGACTTTGACATAAAGAATGTAGTGAACAAAAACATTAGAGATGTTGAATCTAGAAGCCGAAATGAAGAAAAGTTTAGAAATGAACTTGTGGCAGCTATTGAATTGAAATATGTGATTAACAACAAAAAACAGTTTATTGAAGCGGTTGACAATGACATAAAGAAATTATCCATAGCTCAAAATAGGCAAAAAATTGAAGCATATAATCTTGTTTTCTGCAATCACAATTATTGTTATTTGGATGAATTAAAAGAAGTTATTAGCAAAAAAAATCAATTGGTCAAGAGCCTTCTTGTGATTTCTCATTATACAAAGTCTGGAAAAGTAACTCCGAAACCAATCACAAACGGCTGGAGTATTTAAGCAGTCTCTTTGAGGGTGCCAAACAGAATGGTAGTTCTAAAAAAACAAGTCTAGACTACCCAACAGTTAAAACTAGGTTAGTAGACGATTTTTTCCAGTTCGTTGTTGTTTACTGCGTTTTTTATTTCTCGGGCTATTCTTCTGCCCATGTACATTCCTTCACCATACTTCAGGTAGGCGTATGGGGAAGTGCCGATGCCCACGTTGCTTCCTGCAACTATGCGGGCAGAAATCTCGAACGTGTAAATTTTCAGGTCATCCGTGATAACCATTTCTAGGCAGAATGGTCCTATGATTCCTGGAGGGGCAATATCCTTTGATACTTTAACTACGTTTTCGCCCATTCTGATTATTTCTGGCAGAAGCGACTCTCTGGCAACTATCGGGAAATTGCCGACAACAGTGTATGTGGGGTTTACGTTTGCTTCCAGTTGCTCACTTGCAGGTATCTTTCCTATACTGTCGACCGTGGATTCGTAGCGTCTGTCCATTCCCAGCAACTCAACCTCGTTTGTGAGTGGCGAATAAAAGTAGAGAGGATAAACGTTTACGCCTACAACGTATTCTTGCAGGTGAATGTTTTCCAGATTCTCTTTAGTTATGTGTCCCCTTTTGAGCATGTCTTTTGCTTTTTTGTGAAACGACTTTGCAGAATCGGCAATGAAGTAGCCTTTTCCACCCATTGCGCCAGGAGACTTCGCGATAACCAGCCCATCTATGTCATCTGGATTCTCGAAAGTCTTTGGCAATGTTAACCCCGCTTTTTTTAGCCAATCTCGCTGAGTTTCCCTGTTTGTTTCCCAATGAAGCAGTTCCCTATTACCAAACAAGGGCACACGCAATTTGTCAACTATGTTTCTTGTCCCAATATACGCGTTAAATGAGCCGTGCGGAACCAAAATAGTGTTTTTTTGTTTTAACTTGTTTTGCACTTTTTCATCTAAAAGTTCGCCAAAATCTTCAACAATCATAATCTGGTCTGCCACAGGAAACCGCCTGTAAACGATTTCGCTTTTTTTCTTGCAGACACAAACAGTGTCAAAGCCTTCCTCTTTTGCGCCCTTGAATATGTTAAGTGCAGAATGAGAACCAAGAGTGCCTACCGTGATTTTGTTGGGGTCATAGTCGCTTAGAACCACGTCTATTTCGTTTTTAGATATCACGTGACTATCAACTCAAGCTTGTTTTCTGCAACCGCAGTTTTGATTTCCATTGCGACTCTTCTTCCGGGACCAACTGCCATGCCATACTTGTATTTCATGTATGGAGAAGTAGGTTCTACGCATGGGCAACCAGGTATTCTTGGGCTTACATCAAAAATGTAAAACTCTAAATCTTTGTTCATTGCGCCCTGCAACGCAAACAAGCCAATTATTCCACGCGGATACTCCTTTTTGCATGTTTCAACAAACTTTTCGCCAGCATCCAAGATTTTTTCTATCTGGGATTCACGCATAGTTGCGCCTGTGTGCCCGATTTCGACGTTTTGTGTGGGCAGTTTTGCTTCTAGTTGTTCGTCGGCGGGCAAATCTAGGACTCCGTCTAGGTTTGTTTGTATTCTTCGATCAAATCCTAGTAGGTCGATTTCGTCTGTTATTGGCGAGTAGAAGTAGTTAGCGTTGAATTTTGCTCCTACAATGTATTCTTCGATTATTGATTCTTTTAGGTCTTCGCGGTCGATTATTCCTTTTTTTATGCGCTCTTCTGATCGTTTCTTGAATTCTTCTGGAGATGAGGCGTAAAAGAAGGCTCGTTCTATGCTTCTTGTTTTCTCGGGAACCTTCACTATTGCTAATCTGTCGATTTCGTCTGGTGAACCAAAAATTTTTGGCAAATTCAAGCCAGCGCGTGTAATCAGGTCATACTGGTTATTGGGCACGTTTCTTTCTTCGCTTCTGAGCATGAACCTGTTTCCCATTAGTGGAACCTTGAATTTTTGTTCAATGTTATCGTAGCCTGTGTAAACTGAAAATGACCTGTTAGGTACAAAAACTGTGTTTAGCCTTCGTAGCTTGGCTTGATTCTCTTCTTTTATTAAATCAGAGAATTTGTCCAGCAGCAGCACATGATCAAACAGGTTTCGGTAATGTTTCGTGTATGTCTTTTCTCTTCCTTTCTGGCAAACAACAACTACTTCAAAGCCTTCCTGCTTGGCGCCATGACCCATCTCCAATGCAGAGTGAGAGCCAAGAACTCCAATTTTGATTTCTTTAGGGTCATATTCAGATAATATTTCATGAATTTGTTCACGGTTCATTTCTATTCACCTAAATTTGCTTTATAGCGTGTACGAATATGTGGCGGACATTGTTCGCACCGCTCTTTGTCGATGCCGTTTCTGTTTGCAGTCCATTCTAAAAGAGGTATAATAGATTTTCTGAGTTCTACACCATCATTTGTAAGCGAGTATTCGACTCGTGGAGGGATTTCAGCAAAGGATTCTCGGTTGATTAAGCCTTCCGCTTGGAGCTCTTTGAGTGTGTCTGAAAGAGTTTTTGGGCTGATTCCGTTTAAAGTTTCCATGAGTTTGTTGAATCTTAGTGTTCCACAGTTGCCTAGCGCGTTGATTATGAGCAGTGCCCATTTTTTGCTGATTAAATCGATTACTCCTTTGAGTGGGCAGATGCATGTTTGTTGCTCGTTTTCACACATGATAGTTACTTTCTTTGAGAATAGTGACTATGAAACTATAAACTTGATAGTTTAAATACTTTCCTTTGAATAGCATAAGAATGTAGAATCGGAGGTGAACAAAGAATATGACCGGAGATTGTTGCTGTGGCGGAGACTGCCACGACCATGGGCACGGACCCAGAAAAGTGCTAACCAAAACAGAAAAAGTAGAGAAACTCAAAAACTACGCAGAAGAACTCAAAAAAGAACTTGCAGCCGTAGAAGAACACATCCAAGAACTCAGCAAATAACCCCAAAACATTGGGGCGCCCATATTTTTCATTCTATTTTTTACATAAAACAAACAAAGCAGACCTGACTGTGCAACCCAAGAACCAACAGCCTTAGACCAAACACAACCAAAAAACACGCCC
Organism: Candidatus Bathyarchaeum sp.; assembly: GCA_003096235.1. The sequence goes on along the minus strand of PIXT01000030.1, from coordinate 9,400 downwards.
AATTTGTCGATTTGAAACGAAACGCATAAATTGTAATTTTTACGTTGTAGAAGTCTGTCGGGAGGTAGCTCAGCTTGGTAGAGCTTCCGAGCCAGCCTAACCTTGTGTCTGGGCTGACGGAGACGCTGTAGACGTCTACCCATGGTGGGCATCACTTAGCCTATCAAGCGTACAGACACCGGACTGTCGCAGGTTCAAATCCCGCCCTCCCGACCAAACTCCAGTTTCTAAACGGTTGACAAGAAAACCAAACTGGCGCAAGCAAAGCCGCATATTAGGAGACTAATAGAGGTTCATTGTTGAAAACAGCCTTTTTCTGGAAAATCAAGAAACCAGTATCAGAATTTATGATAAAATATGCGAAAGAGTTAGAAAGGGGAACAACTTACCTACCTCTCTGCAGCCAAACAAAAAGGTTGTTGAAAGTGTCGGGAAAAGTTACCAAAATCTTTGAACAAGTCAAAGCCGAGGGAAGAAAATTCCTCCTTGAACATGAAGCAAAAACTGTTTGTAAAGAATACGGAATACCCATCACAGCATTGAAAATAGCAAAAACCGCTGAAGAGGCAATAAAGTTCTCCGAAGAACTGGGATGCACTACAGTTTTCAAAATCGTTTCTCCTGATGTAATCCACAAATTTGATGTGGGCGGAGTAATTCTAAACATCAACAGTAAAGAAGACGCAAAAAAAGCATACGACAAAATCATGGAGAACGTAAAGAAACATAAACCTGACGCAAAAATTGACGGCGTCCTTGTTCAAGAGATGGCTTCCTGCGCAACAGAAGTTATAGTTGGAGCAATTAAAGACGCACAGTTTGGACCAACATTGATGTTTGGCTTCGGAGGAACCTTCGTGGAAGTCATGAAGGATGTGTCATTCAGAATTGCACCAATCACAGAAGAGGAAGCAAAAGAGATGATCACAGAAGTAAAAGCATACCCCATCCTCCAAGGCTACCGAGGACAACCACCAGCAGACATTGACACATTAGCAAAAATCCTGCTAAACACATCAAGGCTGGTGATGGATCACCCAGAAATCAAAGAACTTGACCTAAATCCAGTAATGGTTTACGAGAAAGGCGCAAAAACCGTAGACGCGCGAATCATATTGGAATAAACCTCTTATTTTAGAAATTACATTCTTTCCAGACTAACGAAAACATGTAACCTCAAAATAACTTACTGAAGCTGAAAACTTTCCATAGGAATTGAATTAAATGGCGGAACCCACCAAAAGCAAAATCGAAGCCCTAAACCAAGAATTAATTCAGATCAAAGAAGAAAGAAACAAGCTGAACATAGACGCAAAAAAGTGTGCTGAAAAAAGAAACACACTCAACGAAAAAGTCAAAAACCTACGAAAAGACGCTTCTGCAATCAAAGAAAGAAGAGATAACATAAACAAACAGGTTCAAGAACTAAAAAACCTGCGTAATCAAGTGAGCGCCAAAGGCAAAGAGAAACGTGAAAAAATTTTTGAACTGCAAGAAAAAATCAATGACTTGAATGAAAATAGGCCTAATGGAAACTTGCGTCAAGTAGTTAAGCAAATTGAAGAGATTGATTGGGAAATTCAAACAAATTCGTTGCCCGTAAAGGAAGAGCAGGAACTAGTTAAACAGGTAAGAGAACTTGAAAATCAGCTTGTAGCTCAAAAACGAATAAAAAAAGTGAAAGATAAAGTCTTTGAACTGCGAACAGAACAGAGAACTTTTGGAACTGAAGCGAAAACAGTGCACGAAAAACTGTCTGAACAGGCTGAACAGAGCCAAAAACTACATACCCAAATGGTTGCAGTTTTAGAGAAAGCCCGCGAAGTTCAAGCTGAAGCTAATGAGGCGCACCAAAAATATGTGGAAACCAGACAGCAAGCCCAACAGAAGCATGAAAAGTGCGTTGAATTAATAGGACAAATCAAAACAATCCAACAAGAATTGAAGGAAACCGCGGACAAAAAGCAGGCTGAACGTCAAGGTGAACTCAAACAAGAACTTGAGGAAAGGGCATTAGCAAAATTGAAGAACGGCGAGAAGCTGTTGTGGGAAGAATTTCAGATTCTGGCTGAGAAAGGGTTACTCTGATTTTTGGTAGACACAATCAAATGTTATTCACGGAATCGTGAATACAAAAAAATAAAGACAAAATTAAAGTGTGCCTCCAAATAAAGAATAATATAAGGGGATATTGAAAATGCCTACAGCAGCAAAGGCGGAACGTATTCTTATTTTATGTGTCGACAGGGACGACGACATCGGAATGAAGGCAGGAATTAACACGCCCGTCCTTGGAAGAAAAGAAAACGTAAATGCTGCTGCAAGCCTAGCCCTCAGAGACCCTGAAGAAGCCGACGCCAACGCCATGTTTGAAGCTGTCCGAATTTACGATAACCTGAAAAAGAGTGCAAAAGGTGAAGAGTACGAAGTTGCAACAATTGCAGGCTCCGACTTGGAGGGCGTAGAGGCTGACAGGCAACTTGTATCCGAACTCACCGAGGTTCTACAAGAGTTTAAAGCAACAGACGTTATCCTAGTTACCGACGGGTACACAGACGAGATGGTACTGCCGCTTATTGAATCAAGAGTTCCAGTTACTTCGGTTAGAAGAATTGTAATACAGCACAGCAAATCCATCGAAGAAACAGCTGCAATCTTTTCCAGATACATGAAAGTCCTTGTAGAAAACCCGAAATATTCCAGAATGATCCTTGGGCTCCCAGGAATCCTATTGGTAGTTTTAGGTGCCCTAGCATTTATCGAGGATGGTTTAAAGTACGCCATACCCGCGCTTGGAGTAATCATAGGCGCATTCCTTGTTCTTCGAGGATTCATGCTCGACAAAACAGCGGATAACTTTGTCAAATGGATAAGAGAATACTCCCCACCTCCATTCACAGTTCAAATAGCAGGATTTTCAGCGAGTGCAGGAATACTGCTAATTCTTGTTGGTGGATATCTAGGAGGAACCGCAGTGGCAAACGTAGCTAATACGATAGATGACGTATTTGCAATGTTTCCAAGACTTATCGGAGAGTTTCTTTTGCACTCAACATACCTCATAGCGATTGGCATGTGTGTTATACTTTCAGGAAGGGCGGTTAGATGGTTCTTTGAGCATGACTTGCGGTTGTGGCGTACAATTGTTATAATAATTGGTGTAGCATGGTCGTCGGTTATATTTGCTGAGACATCAACAATTTTCATTAATCCAGGCGCCGATTACAAAACGCTGATTTACGCCATCATTGGAGGCATACCTGTGATAGTGTCCACGTTCTTAACAGTCTTATTGTTACGCAGAAAATACAGTAACTACTTTAAAGGATCACAAGAGCCGATAGATGATTTTGAGGAAAACGAACATACCGATCAGCTACAAGCCTAAAAACTTCGGTATAATTGAAAGATTTATTATCTAAATAGGTCATGTATCTCTGGCACCCATATAATAAAAAAGGATAAACAACATGCTTGAAGGTTTGCTCTCTCTTTTGGGAATCTACAAGGTATACGAGAAGTGGCTGTGGTTACAAATTAAAGATGGAAAGAATCCAGAACATGTTGCAATTATACTTGACGGAAACCGCAGATGGGCGTCCAATAAATCTCTGATATCAGGGGTCGGTCATCGCCATGGCGCCAACAAGATCGATGAACTGATGGATTGGTGCCTAGAACTAGAAGTAAAATTCATTACCCTATACGCTTTTTCAACCGAAAACTTTTGCCGTTCCACAGAAGAAGTGGAAGAGATTATGAAATTGATTGAAGAAAAACTGCGGTCAATCCTCGAAAACGACAGAATACATGAAAACAAAATTAGAGTTAAAGCCATAGGACGCACAGATCTTTTACCTAAACCGATTCAAGAGGTAATCCAACGAGTAGAAGAAGCAACAAAAACATATAATGAACGGTTCTTGAATGTTGCTTTAGCGTATGGTGGAAGAGCAGAAATCGTTGATGCGACAAAGAAAATAGCTGAAGAAGTGAAAAACGGCGAACTGAAAATTGAGAACATTAACGAGCCCCTTTTTGAGAACTACCTCTACACAGCTCATATGCCAAAACAGGATGCTGACCTAATTATCAGAACCTCGGGAGAAGAACGACTCAGCGGTTTTCTCTCGTGGCAGTCCGCTTACAGCGAACTCTGTTTTGTAGATATAAACTGGCCAGACTTCAGGCGCATAGACCTTCTGCGCGCTGTTAGAACATACCAGAGACGAAAGCGCCGCTTCGGCAAGTAAAAAGTTATCCTCTTTTCTTGGCGCTGACTATCGAAACTACGTCCCTGTCCTTGAGCACATAGTCTTCTCCGATTCTGTTTTTTCCGCGGATATCAATTGCATAAATGAAGCTGTCTCCAAGTTCAGTGTGGATAATGTAAGCAAGTTGACGAACAGTAGTTCCATACGGTACAAGGTACACGTCAGGCAACACTCTGCCCTTATGGTCACTTAAATGCTCGCTATCTTCCACTGGATAAACCGCAACCATCTGCAACAACTCAACAAACGCGGTGTTAATGGCTTCTTGAACACCAGTAGACCCAAATTTGAACAAAATCTGTTCCTGAATAGAATTCAATGCTCTTTTTTGAGCTTCATTAAGTTTACCAGAATTTGTTATTTTTAACTTGCAGTTTCCAGGCGTATAATCGATTAAGCCTTTTTCTCCTGCTCTTCTAAGTGCAAGTTCTGCTTCTGCACTACAAGCAACAACAGTGTATCCACTTTCTTTTAGCCGCTCAACATTTTCTTCTGCTGTTGGAAGATCAATCTTGTTGGCTGCAATCAAAGTTGGCTTGGAGACGCTTCGCAGAATATCCAAAAATTTTATGATATCCTCGTCGGTCCAGTGTTCAGGTTTATCCATGTTAAGCTCGGTTTTTCTTAGACTTTCAATTATGTGATATCTTTTGATGGCTAAACCGCTTAAACGCGATTCAAGAAGAGAAACCAAATCATCTTTGCCGGAACCAGCGGTTCTAGCCATTTTAGCCCAGTCCTTTTTTAGTATCTGGTTCATCCACATGGTTATTTCATTCTCAAGAAACTTAACATCCTCCAAGGGGTCATGTGAACCCTTTTTACAGATTTTTCCTTCGCAGTCTGTTGACCCTGAAGCGTCAACTACATGGAGAAGGGCATCGGCTCTTCTAATTTCGTCTAAGAATTGGTTTCCTAATCCCCGTCCTTCCCATGCTCCGGGAACAAGCCCTGCTATGTCAATTAACTCAACTGGAACCAGTCTAATTCCATTTAGGCACAGGGAATTTTTTGGGTTATCTTCAACATTGAATTCAGTGTGGACGCATGGAGTTCTTAGATATCCTATGCCTCTGTTGGGCTTAATGGTGGTAAAAGGATAATTTCCGATATCCACAGGAATTAGGGTCGCAGCAGAAAAAAACGTTGATTTTCCAGTATTAGGTTTGCCGACGATTCCCAACTTTTTCGAGTAAGATTGTACACTCATGACTGATTCTTCCCATTTTCTCCGCTACCCCTATTTTGTGGAGAAACATTCAAGCAGTTTATTGTGCATCAGGTGTAAAAGCTTTGTCAGTCCAGACGGCAACATAATATTTCCAAAACTTTTATGAAAAAATGGAACCGACTAAGCACCTATCAGAAATTTTTCTGCATCAAGGGCAGCTTTACATCCAGACCCAGCGGCTGCAATAGCTTGGCGGTAACGGTAATCTGCCACATCGCCAGCAACAAAGACTCCCTCTATGTTGGTCCGTGTCTCTTCATGGACTACAATGTAGCCTGTTTCATCCAGTTCAATTTGCTCCTTGAATATGCCCGTGTTGGGCGTGTAGCCGATAGCTAAAAAGACAGCATCACACGAGAGAACAGACTCTTCGCCAGAAACAACGTTTCTAAGTTTTACACCGTCTACCCTGTCTTTGCCCATAACATCAGTGACCGTGCTATTCCACACAAACGATATCTTCGGATCCGCGAAGGCACTCTCCTGAAGACACTTACAAGCCCGCAACTTATCCCGCCTGTGAATAACTTTAACTTCACTCACAACCTTAGACAAAAACAGAGCCTCTTCCATGGCGGTGTCACCACCCCCAACAACCACAACTTTCTTGTTCCTGAAAAAGGGCGCATCGCATGTAGCGCAAACGGAAACGCCTCTGCCTCTAAGCCGTGTTTCGCTTTTTAGACCCAACCACTTAGCCGAAGCTCCAGTTGCTATGATTACAGTCTTCGCTTCGTAAAGCTTGTTTCCTACAGTTACCTTGAAGGGCTTAGACTGCAAGTCGGTAGAGACAGCATGTTCAAAGATTAGTTCTGCGCCGCAACGTTCAGCCTGTTTACGCATCGCAGCCATAAGCTCTGGTCCAAGTATTCCGTTTTCGAACCCAGGAAAATTTTCGACTTCCCGCGTGAGCATTAGTTGACCGCCCCACATTGCTCCTGCAACAACAAGAGTCTTCAACCCAGCTCTACTAGTGTAAATGGAAGCTGTCAAGCCAGCTGGTCCAGAACCAAGAACTATAACATCATACAACAACATCACTTCCTAACGAAATCATAAAGTTATACACGCCAAATAAGAATTTTCTTTCCAACATCGAAGCTTTCAGGGAGTATGATTGTGGCAGGTAATCAAAAAAGGTGAATTCAGTGCACAATTATTGTAGCGACTTGAGAAAGATTTTCATTAAAAATTTCAAGCTTACAGTATTGATTCCTTTATTGGTGAATATTGTATATTAAAACATAACTTTTGTCAACAAGAATAGTTTACACAAAATTTAAATCGTTACGACACATATCTGATTCGATAGATGGGGGAGATAGTAATGTCAAAAGTGAGTATTTTCTGGGACCCCGCGAGCCTCACAGTAGATTCTCTGGGGAAAAAAAATCTTATAAGCACATCAGATGCAGACACAGTTAAAATCTCTGTAGCAATACGAATGCTCAGCATCGACGCACCTGAATTACACTATCCGAACAACAAAAAACCATCAAAACAAGATGCAAACCTTGCCCAATTAGCAACTTGGATACAATCAGGAGAAGCCCCCATACAAAACGATTTAGGCCAATATCTATTACCCAAACTAGCCACAGGACAAGCTGGAACCCTTCAGGAACAACAGGGCAATCAAGCAAAAACATTCTTCAAAACTTTAGTAGATAACAAGTTAAAGCCACCCGGCGGTAAGAAACGAAACCTGTTCGTACATGCGGCTGATGAACATTTCGATTCGTACGGTCGGCTTTTGGCGTATATTGCTCCCAGCTACACATCAAAAGAACTTGATACAATGTCTCGCATGGACAGAGCCACATTCAACTTACTGCTAGTTGAAGCTGGATGGGCTGCATCTTTTCCGATTTACCCCAGCATACCTAGTTACCCTGATTTGGTTTTGCTTCAGAAAGCTGCAAAAGATGCAGTTGATAACAAGTTGGGGATTTGGGCTGACCCGATGACTCTTACAGGATACGAGTTCCGAATGTGTGTAAAACTTTACCAGATCACGCAGAGATTAGTTGATGGAGAAGACCTTAATCGCTATGTTAAGGGTGGATGGATTAGCCGCTACTGCGTAGACATGACCACAAGAGAGGTTTTTTATCCTCAGGACTACTTCAAAGTTAAAACATACAACCGAATTTTTCTATGGCCTAACGATGTCGCTGAAGCAGTTACGACAATGAATCTTGTGCCACCAAGATAAACTGTTACCAACAATGAGACACAAACACACAAACTGAAGAACAAAGCGCCCAAAAACGAGTAGCCTAATTTAGAAAAGTTTTATTTCAGACATCCCGAAAAGGAAAAGCTGTTTGAGAGTGATGTGTTTGAGTATAGAAGGTTTTGTTGATTATAAGCGCAGAGAATTCTGTAATGATGTGAAGTGTCCTGTGCAAATTGAACTAAACAAGTTGACTTCAGGGTCAAATGAGTATGAACAGGTCAGAAAGACGTGTAGCACGGGATGCAGGTACACTACATGGCAGTTTCATCATTGGCTCATAGAAAAAGGCTATTTAATTGTAAGACCACAAGATGTGGGAGGAAAATAAGATGGCGTGGGGACTTCAAAACAGATTAAATAGGCTCATACAAAAAGATGGAAAAGCCCTCTTTTTGCCCGTTGACCACGGATATTTTCAGGGACCAACCCGTAAACTGGAAAAACCTGGAGAAACAATAAAACCGCTAATTCCATACGCAGATGCCGTAATGATGACCCGAGGGGTACTCAGAAACTGTGTAGACCCGGCAATTGAAAAACCTGTGATTCTCAGGGTTTCAGGAGGCAACAGCGTAGTAGGAGATGACCTCTCCAACGAGGAACAGCTAACCTCGATTACCGAGATTCTTCGGCTTAACGCCAGCGCCGTATCCATGTCCATTTATGTGGGTGGCAAATATGAACACCAAACTTTGAAGAGTTTTTCACGGCTTGTTGACCAATGTGAAGACTACGGTATACCCACCATGGCGGTGACTGCGGTTGGCAGAGAACTTGAAAAGCGTACAGCAAGATACCTAGGCTTGTGTTCTAGAATAGCAGCCGAGCTAGGCGCCCGAGTAGTCAAAACATATTACTGCGAAGAAGACTTTGCAAAAGTTGTTGATGGCTGTCCTGTTCCAGTAGTCATTGCAGGCGGACCCAAAGTAGACACTGCACTGGAAGTGTTCGAGTTCGTGTATGACGGAATGCAGTGTGGAGCTATCGGCGTTAATCTTGGAAGAAACATCTGGCAGCACCAGTATCCTGTAGCGGTTATTCGGGGTATACGTGGAATAATTCACGAAAACCTAACAGCAAAAGAAGCCCAACAACTTTTTGAACAAGTAAAAGCGGGAGAAGCATAAACCTCCCCTCTAATTTTTGGTGAACTAATGCTTGTAGCGGTCTACCACAATAACCGGGACATAAGAATTGAGGATGTCCCTAAGCCAGAGATTGGACCAGACGAAATATTATTGAAAGTCATGGCAAGCGGAATCTGTGGAACAGATGTGGTAGAATGGTACAGGCTTCCCAAAGCGCCCCGAGTGCTTGGGCACGAAGCAACAGGAATCATAGAAGAAGTAGGAGAAAAAGTCACAAAATACAAGGCTGGAGACCGAGTTTTCGTTTCTCATCATGTGCCCTGCAACCAATGCTGCTACTGCCGCAAAGATTCGCATACAGCCTGCGAAACACTTCACACAACAAACTATTTTCCGGGCGGTTTCTCTCAGTACATACGGGTGCCAAAAATTAACGTGGAAACTGGAGTTTACACGCTATCTCTAGAGATGTCCTATGAGGAGGGAACATTCATTGAGCCTTTAGCGTGTGCAGTTAGAGGACAACGGCTAGCGGGCATCACGAAAGGTGATACGGTTTTGATAATTG
>PIXT01000029.1 GCA_003096235.1 Candidatus Bathyarchaeum sp. | reverse complement strand
TTTGCAGGATATGTTATGACCGCCATAGACGTCGGCATTACTTTTTACAGTCTGTTTTCAATTATCAACGCTGTTGAAAGCCCAATGGCACTCAACTCAGCTCTGCTTGAATTATTTATTGAATTAACATACAATGTAATATTGTTTAACATAGGTGTAATCCCAGTCGTTGGATGGCTAATTTCTCTTGGTTTGGTCCTATCTGATGTTTTTGGCGGATGGACAAACGACTTGTTCGAGTGGATAGTGAGTATAATGTCCCGGGTCAAAGCTTCTGTTGAACCTAAGGTTATGTTTGCAGATGAGCCATCAATCTCTATTGATGACAAAGATAGCAATGGTCTTGATGTAGGAGACCGAATATCTTATACACACTCGGTGATAGGACGGATTGAAGGTTTTGATTGGAGTCTTGTATCACATAGTGGCATTTATCCGTACGTTACCCTAAATGGCCCCTCAGGTTCCTATTCCAATGTTGGCCAGTATTATTCTACTGAATGGGTCTTTCAGGCTCGCGACTTGGGAATGACAGGTAATGACGTGCATCTGTGGCTTCCCATACCTCCTAAATCAAGTTGGATTAGATCATCAAACTCTTCCAGTTTTCTAAAATGGGATGCTCAGCAATATGAAGTGGGAGGTTGGATAGAACCTGGAATTGGCATGCCCAATTTCCCTGTCACCATTAACATGGACGCTGTTTATACTCTTGATTACAAGTGGGAGCATTTTGTGTTTCTTGTATTCTATGGCTTCTGGTGCGAACACTTAGATTACAATAAAGGCATCCAAAGTTTAGGCAGTCAAACTATCTTCTTCGATGTAATGCCCGCCAATATTGATGATTTTATTAGTTGGAGAGGAATCACTCCCCTTGATCATGACGGAGACGGACTAAGAGACAGCCAAGAGTCACTAAGTGATGCTTGGAAATATGATACTGATGCTGATGGATTAAATGACAAGTTCGAGTTGGATATTGGAACAAACCCAATACTATTCGACACGGACTTTGACGGGTTATTGGATGGTTTTGAGCTTATCTATGATGTTGACCCAAATGATGCAGACACTGACGGTGACGGATTACCTGACTATCTTGAGGAGGCAGGTTGGTTAATTGCATTTAATTACACTGGTCAACCATCTTTATCATTCACAATGCACGTCACATCTGATCCTAAAATAAAAGACACAGACTCGGATGGAATTGATGACCTAACGGAATACTGGAGTATTTTGAATCCAAGATCTGTTGATACAGACGCCGACGGACTCAAAGACATACCAAAACAAGGTTCTCTTACAAATTATGTGTTGGACGATAAATTGGATTTTTCAGGTCCCTATGATCCGTGGATGTGGCTCGACGACTTGGACGTTTTTTCTAACGGAACCGTTTTAGTGCTTGATCGGCGTGACGGTCAAATATTGTCATGCAATCTAGATGAAATGGCAATTAATCCATGGAACTATGATACCACTAAAGTAAGTTCACCAACCCGCATTACTATTGATGAAGAAAATCAGTACATCCACATTGCTGACTCTGGATCAATAAAAACCTTCGACTTTAATGGAGTCTGGATTAAAACATGGGGTGAAGGTGGGGTTATCCTTGCGCTGGAATTTGATAATGATGGCTACGCCTACATTTTACGAGGCGATTCAAGTTACGCTACTCGCGGTTGGATTAATAAATACAATAATAATGGAACCTTAATGGCTTCTTGGAACAGTTACGGTCCTGATAATAGTACCGAGTTATATGGCGTTCAAGACATAGCAGTTGACAGAAAGAACGGATTTCTATATGTTTCTGATGCGCGTCGACCTTGGGAGGGCGGGCACCGAATTGTAACATTTGGTCTTGAAGGAAACTGGGAAACTACACGATTATGGGGCTCTAATGATTATCCTAATTTGTTAACTGTTGATAAAGATGGCTTCCTTTACGTACTTGACAGCACTCATTCGGTGTATAAGTTTGACTCCAACGGGATGCTTGGAACTTCATGGCCTTATAATGCAACTGGGGAATGGCATGATGCATTCGATGTTGATATAGACAAAAACGTCTATGTGGCTTCAGTTGCTGCTCCTGATTATACTTTCTACAGCATTCAAAAGTTCTCTCCACAGAATTTACTTCATGTGGTGAATGACACAGTTCCAGACAGGGACGGAGATGGACTTGAAAACGATGAAGAAACCTCTGGGTGGACTGTAACCTTCACGAATGAAACCGGCACATTCTCGGTTTTAGTTACAAGTGATCCAATGCTAAATGACACAGACACAGATGGATTGACTGATTATCAGGAAAACATCCTTGGAACAAATCCGAGAGACCCCGACACCGACGATGATGGTCTAAACGATTATGTAGAATGGAAAGGGTTCCCTAGTCAAACAAATCCAATAAACTGGGATACAGATGGTGACGGTTTGGCAGATGGAATCGAAAGCACCTATGGCAGCAACCCATTAAAGGGAGATAGTGATGGGGAAGGTCTCTCAGATTTTATTGAGTTCTATTTGAACTCAGACTCAAATAATCCAGACACGGATCGCGATGGACTTGATGACTCTACTGAGGTTACATTCAATTCGAGTCCCAATAGTCCAGATTCTGATGGAGACCTCATGTTTGATGGTCGGGAATTTACTGAAGGTACAAACCCTCAGAACAGTGACAGTGACAACGATGGGATATTTGATGGGAATGAAGTTTTCCTTGGCACGAGCCCCTTGAATAAAGATACTGATGGAGATAACGTAACAGATGGCATCGAAGTATTGTTGTGGATGAATCCATTATCAAACGACACTGATCAAGATGGATTACTGGATTCAACGGAGCTGGAGAGGGGCACCAATCCATTCAATGAAGACAGTGACGGCGATGGCATACGTGACTCTGAGGATGAAGATTCCTATAGTTCACACGTAGAAGAAATAATTTTGACGTTTGATTCCAGCAACCAGACCAGTGAATTCGCTGACAATCTTGCTCAATATACAAACGTGACCACAGTTGCTGTTAACGACTTGTTGCTTAACTACAAAGATAAACCATACATCGTAATTGTTGGTGACCCTGAAGGAAACGGAACAGTTGGACAACTAGTAGCCAGTCTCTTAGCTGACTGCGGAGATGTCCTAACGGGCATGATAGAGTCTGACGTTAATCGACTTGCAGTTAGGCACGGAGTATGGAACGAAACCCAAACTGTTGTTCTACTTTCAAAACCATTCCCTAACGACCATTATCGGGTGCTGGACATTCTCAAAGGCAAGATTGTAACAATACAGCCTGACTCTGCGACAGTAGAGTTCATTCAGAGTACCTTAGTTGAGGCTCCTGATGGAGGCTCCTTGAACCACACAGCATTATCGTATACATTCTTCAAAATAGATGAAATAGACACAGTAAAACAAACTGACTCCACTATTTCTGCGGTTCTTGATGAGGCAGCAAACGCAACTGTTCAAATCAGCAGATACAACAATTCATCAACACCCTTCTCGTTGACTCACGAATCGGGATTAGCAACAAACGAAAAGGCAGTAGGAAAATATCTGGAACTAAATGTAAGCGAAAACGTGCAGAACAAAACATCGGACATACTGTCAGAGGTGTACGTTGAATTCTATTATAGGTTGTCAGATTTGGATACAAACGGTGATGGGGACACAACCGACATTGAAGACCTTAGGGAAGAAAGTTTGACGTTGTATTTCTTCAATGAAACTTCTCAAACATGGACTAAAGCAACAGAAGGCCAAGATTGGGTTATCAGCATAGGGGTCAACACAAAAAAAGTTGAGATTTATGGTGAGAGCTATGAAGGCTATGTTTGGGCATATTTAACGCACTTTTCCCTATACGGACTCGCCGGAATGTCAAATAACAATCCGCCAGACGTTTCTAACGCGTATCCAAGTATACAATACTTGTGGCCGCCTAACAACAAGTTCATTGATGTAACCATAGAAGGTGTTTCAGACCCAGACAATGACACAATAACAATCACGATACTAACCATAACTAGTAATGAATCCACAAACAGTCATGAACCCGACTCGTACGGTGTTGGAACCAGCACAGCGAGCCTAAGAGCTGAAAGATTGGGTTCTGGTGATGGCAGAGTTTACAAAATCACGTTTCTTGCAAGTGATGGAAACGGCGGAGAAACAACAGGAACCGTCAACGTTTATGTGCAACACAATAACAGTGAAAAAAATTACGAGAATAAACAAACTGAAAACGATGATAACCAAACGTCAAACTATGATGAACAGCCACCTGTTATTGAAGAAAACAAAACTCCAGAATTGAACGATGTAACACCTTCTGACAACACCAAAACAAAAAAGGACAAACAAGCAGCGAAGACAAAAAAACACAAATAACCGTGAACTTCAACTCGAAAGTTGTTGACCAAGAGCCCAAAAGCTAATTTAACGTATCACCTGGTGATGGTTTAAACTCCCCTTTTTTTCATAACAAATTATTGGACATTTTTCTTTGTAACTTAAAATTTGATTTCGTATTCCTTAAATTACCGGAGGCACCACATTTGAAATTACAGTTTTTGTTTTTCCAGTCTTCTTATCGGGTAATATTGTTTCAACAATATCAACTTGTATATCGACCACATCTTGAAGATTTTTTCCCGATAATATTGAGTTCATACGTTTTTCTACAGCTTCACAAATTTGATCAGAATTTCCTTGTGCTACTACAAGTAAACGAA
>PIXT01000028.1 GCA_003096235.1 Candidatus Bathyarchaeum sp. | reverse complement strand
TTTAAAATTGCTTTCTTCAATTCTTCTTTTTCTGTATCTTTAGACCGCCATATATCTAAGATAACACCTATGACAGTAAAAGCAGTAAAAAAGAATACTGCAAAAGCTAGTTGCACATTTACAGTAGCACTTTGAACCTCTGTAAGATTACTTCTTGGATAAATGTTAATTGGAGAACTTTCTTGGGTCATAGTTCGGTTTGTTCCATCTTTGAAAAAGATTCCAATTATTGGTTTGTGGGCGCCTTCACTTGTCCAAGTTACAGTTGTTTCTGAAATCATATACATGAGAATTTTTCCTGTAGTTTTGTCGATACCCATGCCCGCATTGAATGGTGGTTCATTGAGAAAATGAATGAAACCCTGTTCTGGCATGTTCCATTGGCTGAAGTTCAAAGGATATTCAAGGCAGTTTTCAAAAGTAAGAGATATTCTGCTTATGTTGTTTGCTTCATCTTCTAATAATGCTGTTATGCCTCTGATTTCTATCGGTTCATTTACCACTAGTACGCCTTTTGTTGATGTGCAGTTTAATCCAATTGACACATCGGTTTGGACAAAACCTGTTTCTCCTTTGAGGTTTATGTTAAAAGGAATGGCTAGAACTTGTGGCGGTGGATTTGTAATTTCTACATACGTTCCACAAATCGAGTAAAAGGTAATTACTGAAACTGTCACATAAACTAGTACAATGGTTACTATTCCAAGAATACGATAATTTTTTGAAATGAACGGTCTTATCATTTCACGACACATTTCTAGTTTACCAATTAAAAGATGCTTATTGTTTGCTTATAATTTGCGGTCACTTAGACTTATGAGACTCTTCGTGGATTTTTCATCAACCGATTTTTTACAGCAACAAAAAGATAGGTCTTCAACCGAAGACTTTACAGAACCAAAATAAGTAAACTTCTTAAGCTTGCCTGAGAGGACAAAAAGAAGACTAACGTATTTAAGTTATGTAAACAGTTAAGGAAAAGGAATATAGAGGCGGTATAATGGGCAAAAGAAAAGTCAAACGCGAAGACTACAACGCCATCAAAATACCAGCAGGTAACGACATAATAGGCATAGCCAAAAAAATGCTCGGCTTCGACCGAATACTAGTAAGCTGCCAAGACGGACACGAACGCCTCTGCAGAATACGCGGCAAAATGAAAAGAAGAATGTGGATACGCGTAGGCGACATCGTACTAATTTCTCCATGGGACTTCCAATCCGACGAACGCGGCGACATCATATGGCGATACAAACGAAACCAAGCAGACTGGCTCAGAAGAAAAGGATACCTAAAAGTTTAACAAACAATACACAAACCACAATTTTTCTAGTACTTTTCTCTACTAACAGGAGGATTTAAAAGCTAGTCCATCCAACAATAACAGCACAAACAACGGAGAATCGCAAAATGAGCAAAAAAACTAGCGACTCAAACATAATATACGTAGGAAGAAAACCCCCCATGAATTATGTACTCGGCATCGTAACCGCATTCAGCGGATCCGAAACAAAAGACGTAACCGTAAAAGCGCGAGGACAAGCAATAACAACAGCAGTCGATGCAGTTGAAATAGCTAGGCGCAGATTCGTCAAAGAAATGACAGTAGACAAAATCGCAATCGGAACCGAAGAGATGCCACCAAGGGAAGGAGAAACTAACTCAAGGATGATTTCGACAATAGAGATCACCTTGAAACGAAGCTAGACAACAAACACTAGCATATTCTCTACGTATTCCGGATAACCGACGGCAGCCTCAGTGAAGGCTACAAGGTCGCGAGCTCCCATAAGGAGTTCTTGATTGTTCACTGTAAGGGTTCAGTTGCTGATCTGTTATCCAGTATCGAATTTTTTTCTATTTTTTTGTTTTATCATCAAGTTGTAGTAACCGTAAACACATATTAGTATACCATAATACTTAAGATATAACAAGGTACAATAAAATAAAAGGTGAAAGTGCTTGGGAAAAGCCACTTTACTAACACCCGTATACATCTCCGTAGCATGGACACTAATGACCAGCTACCAGCTTTTTACCCAAACTACAGTAGAGACAGTCACAGCATCAATTAACACATACATACCAACAATCGGCGTTTGGATGGCTGCCAGAATAGACCTAATTGTATTCATCCACTCGTTCGCATGGATATTCCTTTTATCTTCGTTTATACCGTCATTGCTTCTAGGAAAACAAAGAGGAGTCCTCATTCAATTCGGCGTATGCCTAACACTAGCAGTTTTAGCAAACATCATCCAAGGCGCAGTAACAGACATCGGTCAAGGACCACTGGATCAAATCCTTGGCTTAGCACCATTGTTCCAAAATCCAGTGTTAGCCGCAGGTTACATGTCACTGCCCTATCTGATGATGGTTTGGTTTGACATTCGCGGTAAACGCAAAAAAGATGAACTGTTAAATCTCAAAATGGAAAGTAACGATTTCCCTGAAGACATCTTCATTATGGAAAACAGTCTTGAAACAGAGGAAAAAACACAAGAAGAAGAACAGATACATCCAGAGTAAATGCAGACCCGTAACAAAAACCCAAATATAGTCTACTGGCTCGGCAACAACGTATACCTGAATGTAACCAACAAATGCTCCAACAGCTGCTACTTTTGTTTCAGAAAATTCAAGAACGGCATCAAAGAATTTAACCTTAAACTGGAACATGAACCAACAACAAAAGAAGTAATGGAAGAGCTGCAGAAAAATATAAACAAAAAGAATTGGAACGAAATCGTCTTCTGCGGCTTTGGGGAACCCTTAGAACGGCTAGACCTTGTTTTAGAAGTAACTAAACGAATAAAGAAACAGTATTGGAAGACTGTCAGGGTTGACACCAATGGTCAAGCATACTTGCTTAACAAAGGAAGAAATGTAGTGCAGGAGCTAAAGGATGCGGGCGTAGACAAAATAAGCGTAAGTTTGAATGCACCCGACAAGGAAACATACAACCAAATCTGCAAACCCATATTCGAAGACGCCTATGAAAATGTCATAGAGTTCATCAAAAAGGCTAACAAAGAAGGATTACAAATAGAGGCAACAGCCGTAACAATCCCTGAAGTGGAAATCACAAAAGTTAAGGAACTTGCAGAACGAATAGGTGTCAAATTTGCAGTAAGAGAATATATTCCATTCTTTTGGTAGAACGGTCATCAATCTGCAGTTTTAAAATCTATCTTTAGTGTTGAAGATTTTCCATTAACGCGCAAGTATTTTATTCAACATTAAAGCCGACCAAGCAAATTTTGCTTTTGCAGCGGTTACATTGAATTACCAGTTCTTCTAGGTTCTCACCGTTAACTTTGGTGTCGAGTATTATGTAAACAGCCTCGGTTTCGTCTTCAGGAGATATAACGGTTCCACACCCAGGACATGGGAAGTCCCCTTCGCCTTGAAGTTCAGCCAAATCCAGTTTATACACCAGAGGTGGTTCCATAGTTTCAATCTTCCTTTACGAGTAATGAAGAAGATGTTCATGCATTTAGTAAATAACATTTATGAACTTGGCATCTATTTTCGGTTTACAAATCAAATTATATTGATTCTAAGTTAACGTGGTGCATTAAGTTTCTAACTATAAGATTCGGAATCGAAACATATAAAATATGCCTCAGAGCATAGTATAGGTATAGAACAGAGGGAAAGTTTTGGTGCCAAAGAAAAGTTCAGTCAAAAGAACAACCATAATTCTGGATGAAGAAGAACGGGATTACATCGATTCCCTCATAAACCAAGGAAGAGAACCAGGAATAAAACCGCTCATATCAAAGATGCTTGACGTTTACCGAAGCATGCGAATCTACGACTGGAAATTCCCTGGAGAATACTACATCGGCATCAGCCGCGTAGCATTTCTAAACGTCGAATTCCTTGACATCCTCCTCAATTACATCCCCAAAGAGAAATGGAGAGATGCTGGACAACAAATTGGAGAAATGGCAAAAGTTTCTCTTGAAGCCAGCATTGATATAGAAACCGAAAAACGTGAAAGATGGAACGAAGTTTTTAAGAGATTACGTGTTCAGGGCTTTGGCGATTTTTATCTGAAAAACAAATTCATGATAATCAGAACACCACTCATCAACAATTCAGAGTTTTTGCGTGGATTCATAGAAAGCTTGTTTGGAGTTAGCTTAGAAGTTAGGACCTTAACTCCGCCTCTTGTCTTTGAAATTGTTGGCTAAATCGTTTGTCAATGCAATTGATGAGGTTTTGTTGAGTCTAGTTCAGAAATTGTGTAATAAAAACAGTCTGTTGCAAAAAGTCTAACATATTTCATCCAATAATCCAGTCAAAAATAAACAAATAAACGCATAATAAATACTGGACTCACATGTTTGGATTCTGAATTGAAAGTCTATTTGTAATATTTATTATAGGTTCATAGATGTTAAATATTTTATCTTCAGAATTTGTGGAGTAGGAGAAGTCGAATGATGAAAAGCATTCTAAAATCGAAGAAGGGAATTTCGCCAATCCTTGCTACGCTCCTCTTAATCGTAATCGCAGTAGCAGCAGTCATAGTCACCTATGCATGGGTCATGACCTTCACTGAATCAACAACAGAAAGTGCAGGAGCCGTACTAAAAACCGATAACGTAAGATTCTACACAACTGGAAGTACACCAGTGTACTACGTCGAAGTCATAGTAAGAAACTCTGGAACTGGCAATGCAGAAGTTGACGCAGTCTATGCAGGCACCTCAACATCAAGCCTTGCAGCGCAAACGGGCATAACATATAACCCTAGTTCTAAAATTGTTGCAGCAGGTTCAACACTCAACGTTACCATACCAATGACTTGGGCAAGCGGAACAACATACCACTTCAAGATTACCACCGAAGAAGGATTTGAAATCCCATTCAGCAAAGAGGCGTAAACTAAACCCTCTATTCCCCATCTTTCGGAAGAAAAAGTAACCACCCAGAGTTTTTATACTCTATTTTTTTACATCTATAAGCTGGCAGATGATATTAACTTGAACCAGATACTAGATGGCGCTCGAATTATTCTTTGTCTCAGCTTCATGATTTACGCCTCATGGAGTGACTACAAAACCAGAGAAGTAAGCAATAAAGTGTGGGTCATTTTAGGTCCTTTAGCTCTTGCCCTAACAGGATTGCAGATTTTAGCATATTCATCTCAGCCGCTTCAACTCATAGTACCTTATGTTCTATCTTTTGCAATAACTTCAGGTTTAGCAATCACAGTCTTTTATGTTGGAGGTTTTGGAGGCGCAGATGCAAAAGCGTTCATGTGTATCGCGCTTGCTTTACCGGTTTACCCTGAATTCCTTCTTTCACAACCTGTGGGTTTTGTTTCTATTCTTTTTCCGATAACAATCTTCTCTAACAGTGTTTTGTTAGGTGCACTCAGCGTGTTTTATGCGCTCTTCCGTAATCTCTTATGGAGGATTAGAAACAAAGAAGGCGTTTTTGAAGGCTTACAAACAGAATCGTTTGGTCACAAAATTCTTGCTCTGTTAAGTGGCTACAAGGTCAAAATGTCTAAACTTGAAAACGGGCACATGTTTCCTCTTGAAGATGTTGAGTTGACCGATGAGGGGGAGAAAAAGAGAAAGCTACTGGTGTTTCCGAAATATGAGGAACGCGAAGATATTATCGCACGAATACGAGAAAACATGAATGAGAAAAAACATGAAGTATGGGTTACCCCAGGTTTGCCCCTTCTCATCTTTATCACAGCAGGCTTAATCATTGCATTGGCATACGGGGATATCGTATGGTTCTTGCTTGGCTCGTTCCTTACATAAAAAATTGAAGCGTAGAACTTTGCGAAAAACAGGTTCACTTTTTCTCTAGTACCATATACGAAGACTTTTCACCATAGAACATTTCTGATTATTCGTTCGAACGAAGGCTGTTTTTACTTTGAAACCTAGCTTGCAGTAGAAGAGTTATTCCTTTAGCGGTTACTGTTGAAGCTATCCATCCCATCACTCCAAGATATAGAACGCGGATTGCTGCTTCTATTAGCGGCGATAAAGCTTCTCCGAATGATGATAAGAAGCTAGGAACAGGCAGGACATTGATTTCTCCATAAAGATGAATGCATGCTATACTGAATGTTATAAACAGCAAAATGATGCCTGTGAGTAGAATAATGAGTGCTGACGTTTCAGATGACTTTACACGCAATTCGACATCACCTTGATTCACCGCAACAGGTGGGGTACTTCACCGTTATCAGAGACAAATATTATTTGAACTGAGATAAATAGGTTCACCATCAATGTTACGAATCTGTGATTTTTTGTTGTGGATTAACAGATGTTGGGTGTAAGTTGACGAGTTTGTATGGCAAGACAGTGACATGTAACACTAAGTCATATGCGCGACATTTAGAACGTTGTCAACGAATTTAACTCCAAGTGTGCAATAGTGCCACATCTATAGCCCAAAAGTCTTGGGTTGTATCTCCAGTTTCTATTGATCCTACGAATCGGATAGTCAATTTTGAAGATGTTAAATATGATGAAACAGTCACGTTGTTCCATCCAACGTTAAGATTGGTGAACAGATTATCCCATTCTGATCCTGTCCAAACATCAACCCTAAGGTTCTCTCCACCGACATCTCCCATGTATATGCACAGTTCTTCGTTTACTTCATGAAAGTCCAAGTTTGTCCACTGAAGCTCAAGGTCAATTTCGCAGTTTCCGGCTCCTTCGTTCCATACATGAATTAGGGCAACATCTATTTGCCACGTGTCTGGACTTG
>PIXT01000027.1 GCA_003096235.1 Candidatus Bathyarchaeum sp. | reverse complement strand
TAGAAGAAAAAAATGAACAAAACTTGCTACTATCGCTTGGTCATTTTTCATTTCCGCGCATGAGCCTGTTCAGCCCCTGTTCTTCCAATGATTTTGTCTCCCACAAAAAAAGGGAGAAGGGAAAATTTTGTTTATTTTCGTTTTCGTAGTGCCCAGAATGCTGCTACGCCTATGACGCAGGCTACTGCAACTGCTGCGATGATTGCTACTTCTGTAGAGATCAAAGGTGCTTCTGCTGTTGGAGTTTCTGTGTCGGGTGTCTCTGTATCTGGAGTTTCAGTGTCTGGTGTCTCGGTGTCTGGTTGTTCAGTGTCTGGGGTTTCAGTGTCAGGCTCGATTGGAGTTGACGCTGAAGCTGCAGGATCCACTGTCAGGTAAGTTGTCGATGTTGAGCCATAGTATGAATCAGTGCCCTCAAAGGTAGCTATGATCATGTATTGACCTGAAATTTCAGGCACAAACGTAAATCCGTAGTTGCCATATGAATCGCTTGTTGCTGTTCCGAGATCTTGGTAGTTGCCGTTAGGATCAACTGCTTCTATGTGTACATTGACTCCTGTTGCGTCTGCGGGTCGAGGCTTTTGCATATATACGTACTCCATCCAAGCATCCATGCATTCGTCAGATACTGCTGGAAGTCCGTTTGGAAAACGTGCACTCTGTTCATTTTGTGTTGCGCCTGCAGCAATATCCATTACCGTGCCTTCTATTAGTACACTGCTTCCCTGTACTGAAACTTTGGGCGCCGCAGTGACTGATGTTACGCTTGGACCTTTTCCAACACAGTATACTTGATTGTCATAGTAGTTGTAGTATACCAGGAAACCATCTGCAAGAAGGCTTGTTGATAGACCTCTGCCTCCAGTTTGACCTGCCCAACCGTCCATTTTGTAGATTTCAGTTCCATCCTCTGCATCAACACAATATACGCTGTATCCCTTGTAAAGCGGAGAGTTTGGAGAGTGTTCATTGTTGAATGCGTAGACTTTTCCATCAGCAATGGTTGCAATAAATATTGGCATCAGACCCCAAGGTGATTGAAGTCCACTGTCTGTGTTGTCATATTTCCAAATTAGTTCTCCATCAGCTGTATCATAGCAGAATATTTCTCCTCCATAGCCAGCTACGTAAAGGTTGCCATAAGCAGATACTCCTCTCTGACCAGCTCCTTCTCCACCACCGAAGAATTGTATATCACGGAATTCTGTGGTTGTTGGACCCCACAATGGGCTTCCATCGTCAAGACTGTAGCCTCTCCATTGCATTGTTTCTACTTCGTTCATAGTCCACACCCTATTAACGGGGTCGACTGGTCCAAGTTGTAAACTAACTGTATTATCAGGTGCAGGGTAATTTTCTATCCATAGTAATTCTCCTCGGTTTTCTGGTCTGTCACTTATCGCCCATACAACATATGGATCAGGAGTACCTCTTGGCATTCTAAATACTCCTGGTTGCACTGAACTGCTTGTTCCAAGTATTATATCACCAGGCAAAACCGCTACGATTGCGGGGTTTGAATCTCCAGGCAAGTCAGGTATAGTTACGTTCCAGGAATATGCATTGCTGGTGTCAATTGATTTTCCACTTGGTCTCCATTGATGATAATTAGAACCAGATGCGGATCTTCGCGTGTCAACTGCTGCGCTAAAATTCCATAGAGCCATCCACCCATTATCAGCGTCCATCACATACCGTACTATCTCGCCGCTGTCAGTGTACACTTCAAAGCCATCAGCAACATTAGTTAAGTTATACATCCACATTCCTGTGAGTCCATCATAAGCATTCCAAGTATCACCAATTGTTTGCCACAAAACGCCTCCAACGACTCCATGCTGGTTAATGCTTTCATAGTTGTATAATTGACCTTTTGAAATAGGAGAGAAGTAACCTGTTTCACTTAGACCTCCGAGGTCGTCACGGTACCATAATTCTTCGCCAGTGCGTAAATCTACTGCAGCGTATCCTCCACCACTTCCAGAGTGCCCAAGAGGTACTGGATAGTATAGTATGCCATTCATTATTATTGCATTGTTGAATCTGCCCTCATATGAACCACCAGAATAGTATGTTCCTCCGTCAACCTGTGTTGTCAATGTTCCTCCGACAACGCCTCCGAATTCGATTGATTTTGTCCACATGATGTGTGGGCTTTCAGGTCCAACACCATCCTTTTGCCAAAGTTCAAAACCTCGAAATACTTGGTGAGAACCTAAATAGTTACCACTCAGCCAATGGGAAGTAATTGTGAACCAGCTTGGATTCTGGCCCTCAATTGGTCGAGTCCAGTATTCAGTTGGAAGTGGGTAACTACTCAGCGGGTCAGGTATTGGATCAACTGTTACAGTGAGGCTTTTTGTCCTGCTGGCAGGTGTAAATACTGTACCTGTCCATTGTTGTTGCGTCGGTGTTTCATCCCATGTGTAGGTTTGTCCAGCGTAATCGAATTGTAGAGTATACTCACCTACTTGTGTAGGTGTAAAAGAAGTGAAAGCCAAGTTTGTTGTATCCTGAACCACGGGCCAGTCCATTACTTGGGTGCTTCCGTCAGGTAAGGTGATAGTGAGTTTGTAATCGTGACGTCTGACGTCATTGTCTACGTTTGCATCTGGTAAAGGTGCATCAACCCAGAGTGTTATGTATGTAGTTTGTTGGACACCTATGGGGTTTGGAACAGCAAGTAGGTAGGCGTAGGATGTGATTTCTGTTTGGGCAGCTATCATAGGAACGGGTAAAGCCAATAGTGCTGTTAAAGTCATAATCAAAGCGATTGTTGATGTTGTTTTGTTCATTATTTTTTTCATTTTAGTTTTTTCCTCTTTATATTTAATAAATTGATGATGTTTGGTGTTTTTATTTAAGCTTTGTCACAAAAAACGGGTGGAAAAAATTAAAATATGATTTTTTTTATGCATGAAAGCTCACATATTAAAATCTCATATACGTACATTTACCCTCTCACATATTGAAGGCAAATTCTTCCCCAAACAAGTAAAATCTCTCACAAAAAGACGAAAAACTTTAAAGCATGACCTTTATTTCATGATATAAAACATAATTTAAATCACGCGTTGAACAATCATCCAAACGAACAAAACAACTATCAAACGAGTAGATGAACTTGACAAAATCTAGCAAATATCTGATGGATACAGTTCCGGCAAATATAGATAAAATAGACGCAAAGATTTTGAGGACCCTATTGAAGGATGCTCGAACCAGTTTTGCCACAATTGCTAAGGATTGTGGAGTTTCAACACACACCATAATGAAACACTTTCGTAAATTGCAGCAATCTGGGGTAATTACTGGAACAGCAACAATAACTCGTTTGAAAGATTTTGGATATGAATTCCCTTTAGCCGCAGACATTAACGTGGTAGCTGGAAAAGAAAAGGAAATAATGGAAACCTTACAAAAAATGCAACACATCCGTGCCTGCGTTCAGGTAATCGGCAAATATGATATTCATGCAGTATTCCATGTAGAAAACATTGAGGAAATTGAAAAAATTAGGGACGCCATAAAAAACGAAAAATCAGTTATTAGGGTGGGGTTAACCGCCACATTAAGTGACTTGAGTCATGTTCCAGAGAATTTGTTGATAGAACCCATGGAGAAAAAGAAGCGTGGATAAACTCGACAATCTAATAATCTTAGAACTACTTGATGATTGTCGGAAGCCCTTCAGAAAGATTGCACAGAAGGCTGGAGTTTCAACTCCAACTATAATAAAAAGATACAATGAACTGAAAAAGGAAGGAGTGATTCAACTTTGCTGTATTCAAGTAGACGTGACAAAACTGGGATACAAAGGTACAGCACATCTATTAATTACAAATTCAGGCAAAATTACAGTCAATGAAGTGATCAAGCAAATAAAAGAAATCAGTGGAATTGTCATAGCATCTAGTGCATTTGGAGATTTCGAAGGATACGCCGTACTGGCATTCAGAGACCTTCAGGACCTTCACGATAAGGTTCTCCAAATCAAAAGTTTACCGAACATTCACAAAGTAGAACTGTCTATAGCTGTACCTGGAATCAGGTATTTCCCCCCAAAGAGAAACCCTTTCAAAGATAATATCGAAGAGCCCCCTTTGTAAATACTGTCAATATCTTAGTATAGTGTGAAATTAAAAATGATTCTTACAATTTAACGCAAAAGTTCAAACGTTTATTGCAAAAAACCCTAATTAAACACAACAAACCTCGATTCTTTTAATTGTATTCTACATTCAATAAAAAATAATATTAACAATGGTGTTAACCCAATAGGGGGTAGGTCTCCCACATCAATGGAGCAATGATTTTGATAGAAAGTCGGGATTTGACGCTGATCGTTTGTTTGGCTGTTTTGGGTTTTGTGATTTCAGCATCAATTGTTCAAATGGCACATCTATTGACGGGAATCCCAGGAGTCACTTATTTTTTCACAATACTGTTATCGTTACAGACCAGTTTATCTTTGCTTATTTATGAAGGCAGAAGATGGAGATTTCTTTCCCAAATTACGCTATACACTTTTCTTATTATACCAACACCCATCGGTGGGGTAGCTTTTGATTTGTTTAGCAAAATACAAATGATTGCCAATGCTTTTTTTGTGGATACAATATTCAATAGCGTTTATGGAACATTCAAGAAGAAAGACAAGTTACGTTTATGGGCTATTTTGAGCGCTGTAGTTTTTCGGGTTATGAACCCAAGTTTTGGGTTGATGATAAAACCCTTCTTTTTCCCACCAGAATTCGCCTTCAGAATTTTAAATATCCTTTACTGGATAGTTCCAGTAATAGCAGTGGAATCTATAGCAGGGGGGTATTTAGGTCACAAAATATTCATTAGATTAAAAGACTTGTTAAGTTGACCATGAAAAAGCATGATTTAAAGCAACTAATTAGTCTCTCATATTGATTTCCTAAAATCAAAACTAATCGCGGACTGCCCCGTTGGTCGGCGTCCAAGTTAGTTGAATTTACTTTAATCTTTTTCATGCAATTATAAGCAGTAGCCCCAATATACGCGAGGACCATTGTATGTAAAAAACACTCCATACTCACAGAACGTGAACACTCCAAAATCGCTCCACCTTTCGTTTATACACATCTCTTTATTTTTCACGTTCGTTCATTCATTGAAGAAAGGGTTTGCTGAGGCTCTTGCACGGGCAATAGAGGAAGAAAAAATGAACAAAACTTGCCACTATCGCTTGGTCATTTTTAATTTCCGCGCATGAGCCTTTTCAGCACCTGTTCTTCCAATGATTTTGTCTCCCACAAAAAAAGGAGGTAGGGAAATTGGTTGTTTATTTTTGCTTTTTGAGGATTCCGTACAGTCCTATGGCAATAGCGATGACTACTGCCACTAAGATGACGACTTCTATTGTTGTGAATTCTGGTGGTGCTGGTTCGTCTGAAAGCTGGTTTGCTATCGCTTGTGCAACTTCGTCAGCGCTTGAACCGTCGGGTAGGTCTTCAAGAACTTCCTGAGCAACTTCTTCAGCGGTTGGACCTTCATATGGAGGTAGTTGACTCGTGACTTGTTGTGCAATCTCTTGAGCAGTTGGGCTGTCGGGTAGATTTTCTAAGACTTTCTGAGCCACTTCATCAGCAGTGGGAAAGGTGGGTTCTGATGGCGGTGGAG
>PIXT01000026.1 GCA_003096235.1 Candidatus Bathyarchaeum sp. | reverse complement strand
CGATATTCTATGAGCGCAAACAAAACTGCAGGCCAGAACCCAAGTTTGAGGTGTTCCCAAACGCTTTCGTTTACTGCAGAAAACGCTCCGACAAGTGGTTGGTTGCCTGAAAGCTCAAAAGTAAAGTGCAACATGCCTCCAATCAGGGAAATGAAAAGCATTCCAAAGAGTTCATAGTTTAAAATGGATTTTTTTGTTATAACCATAAAAACCACTAAAAATATAATTGTAGAATTTTGGATTTAAGGTTTGGCAACAGCAGTTCTAAAAAACAGTTTGTAACAATACAGGCAATTAGCCTAAACATTAGACATTTTTACCAAGTTGTGAACAAATAATATTTTGACATGCAACAGGTCTTTGTGTTAATCATCGATTGTTTTGGGTTTGTTGTCAGGACCAAAAAACTGAATTGTACAGTTAAGGAAAGCTTTTTAGCTATCGATGTAGATATGTCTATATCGATATATTGGTTGTGGTGTTTTGATTAAAGGCTTGCTCAAAATGTGCATGCTAAAAATAATTTCCATGGAGAACGTCAGCGGATACCAGATCATGAAAAGAGTTGAAGTGTTAATCGGCGAGAAACCCAGCACAGGATCAGTTTACCCCCTGTTAAAGTCCATGCAAGACGAAGGGTGGATAGTTGGAAAAAAAGAGGGCAACAAGACAATCTACGAAATTACCGAACAAGGAAAAGAAATTGTTCAAAAACACGATGCACTAAAAGAGCACATCTCCCAAAAAGTCCGCGAATCCATTCTGCTGGCTCACAACACCTTCGAAGACTTCACTTTGGCTTTATCCAAAGACTTCCACCTCACAGTCATTGAAAACTTGGACATCCTCAGCCCACTCCTCAGCGAAATGTCCAGGCTACAGGCAGAAGGCATAGACGCCGATAGAATCAAAAAAGTTATTTCTAACTCGAGAGACGAATTGCGAAAACTAAAGTAAAAGACGCTGAGGTGAACGCCATTCCCCCTGAAGTATACTTCGAAAGCTTGATTCATCCGTAGTCGGTGGCAGAAATAATGGAGAGACACTTAAACGCCAGTAAAAACAAGCAAGCTCGGTTCGGTCTTTCGCCTAACTTCCTAATATTTATGACAGTATTCATAGACATGACAGGCTTTGGGATGGTGATTCCCCTTATCCCCTTTTATGCAGCAACATTCAACGTAGGAGCATTCTGGATTGGAGTTCTCACCGCAGCATTTTGCGTAATGCAGTTCATTTTCGCACCGATACTAGGACGGCTTTCAGATAACATGGGAAGAAAACCAATCCTCTTAGTATCTATTCTTGTCTCCAGTTTGAGCTTCATTCTTTTCACGGTAGCAAACTCATTCGCGTTACTTCTTTTCTCCCGGATAGTTGCGGGAATAGCAACAGAAGGCGCCGTAGCCCAAGCATACATCGTGGACATGACCAACGAAAAACAAAGAACCAAAGGACTAGGCAGGGTAAGCGCAGCCCATGGAGCAGGATTAATAATTGGACCCGCCATCGGAGGCGCACTAAGCGTTTTCGGATTCTGGGCAGTCGGCACAACAGCAGTTATTTTGACAGCGTTGAATCTCCTGTTTGTTTTCTTCTTTCTACCCGAATCAATAGCTACCAAGCAACGGAGCCAAAAAACAGGCATACTAGACTATTTCCACGAGCTTCCAAAAAACATGACAGAAATGTTCACCAGACCGCTAATAGGACTTGTGTTAACGGTTTTTTTCATTCAGGGTATCGCCCATTCAACAATTCCAGTTATTCTACCCCTACTTGGAGCATCCTTTTTCGGGTTTGGAACCGTAGAAATGTCTTACATGTTTATGTACATTGGTTTAACAGAAATCATCTTACAGGGACTAGTAATTGCAAAAATGGCACAAAAAGTTGATGACAGCAAACTCATCGCAGCTGGAACCCTGTTAATGACGCTGGGAATGCTGACCATACCTTTGATTCCAAACTTTTTACTGTTCATAGCTTCCGTCACAATGGTAGCATGCGGAATAGGAACCCTGTTAACATCAGCCAGAAGCTTTGTTTCCAAAAGAACCGCGGCAAACGAACAAGGAAACATCATGGGAATAACTAACTCGGTGTCAAGCATCGGAACAATTCTAGGACCTCTTGTTGGTGGCTTTCTTTTCGATTTTTCGGGACTAATAACACCATTCCTTCTAAACGCAGCCATAATGACGGTGGCATTTGTGCTCAGCATCAAAGTAATCAAAAACAACAGAAAAGAGATGGAGGAAACACTTCAAAGTGAACAAAGGTAACAAAAACAGAGGGATTCCCCCAATTAGTGAACTGAAAGGGCGCAGACATGGTAAAAGCAGTTACCACATGCATGACCCCCAGCTTGTTTTTAATGAACTTAATCTCAGAGAAGGCGACTGTTTTCTTGATTTTGGTTGCGGCGTAGGAGATTACGCGGTGCATGCTTCAAAAATTGTTGGTGATTCTGGAAGGGTATACGCCTTAGACATATCGAAAACAATGGTCGATGGATTAACAGAACTGGCTGATTCTCAAGGATTCAAAAATGTTGAAGCGATGGTTTCGGACATTAGTCATCCACTACCCATAAAAAACAACTGTGTCGATGTTTGTTTGATTGCTACGGTACTTCATATAATTGGTCTCGCTGAAGACGGAAAAAAGTTATTCAAAGAAATCTATCGGGTTCTAAAAAAAGATGGACAACTATCAATAATCAACTGCAAAAAAGAAGCACAGCCGTTTGGTCCACCCTTACAAATGCGCTTGGCGCCAACAGAAGTCGAAGAGTCACTAAAAAAACACGGTTTTGAAAAGACAAACATAATCGACCTTGGATACAATTACATGATAACCTTTCAGAAACCAGAAAACCGCCAAGATTTCAAGGAAGCACAATAACGTCGTACTGTTACAACTGTAGCGCTGACACTAATAGGAATGCCAATTCAGGTGATGTCTTATGGGTAGTCTTTGTACAGATTATAACGTGATGCTGCGTTTTTTGTTGAAAATAGAACATCATAAGAAAACGTAGCAAGTCATTTCTTAAACATGTTAAAGGTTAAAGAAACTTTGCTCGGACAGCCAAAACGAAGTCTTTCATGGATTGTTTAATGAATTGCGGTCGTGTAGAGGGTTGTTCAACGATAGAGTCTCCGTTTCCTTTTTGTAACGGCACCAAATTGAAACGTTTTAAGCGTACACGGTTAACTAACGCGGTAAGATTAACGGCTATACCATTTTTTTGAAAGAATTTTGGATTCTCAATTCTACTAAACAAGTTCATTCTCCGCTCCAACTCGCGGCACCAAATGCAGGAAACATCCTCACACAACGTTAACGTTGGGTTTTCGGTTAACATTTCAGT
>PIXT01000025.1 GCA_003096235.1 Candidatus Bathyarchaeum sp. | reverse complement strand
TCAGCGAAGTTGCCTGTTCTCGTAATGATTTGTTGCAACAAAAATCCAGTCCACTGTTTTGGGCGTAACTCATCACCGTGTATGCTGTGAAAACGCTTGCACATTTTTTAGGATATATATGTCTTATATATGCGGCGGACGCTGGGCAAAACAACATAATTTTGTTTCATTAACCCTGTCAAAAACCCTTGAAAACAACTAACTAAATAGAATTAGCGCTTTTTAAAAATTATATAGAACACATATTAAATATACGAACTTGCCCGATTTGGAGGGTAAGCATAAGCAAATCGGCAACTAGTTGACTATTCAGCTGCTGGCTATATGCTCTTTCATGCGATTGCCTCAAATGAAATAGACCTTAACTATTGGTTGAATTGTTAACTAAACTCTTGGCTTGACTATGCTTAGGCTTAGACAAGCTAATGGGGCTGGTTAGTGACCTAGTCTTTAGCTGTGATTTGCCTCACGAGACCAAGTCAACTGACGCGATTACAACAAAAAGGCTAGTGAGCTAACTAAACTTTGGTTTGCGGAATCACTTAATTTTCTGGGCTTCTTTTAGTTACATGTCTTTTGATTCTAAATGAATTTGCTGAAAAGCAGTCTATACAGCCTGTGCTCCAGAATCGTTAGGGCAGTGGCTCTTCCGAAGATTCGAAAATAGTTTTTTCCCATAGCTTCAACCATGTCGCCTATGTCATATCTGGGAAACATGCAAGACGAAATTATGAGTCGCCCCCACTCGCCACGCTCCAGTTCATGAAGCATCTTGGTGCCTTTACCTGTTTGAACCTCAAAATAGTAAGCATCATAATTCGGAGAAACATACGGCAAATCATCAAGCTGCTGCATAAAGGCTCCTTCAGTGGCGCTGTACATCTCAACTATCGGAACCTCACCGAAATGTTTCCTGAGAATTGGACCATACTTGAACTGAATCTTTCGCACGCTAGTGCAGACCAGAACCTTAAGATTCCACAGGTCCTTAGGCGCCTTTCCATGTTTGCGTTTAACGTATCTGGCAAAAGAAAGAATCACAGGCGTTACGCCAATAGCCGCTACCACAGGCTGATTCAGGGCTCTTTGGTAAACCAGCTCGAATCGTTTCTCCCAATCATGTCTGCTGATGCCAGAGCCTAATGCATCTATTTCTTCTTGTCTGGGCAAAAGGCTGACCCGATTTAGCATGGGATTAAGTTTCGCGTAGGTTCCTGAGCTGTATCCATAAACCATTTTTTCTCCACCAGAATCAATGGTTGTTACCGCTGACGGAAAATTAAGGTTCAGTATCTTTCCCGCCAAAACATCCATGCTGCTCATTCTGTAGGCATAGTTTGTTATAGCTCGTGCTCCACAACTGAAAATCTGTTCAATATGTGTTTTGGTGACTGGAAGAACCTTAGACTTGCCTGTGGAGCCTCTGGTCATCACCCAACATAACGGCGGCTCAGGCAGTATAGCCGAGTAGTTTTTTGCTTTAACTTCTTCAAGGTACAACCGAAGACCAACATAGTTGATTGTTGGAAAGTTTGCACGAAAACTAGTGCCGTCTTTGGTTTCTGAAGCAAAGTGGCTCTTTCCGTAACCTGTTTTGGCGTAGCCTTCAAGCAGCTTCTCTAGGACTTTTTGCTGTGCCTCTGCGGGATTCTTTAAAGATTCGTGCCACGGAGCAACAATGTGTTTTAGGATGTCTACTCCACTCATTTGTGTCCTCGTCCAACACGCAATAGCTGCAATTCTGTTAATAGCCTAAATTGGGTTTACGGCATCGGATTCTTTTTTCTAGCAGTAACTGCGCCTATCAATACTCCAAGTATCACAATTCCGCCAATTATGATTAAGAAGAATGGAAACACAGAACCTATGTTAATGGCATCAGATACTGCAAGATAGAACATGAAACCCACTATTATCAGGATGATGCCGCCGACCAGTGGACCTAAAACGCCGAACTGCTGTTTCTCATATTTTTCTTGATGCTCACTTTTCTCCTCTTTTTCATGTTTCTCTTGTTTTTCCTCTTTTTCTGCCTTCTCGTTTCTGTAGTGTTCAGGTGGTGTAGTTTCTTTAGCCCTTAAAGTTGCACCACACTGGGGACAAAACGCGTTTTCCTCTTTGACTTCTGAGCCACACTTATGACAATATGGCAATTTTTTTCACCCTTCACAAGTCTAATCCTTTATTATTTCAATGATGAGTATTTAAAACATGCACCTTGCTTATTCATAGCGAAATATTATAAGCCCTTAAAGCAAGAAAGCAACTGTTGAGGTGAATTGTTTGAACCAAAACAAAGAATCACCCTGTAAACCTCAAGAGGGGCTCTTCACCGCAATTTCCGCTGGATTTTTTCTCCTACTCGTCGGAGCAATCTTTGTCATCACACCCAACCTGCTCGACGCAATCATGGACTTCTTTGGAGATATCTCCATAGTAAATGTCCCAAACACGGATGCCATGTTCCTTGGACCCGAGTTACCCCTATCACACATAACAGTCTATCAAGCTGTTGGACAATTCAGCATAGCTTGGAGTATATTACAAGTTGTCATGCTGGCGTTACGGTTTATTGTCCATTCTTCTTGGCAAAAACGATCAGAAACAGTGGGTAACTTGGTTTACTGGACAGGCGCAGCAGTTCTAATCCAAACATTTCTCATAGAAAACACACAATGGTTTGCCTTCTGGTCCATAATACTAATAATTATAGGCGTCTCCCTGATTGCAAGAGCAGCAGTTATGGCAATTTCCCGAATCTAAACACTCAGCCTAACTTAGGTTTCCATGCAACCTACGTTTTGTCAGAATCGGTGATTGAAATAACTGTGGTGTTGGCTATTTTGTCGCTGTATTTTTGGTGAAGATCTGTTGAAGCTATTAAGCCGCCGATTACGTCCAAAATCGGTAGTCCTGGAATTACTTTGCTTATGTTTCGTATGAACGCTTTTTCTATGCTTATTTTTCGGTTTGCTGTTGTAACAACTTTGAGACCCATTAAATTCTTACCGATTGTGGTACCATAACTTGTCTCGGCGATAATGAAATAAATAACAGATAATCCACCTACTGCGAACTGGAAATTAGTGTTGTTAATGAATCTTGCAGGATTTAGCATAAAGAACGGCACCAAGGCAAGGATAGCCAAAACTCCAGTTGCAATACTCACTATTATAGAATCGATAACATATGCGACAACTCGTTTTATCCAGTGTTCCTGCAGATGTGCATCTTTTTCGAACCTTTCAACAACTGTGCTCTCTGGTTTTGCTTCAGTCGTTACTGGGGTTCCACATTTCGTGCAAAACTTCGACCCATCAGCCAGCTTTTCGCCACATTTTGTGCAGTAAATCTTGAACACCCACCTTTTAGATTATGGTCTCATTTTTGGTTTATTAACCATTTGCAGAGCTTCTCTATAGCTGTTTCTACCTCTACTGTTAGAACCAAATAATTGTCAAGCCTGAATTGGTGCCCTAAAAACTGCAACTTAAATTTTAAAAAAAATAAGAAAGGGAGAGTGTTGGTTGGTTTTTGTTTTATGCGATGTTGCCTAGTTCGTCGTTGAGCCATGGATAAAGCTGCTTGAGTTTCTTCATTGCTTCGTTGACTTTCGCTTGTGGATACTCGTATGGAAGCATCTTGCCGTTGTTGTAGTCGTCGTAAGCTTTCATGTCAAAGTGCCCGTGACCACACAATAGGAACAGAATTGTTTTCTCTTCACCTGTTTCTTTACACTTCAACGCCTCGTCGATCGTAGCCTTTATTGCATGAGAAGGTTCAGGTGCAGGAATTATTCCCTCAGTTTTTGTGAACAGTTTTGCTGCATCAAACGCTTCAAGCTGGTTGTATGCCCGAGATTTAATAACGCCCTCATCTTTTAGCAGACTAACAGTTGGAGCCATTCCGTGGTACCTTAATCCTCCAGCGTGGATTGGTGCAGGTATGAAAGTGTGACCTACAGTGTGCATTTTGACTAATGGTATGATTTTTGCTGTGTCTCCGTGGTCGTATGTGTAGTATCCCTTTGTAACCTTTGGGCATGCCGAAGACTCAACTGCAATAAACTCTGCATCCTTTTCGGCTTTACCTTTAACTTTGTCATAGTAGTATGGCCAGTAAAGTCCTGAGAAACTGCTTCCTCCACCTATACAGCCGATAATCTGGTCAGGATATTCATCCACCATAGCTAACTGTTTCTGGGTTTCAAGACCAATAACCGTTTGATGAAGCAAAACATGGTTAACCACGCTTCCTATAGTATACTTCACGTTATCGACGGTAAGAGCTTCTTCTACAGCTTCACTGATAGCAATTCCAAGACTGCCCGTGCTGTCTGGGTCAGACTCTAAAACTGCTCTGCCGCTCTTGGTTCTGTTCGTTGGGCTAGGGAATACTTCAGCTCCCCACGTTTCTATCATACTTTTTCTGTAGGGCTTCTGGTGATAGCTTGCGCTTACCATGTAAACTGTGGCGTCAATTCCAAACAGCTGGGCGCTATATGACAAAGCGGAGCCCCACTGTCCTGCCCCTGTTTCGGTTGTTACTCGTTCTAGTCCCTCTTTTGCAGCGTAGTATGCTTGGGCAACCGCAGTGTTTGTTTTGTGGCTTCCTGCAGGACTTACTCCTTCATATTTGTAGTAAATTTTTGCTGGTGTCTTTAGTGCTTTTTCTAGTCCAGTTGCCCTGAATAGTGGGCTAGGTCTCCAAACTCGGTAAGCTTCACGGACTGGTTCCGGTATGTCTATCCACCGTTCCATGCTGTACTCCTGTTTGAGGCACTCAAGTGGAAACAGTGGAGGCGGAAGCTTCACGGGTTCCTTTGTGCCAGGATGAATCATGGGCGGTAATTCTTTGGGAAGGTCTGGTAAAATGTTGTACCATTGTTTGGGTATTTCTTCTTCGTCTAACAATATCTTTTTGGATGCCATGAATAATCACTTTCTTTGTTGGATTTGAGAATTAACTTTTTTTACCCTGAAGCATTTATATAAGCTTTGCCGAACAACAGTTTACTTTGAGCATGATGCATATGTGGAGTCAAATCAAAGGTTTTTTCAAGGATTTTCCAGCCCAACAACGTGTTGCACAGCTCTTGTTTGAAAGAGGATTCCAAGTTAGAGCAGACGGCAAAGTCGTCAGTGGAGGAATCGAGATACCCCACACACAAATCGGAAAAGAAGTAGGTGTTGAACGCCGAGCCGTCGACAGCACAGTCCAAACAATACTCTCAAAGAACGAACTGAAAACCATCTACATGAACCTCATACAAGTGTGTTCACTGCAGGAGGTTGCTCGAGAATTCAATCTAAGTGTTATTGTTTTTGTTCCTGAAAACGCTGCCCAGACAGGAATCATAGCCGACGTCACCAAGATTGTGTCAGAGAATGGACTTAGTATCAGGCAAGCTCTGGCAGAAGACCCCAGCATAAGTGCGCACCCTAAGCTAACCCTGATTCTTGAAGGAGAAATTCCCTCAGAACTAATTAGCAAAATAAGAAAACTCCCCGGAACCAGAAGCATTACAGTGTACTAGATTCTTTGCCAAAGTAGATTTTGATGCCAGAGTACATTATCCATGCGAGGACAAGTTTTGATGCTGTTTCTGGAACCGCAATGCCGATGTTGAATATGTTTAATGCGTAAAGTAGCCACAAGAACATTACTGTAAGAAATGTGGTGATCGCAAAAGCTGACTTTTTTTCGTAACTGTAAATGATTGATGTAGCGCTTAGCATTAAAAAGTGGGGAACTGCCACCGTGTAATGAAGAGAACCATACGCTTCATTAAATGCGGCTAGCAACTGGACAAAAAACGTTGAAACCAGCAAGAATGTGCTGCTGTATTTGGCGTGTTTTTTGAAAGCAGTTAACGAGTAGACCATTAGCAAAAAACCCGCAAGCAACAATCCAAGATTGAATACTGAAGCCGCCTCACTGTTGGCTGCATGTCCAAGGTCGCTTAGGGCGTTGGTTTCCCAGCTGAACCATGGAGAAAGAACAAGCGAGACAATTATGGATGCGTAAACCAGTAAAGGTCCAAAAACTCCGAACAGTGCATAGTTTTTCTCTTTCATGTGCAGCTACTCATTTGAAGGCTATCTGGCATTGGTTTATAACAAAATATTATGTGTAAATTCTAAACTTTGCTTCTTCAGCGGTGCCTTGGGTAACTATTTTCTGCTCTAATTCTTCTAGCTTGCAGTTGCATCTTGAAATGTCGGCAACCACAACCCAT
Source organism: Candidatus Bathyarchaeum sp. (assembly GCA_003096235.1). Next base: position 11,226 of record PIXT01000025.1, on the reverse strand, counting down.
TCAGCCGATTTTCCTCTTCGCAGAGTTCTGGATTCGCTGGATAATAGGTCAACGCCCTCATCTGCTAGGATGCCTGCCGCTTTTGCGAGAGCGCCTGGGATGTCTGAGAATGTGATGCTCAGTTCGACTAGTTTTGCTTCTGGGTCGGCAAATGGGGCTATCCGCATTTCTTTTTTGTCTAGGTCTGCTATTAGCATGACGTACATTCCTTCTGAGAGCCTTATGGCTTCGCGAATGGATGCGGGCATTGTGATTCTTCCTCTGGAGTCTACTCTTACTATTTCGGTCATTCGCATGTTTTGTGGTCTCCATTATCTCTTCTGGAAAGCTTTATATAAGATGTGCGGAATATGGGTTTCAACCCACAAATTACCCACGGAGAAGTAAGAGATGAACAGGAGGAATAACCTTCACACGCCTACACACCCCAAAAGGAACACGAGACGTTCTGCCTAACCAAGTCAAACAATACCGCTACATCGAAAACCAGCTAAAAGAAACTTTTGAGTTGTGGAACTACAGCGAAGTCCGCTCGCCAACAATCGAATTCGTCGAAACCTTATCCACAGGTGTAGGATCAGAACTGGTCGACGCCATGTTCAAGTTCCAAGACTTCGACGGAAAACTTTTGGCTCTAAGAGCAGAAATGACTGCGCCAGTCGCAAGAATCGTGACCACTAGAATGCAGTCCACGCCAGAGCCTATTCGGCTATTCTACGTGAACAATGTTTTCAGGTACAGCCAATCATACCTCAAAACAGAACGAGAGTTCTGCCAAGCAGGGGTTGAGCTTGTCGGCTGTAACACCTCTGAAGCTGACGCCGAAATATTGGCTTTGCTTGTATCGTCTCTTAGGCAGGTTGGCTTGAATGATGTACGAATAGATTTGGGTCACGCCAGCCTTCTCAAAGGCCTATTGGATGCGTCGGGATTAGATGAGCAACAAAAAGTCGCTGTTCAGGGTTTACTAGCATGCCGAGACTCTGTGGGACTGAAAAATTTCATAGAAAAGAACAATTTTCCATCAACCTTAACAGACACGTTCCTTGAGCTTTCTGCCTGCCGAAGATTAACTGAAGTCTCTTCGGTGTCTTTAAGCGGCTCAAAGTATGATGAAGCAAACAAGCAGATAGAAAGCCTCATACAACTTCAGGATGCATTGAAGGATTATAAGATACAAGATGTGGTTTTCTTCGACTTTTCCTTAACCCGAAAAATAGAATACTACACAGGAATGGTGTTCGAGGCATCAGTTCCAAACTTGGGTATGCCAATCGGTAGCGGAGGAAGATACGACAACTTCATCGAAAAATTCGGAAAACTTAACCTGCCCTCAACAGGTTTCGCATTAGAAATCGGGAAACTGCTCCAAGCACTCACAGCACAGGGCTTCGAAATTCCGAGCAACAAAAAAATCAAAGTTGTTGTGTCATCCAACTTCAGAGACACTGCAGTGCAGACAGTCAAGCTTCTTCGTGACTCAGGAGTAATTGCTTCGTTGGAAGTAACAAGAAGGAGTCTTGAAAAAACCATAGAGTACGCAAAGATTATGGAGGCAGATTATGTTGTTTGTGTTGACTCTTCCATCGATGCTCCGGTAACCGTTTACGACATAAAATTGGGTTCAACAAAAAAGGTAAGCCTCGAAACGTTTCTGAGAACATTGGAGGTCAAAGGTAAATGAAAAAAAAGATTCGTATCGCAGTGCCAAACAAGGGGCGCATCAAGCAGCCTACAATGGATGCGTTAGCTCGAGCAGGAATAACGATACTGGAGGAGAAAAGAACCTACGTTTCCAAGACCTCTGACCCACGGTATGAAGCAATATTTGCCAGAGCCAATGATATACCTGTCTATGTGCACTACGGCGCTGTTGACCTTGGCGTAACAGGGCACGATTTAATACTTGAAAGAGAGGCAAACGTCCTCGAATTGCTGGACCTAGAATTCGGAAAGGCAACTCTTGTTGTTGCAGTGCCCGAAAAATCGCAGATCAACACAGTAAACGACGTTCCCACATTGACCAGAGTCGCAACAGAGTTCCCGAACATAACCCGAAAATACTTTGAAAGACTTGGAAAGCAAGTGGAAGTTCTTGAAGTCAGCGGAACTGCAGAACTAGCACCTAAACTGGGTTTGGCTCAGATGATTGTAGATATTACGTCAAGCGGTGAAACGTTACGAAAAAATAAACTCAGAATAGTCGGAACCATACTTGATTCGACATGCAGATTAGCCTGCAACAAAATTGCGTACCGAACATTTGAAAAAGAAGTCAGCGAGCTACAAGCCAAACTGCAAGGAGGCGCATTAACAAGATGAAAATTGTATCCTCTAAAGAATTCAAGAAGCAAGGACTTGACAGGTTTTTGAACAGGGGAAAAGCTGATTTGTCTTCGATTGTTTCCACGGTCAGAACGATAATAGATGATGTTAAGGAAGAGGGCGACAAGGCTCTTTTGAATTATACCGAAAAGTTTGACAGGGTACGCTTAGACTCAACAAAACTGAAGGTCACAGACAAAGAAATCAAGCAAGCATACAAGAAGCTGACCGAAAAGCAGGTTAGCGCTTTACAAAAAGCTGCGGATAATATTGCGGGCTTCCACAAAAAACAGCTTAGAGCCAAGTGGAGTATGGAAATTGTGGACGGCGTAACGCTCGGGCAAGTAATCCGACCCTTAGCGTGTGTTGGTGTCTACGCTCCTGGAGGAAAAGCTGCATATCCGTCTTCAGTGCTTATGTGCGCTATCCCCGCAAGGGTGGCTGGTGTTGAAAAGGTTGTTGTGTGTTCGCCTCCCGGAGTTGGTGGAGCTGTTAATCCTGCTCTTTTGGTTGCGGCGGACATTGCTGGTGTGAGCGAGTTTTATAGGGTTGGCGGGGCTCAGGCTATAGCTGCTATGGCGTACGGTACAGGTACGGTACAGTCTGTGGATAAGATTGTGGGACCCGGAAACGTTTACGTAACCGCCGCAAAACTGGAAGTAAACCGGAACGTTGCCATAGACGTTCCAGCTGGACCCAGCGAAGTCCTAATAATAGCAGACGAAACCGCCAACGCCTCATATGTTGCGGCTGATCTTCTTGCCCAAGCAGAACACGACCCAAAGGCTTGGGCTATTCTTTTAACCCCATCTGAAACGTTGGCGTCAACAGTTAAAGATGAAGTATACCGCCAGATGAAGTCAAGCTCAAGAATAGACATCATAAAATCTTCGCTAGAAAAAGGAGGGCTAATAGTAACTGTCAAAGACATCAAAGAGGCAATTGAACTATCAAACATGATGGCTCCAGAGCACCTGCAAATTCAAACAAAAACTCCCAATCAGGTTTTCAGCAAGATTCGAAACGCTGGAGCAGTTTTCTTGGGCGGTTACTCGCCAGTATCGTTTGGTGATTACTCGTCTGGACTTAATCATGTGTTACCTACGGCAGGTTACGCAAAAATTTATTCTGGGCTTTCAAGTCTAGATTTTGTTAAAACAATGAATTTCCTTCAATGCAGCAAAGAAGGTTACAATAACCTGAAAGAAACTGCAGTTACCCTCGCCGAAATGGAGGGCTTTGATGCGCACGCAAAAGCAGTTTCAATAAGAGGGGAAAAACAAAAATGAAAATCAAAAAATTGGTTCAGAAAGAAGTCCAAGAGCTTTCCAGCTACGAAGTCAAAACTATCCTTAAACAAAAACCTGAAGAAAAGCTTGTGAAAATGAATCTGAACGAAAACTTCGCCGTGTCCAAAGAGCCTGTCAAAAAACTGTTGCTTGATGCCTGCCAACGTGTTGATGTTCGTGCGTATCCTCCACCCCGAGGAAGCCTAGCAGTTAAAGCAATCTCAAAGTTCTTGAATTTGAACACGTCTGAGGTTGCTGTGGCGAATGGTGCAGACGAAATCATGGATTTGCTCATGAAAGTGTTCATCCGAAAAGGCTCGAAGGTCATGGTTGCTGAGCCAACATTTCCGATGTACACCTTCTTTGCGGAGTTGTATGGGGGCAAAAAAGTCACAGTTATGCTGAAAAAAGACTTCAACTTGGATGTTGACTCCATATTGAAGAAGGCAGACAAGGAAACCCGTTTGCTTTTCGTTTGTTCTCCAAACAATCCAACAGGAAACCAGTTTCGAGAATCGGATATAAAACGGCTCTTGGAAGAATTCAAGGGCATCGTGGTTGTGGATGAAGCCTACGGTGACTTCGCTGCAGGTTCGGTCATGAACTGGATAAAAAACTATGACAACCTTGCGGTATTGCGAAGTTTTTCGAAGGCGTTCGGTTTAGCTGGGCTCCGTCTTGGTTATCTTGTTTCAAGCAGGCATGTCATAAAATATGTCCAAAGAGTAGTGGGTCCATTCAACGTGAATTCAGTGACCCAGCAAACTATAGCTTTGGCGCTGCAGAACTGGAATTACTTCAAAGGTCAGTTAGACCTTGTAGTCAACGAGCGGGAATGGCTGATGAAGAATCTGCAACAAATAGATGGCGTGAAACCGTATCGTTCAGACGCAAACTTTATTCTGTTCAAAATAGCCAAAGATAAGCTCAAATCTTCAACTGTAACTCAAAGAATGGAAAACCTAAATGTGCTAGTGAAAGACAGGGGACACCTGCCTCTTTTAGAGAATTGCATACGGGTTACTGTTGGAACCAGAACCATGAACGAAACTTTTGTTTCAGCCTTAAAGGCGTCACTGGAGGAGTAGGCACAATGTCTTATCGGCTTCTGAGCAACGAAAAGCAGATTTATGTTAGGGCAGGCTCTGAGAAGACTCTTCGTGAGGTCGGCAAGATAATCTTTGACTTTGATGGTGTGCTTGCTCAAACTAGCCAGTCATACCGCCAGACGATACGAAAAGTTGTTGACTACTATTTTCTAGAATTGCTAAGTCTTACAGGAGAAACAGGAAAGCTAGTCACCTTGCAGGATATACAAAAGTTCAAGGACACGGGACTGTATAACAACGATTGGAAGCTGTCCTACGCCCTAATCTGTTACTACATAAATCTTATACTGCGAAATCTTGAACAAAAAAGTGTTCTACGAAATTTCGTGGATCAGTTCGGAGGCATTTTGTTCTCGGATGTTCAAGGGTTCGTTCAAAACCTGAAAGAGGTTGGCGACTTTCTTAGGCGTTACGGAATCAGTGGAACTGCTCTTGCACACCTAAAGGACGATGATATTGTTGGTTTGGACCTGTTTTTGGCACAATCCAGTCTTGATAAGCAAAAACCGATCGAGACTTCTCTTATGGGCGTTGACCCCGAGCTTGTGGAAGATAAAGAGTTACTGGTCAAATTGTTGGTGCCTTATGATCTTGAGAAGCCTGACTTGCTGAAGCGTTTGTTTGAGGAAACGTATCTAGGCAAAGAGCTGTTCACCAAAATATATGGTGTTCCATCATTTTTTAGGTTTAATTCAAGCCTTCTGGACATCGAGGAGTTTATTCCTACAAAAGAAACCCTCAACATGTTACGTAGCCAGTTTGGCACGTTCGGAATCTACTCTGGACGACCCAGACCACAAGGAATGTACGTCCTAGACAAATACGGTTACACTAAATATTTTGACGAAAAAGAATCTGTGTTCCTTGGAGACATGCTCAAATCCGAGGATGACATGGCAAAACTTGGAAAACCTGACCCCACTTTATTCATCGAATTAATAACAAAAACAGTGGAAAATGGAACAGGCGTAGTATATATAGGAGATGGTATCGCAGACGCCATACTCGTTGAAAACGCAAAAGCGAATGGACTGGAAAACCTGTATTTTCTGGGTGTTGTGTCTTCGTCAGAGGATTCAAATAAGCTTTTTACTGAATATAATAAACATGGAGCTGACGCAGTAGTAACGGACATGAATGATGTTCCATACCTGTTTACAAGCCTGAAAGGAAGTGTTTGACTTGAGAAAAGTAGATGCTACACGAAAAACCAAAGAAGTAGACATAGCCTTGGAGCTAGATGTTGACGGAAAAGGAAACGCAGATGTCAAAACGGGCATCAAGTTTTTGGATCATATGCTGGTCAGTTTGGCTAAGCATGCTCTATTTGACCTGAAAGTCAAAGCAGACGGAGACCTAAAGCACCACATCAGCGAGGACGTAGCACTTGTGCTAGGCGAAGCACTAAACAAGGCAACAAACAAGGGAAAAGGCATCAAACGGTTCGGCTCCGCATACGTTCCCATGGACGAGTCCCTAGCAAGAGCCACAGTAGACCTAGGCGGAAGAGCGTACTGTATCCGAAATCTTAGAATAATGCAAGCCCAGATTGAAGACCTGAAAACAGAGGACATAGAACACTTCTTTGAGTCATTAGCCCAAGCCTCGAAAGCTAACATCCACATAACCGTTCTGTACGGCCGCAACGAGCACCACAAAGTAGAAGCAGCAATAAAGGCGTTAGCGCTTGCGTTAAGACAGGCACTAACTGTTGAACCAAGAATCGGAGATCAGGTTCCAAGCGCAAAGGGGGTTCTTTAGCAATACCTCAAGTGGCAGTTGTGAACTATGGCGTGGGAAACCTGAGAAGCATCCGAAAAGGACTCGAAAAATCGGGAGCCACAGTCCAAGTTACACACAACCCAGTTGACCTTCGCGGTGCTGATGCAATAGTTCTTCCTGGAGTTGGCGCTTTTGCTCCGGCAGTCAAAAACATGGAGCCAATAGCTGATGTTGTAGCTGAGGCAATGAATCAGGGAAAGCCTATTTTTGGGGTCTGTTTAGGTCTTCAGCTTTTGTTCACACAAAGTAGCGAAGGCGGTTCAGTTAGGGGACTGGACTTCATCTCCGGAGATGTGGTTAAGCTACCTGACTTTGTGAAGACGCCTCAGATGGGATGGAACACCATCAACTTCAACAAGTTTCACCCTTTGCTTGAAGGTGTTAAGGACGGTTCCTATGTGTATTTTGTTCATTCGTATTTTCCGCAGCCAGCAGATCAGGATGTTGTTGTAACCACTACCGAGTATGGGGTCAAGTTTGCTTCTATGGTTGCGAAAAAGAATCTGTTTGCAACGCAGTTTCACCCTGAAAAAAGCAGCAAAACAGGGTTGACTATGCTGAAGAATTTTGTGAGGATTATAAAGAGGTAACCCAGAATGATTGTTATTCCCGCTGTTGACCTTTTGGGCGGAAAATGTGTTCGGCTTTTTCGTGGCGACCCAAAGAGAAACAAAGTTTACTATGAGAACCCGTTAGAGGCTGCCCAGTTGCTGGAGGCGCAGGGTGCACAGCTTGTTCACGTGATTGATTTGGATGCGGCGTTGGGTTCTGGACAGAACATGCAAGCAATCAAAAGAATTTTGGATAATGTTGATGTGAATGTGCAGGTTGGTGGGGGGATTAGAAGCTTAGAAAAGGCTGATGAGCTGCTCAAGCTTGGTGCGTACCGTGTGATTTTTGGAACTGCGGCTGTTAAAAATCCCGAGTTGGTGAAGGAGGCTGTTATCCGTTACGGGTCTGAGCGTGTCGCTGTGGCTATTGACGAGAAGGATGGTGAAGTGGCTGTTCATGGCTGGAAGAACAAGTCGGGAGTAGATTATGTTGAGCTTGCCAAGTCTTTTGAAAGCATGGATGTTGGTGCTTTGATTTTTACTCCAATTAGCGTGGATGGAACCTTGGCGGGACCTCAAATAGAAAAAACCAAGAACCTTGTGGATGCGGTTAAGGTTCCTGTTATAGCGTCTGGCGGTGTAGCACAGCTAGATGACTTGGTTTCGTTAACCAAGACCCACGTAGAGGGTGTGGTGGTTGGCACCGCCATTTATGAGCGAAAGTTTACTCTTAAAGAAGCCTTGGAGACGGTGAAACAATGTTAGCTAAACGTATAGTGCCATGTCTGGACGTTATGAATGGGCAGGTTGTTAAAGGCGTGCAGTTTGTGAACCTAACCGTGGAAGGCGACCCCGCCGAGCTTGCTGCGGACTATGAGGAGCAGGGCGCCGATGAGGTAGTTTTCTTGGACATAACCGCCTCTCACGAGAAGCGGGACACAACTTTAGATGTTGTGAAACGAACTGCGGACACGATTTCTATTCCTTTTACTGTTGGTGGAGGCATCAGAAACATTACGGATATTCAGAATGCTCTTTCTAGCGGGGCAGACAAGGTTTCTGTGAACACTGCGGCTGTGAATAACCCTAAGCTTGTGGAGGAGTCTGCTTCAATTTTTGGTAGTCAATGTATTGTTGTTGCTATCGATTCGAAGAGGGTTTATGTGGATGCTGATTTGCCTGACAAGACTGTTGTGGATACTCCTCAGGGTCTGTGCTGGTGGGAGGTCTATCTTGAGGGCGGAAGATTACCTACGGGAATCGATGCGATACGGTGGGCTAAGACTGTGAAAGAGCTTGGTGCGGGTGAATTACTTCCAACAAGCATGGACTGTGACGGTGTGCAAACTGGCTATGACCTAGAGTTGACTCGTGCCATGGGCAGGGCAACTAATTTGCCGATTATTGCGAGTGGAGGCGCAGGGAATCTTGAGCACATCTACGATGTTTTGAGTGTTGGGGAGGCTGATGCTGCTTTGGCTGCGTCTATTTTTCATCGGGGTCAGTATTCTGTGGGAGAAGTTAAGAGGTACCTCTCAGAGAAAGGAGTGCCGATGCGTCTAGTCTAAATGGAGGATGAACTGTTTGAAGCTTAACAAGAAAGAGATTGATGATTTCGTGGCGAAACTGAATTTTGAGAAGGGCAAAGGTCTTGTTCCTGTTGTTGTTCAGGACGCATCAAACAATACTGTGCTGATGCAGGCCTACATGAACGAGGAGGCGCTGCGTTTGACTTTGTCTAGTGGCAGGATGCATTATTGGAGCAGAACCAAGGGCAGAATCTGGATGAAAGGCGAAGAATCCAAGCACTACTCGCTGGTGGAGAATGCGTTTTTGGATTGTGACGATGATGCGATACTGTTTAAAGTTCAGCAGGTAGGTGTTGTGTGTCATACTGGCGAGGAAACGTGTTTTTACAAGCCGCTCAAGCCTGAAGCCGAGGTAACTGTTGATTCGAAGATGCTTGAACGTCTCTTTGAGGTGATTCATGAGCGGATTCGTAATCCCAGCGAAAAGTCCTATGTTTCTCGTTTAACCGCTAAAGGTGAGGATGCTGTGCTCCAAAAAGTAGGAGAAGAGGCAACCGAGCTTATTCTTGCAATGAAATCTGGTGACCCCAAAGAAGCTACGCTTGAAGCGGCTGACGTGATTTTTCATATACTGGTGTCTTTTGCTCAAAAAGGCTACAGCCTAAACAGTATATTTGAAGAGCTGGATAGGCGGCACAAAAAGAAAACACAGAACTGAGTACACCGTATACGTCTGGTCTTATGCTGGAAATCGGAATGCTTATATCATGTGCCGTGTTTTGCGGTATTTCTATAACATTGTTATGAGGGATTTGGATGGCTGGTGAACGTTTTTGTTCAAGCTCAAAACTTGTCTTCAGTTTCCGAGGACACAATATCTAACCATTATCTAGACAAGATACGTCTTCTTAAACAGAAAATCGGAAAAACTCCGTTAGTGCACATCGACACCGTCAACGGCAGTGACATTTACGCAAAACTTGAGTACTACAACCCGCTGAGCCACTCTGTGAAGGACAGACCCGCAGTTTACATGCTCGAAGCTGCGATAAAGCAGGGGCTAGTAAAATCTGTTGACTCCACTTTTGTTGAGGCTTCTTCTGGAAACCTTGGAATCGCTTATGGCAGGGCAGGCAAGTTTTTGGGTCTTAAAACCTTGATTGTGATACCTAGCGTTGTTGGGGAGAAGACCTTCAAGCGGATAGGTGCTACTGGGACCGCTGTTGAGCGGACTCCTGATGGTTACTGTCCGTTGCGTAATGAGCGGGATGGGGCTATTGCTAAGGTTAAGGACCTGTTTTTGGATGATCCGAACATGATTTGGTTGGATCAGTATAGTAATGGGAATAATTTCCGTGCGCATATTGAGGGCACTGGACCTGAGATTTGGCATCAGAGCGAAAAGCGGGTGACGGACATTGTTTTGGGTGTTGGCACTGGAGGCACTTTGGTTGGGATTACCCGTTATTTGAAGGCGGAGAATCCTGAGATTAGAAGTGTTGCTGTTCAGCCTCAACAGAATCATCATATTCAGGGGCTAAGAAATTTCAGTGAATCGTTGGAGCCTGAGATAGTTCGAAGAAACAGGGACGCAATTGATGCTTGGACTAACGTAGATGATGCGGATGCTTTTGAGGCTACAGAATACCTGTGGAAAAAGGGTTACTTTGTTGGAACATCGTCAGGGCTTAATTATGCTGCTGCAAGAAAGGTTGCAAAAGAAAACAGGGGCTCAACTGTAGTTACTTTGTTTGCTGATACGTGCCTTAACTCGTTTAAGCTAACTCAAGATTACATTTTGGGAAAAAGCTATTAGAAAACGCTGACATGCCCTGTAGTAACACAATTTGGCTGGGCACGCAATGAGTTGGGAGCAAACATTAGACAAGTACGGCACTGTAATCGAAGAGCGTCTTAGTGCGTTTTTGGATGAGCACTTAAGGCAAGCAGAAGAGTATCATTCCTTTATTGGGAACGTTTACGGTGACATCAAAGAGTTTGTGTTACGTAAGGGCAAGCGGTTGGCTTCATGCAGCACTCTGCTTGCATACAAGGGCTACACTGGCGAGGTTGACGAGAACATCTTGACGGCATGTGTCGGAGTTGAACTGTATCGTCACGCCATCCTGATACACGACGACCTAGTGGACTTAGATGACACCAGAAGAGGCAAAATTACCTTACACAAAAAATTCATGAACACTTACAGCCCATACGACAACCGATTCGGGGACGGAACCGCAGTCTTTGCCGGAAATATTGCATACGCTTTAGGCGTACAAGCTTTGATGGAGTCTGGTTTTTCAGAAGAGAACATTGCCCGAGTATTGCTTCTAACCAGCGAAGGCTACCGTGCAGTTAACGAGAGCCAAATCCTAGACTTGCTATTTGAACAAAAGGATGTGTCCGTGGACGAGTGGACTGTTATGGCAAGCAAAAGAGCAGCTTCGCTCTTCAAAGTTACACTGCTTACAGGCGCAATCTTGGGTGATGCACCAGAATCCGACTTGTCACTGCTAGGTGAAGCCGCAGAAAATATGGGTTACTCATTTGATATTCAAGACGACATCATAGACAGCTTCGCCAAAGAAGAAGAATACGGCAGACCAGTATGCCATGACATCTCAAAAAACAAAAAACC
>PIXT01000024.1 GCA_003096235.1 Candidatus Bathyarchaeum sp. | reverse complement strand
TTGCTGTAGCACTCGCGGCAATAAACTGGTCTTGTGCCGTCTGGTTTGAAAGGAACATCACATTCTTTTCCACAGTCAGCGCAAGTTGCTTTGTGCATCTCTCTGTTACCGTATGACATTTTTTGCTGTTTCAACTCCTACTATATTTGTGTGCAGAACTCTTTTCTACACAGTAACCACATAGACAACCTCCCTGCTTATAAACAGCGTGCTTTTTGTTTCTTAGTCACCTTTTAACTGGGCGGGATTGAAGTTTATGTTGCCTGTTTGCTGGGTTGGAACTTGATGGATAGTCAACCATATATAGGTAAAACGCCCATATAGTTGAAAGATTCGATATATTCGAGGAAAAGAGAGAAAGTGAATAGGGCGGTATGGGTCAAGGCTTTTTCTCAGCGCTTTAACCATTGAGTGGGGTAATTTGAGACAGAAAAAATCAACTTTGGGCGAGCATCTCGCTTTACTATCAGTTAAATATGGGGTTTATCCGAACGAAGTTTTCCAAGCGCTGGTTTTGGCGCGTAAAAACGAGAAAGCTGCCTGTGGGAGCCTCAACATTGAGTTTCGGGGTAAATTGAAGGGCGAAACCATTTTTCTTATAACTAAACAAAGCGATGTGGTTGCCCAGTTCCGTGTGGAAGAAGAGTTCCTGCTCAGGAAAGACACCCCGTTTGAGAGCTGGATGAATTCTGAAAAAATCAAAAAGAAGCTTGCAAAGCAAAACACTGATTCAATCTACAGTTTTGTTAAGGATTTGCGTGCGGGCATGAAGCGGATTAATATAAAGGCTGATGTGCTTGAGATTCCCAAGCCGGCGCAGGTGCATACTCAGTTTGGCAACACAGTTATGGTTGTTAATGCGCTTGTTGGCGACGAAACGGGGCAAATTAAGTTGTGCCTTTGGGAAGCTCAAATCGGCAGCATCCATGTCGGTGACCAGATTGAGCTTAAACATGGGCAGGTTTGTGTTTTCCGCGGCGAGAAGCAACTGCGGCTGGGTAAAAACGGGGCTTTAACGGTGCTTAAGAGCGCTCGTGTTAAGCCGCAAATAGTTGTTTAACCCAATCGCCCGAAAAGGGGGGCTTGAAAAGTAGCTTGTTTTTTCATCAGCCCTGTTGCTTTTTTGTTTGTTTTGGTTGGTGAATTTTTGGATGCATTTGTAGAGGTTAAAGGTGGTCTCTTTGGGTGGTTCAAAAGCTTCGTTTAATTGGCGTTTGCTGTAGAAAGCAATCACGGTTCCCTCGTAGGTGGACACATTTGAATTATGGGTAAAATAAAGTAGAGGGGGAGGGAAAGTTAGTTTTGGTCCACCAGATGTGCTGTTCCGTCTGGGCAGTAAACCTTCTCGTCTTTGCCCACTTTACGGTACCGTTCGCTGCACATGTGGAGCATTTCGCATCCGTCGCAGTCTCGACTCAACATTTGGGTTTTTCGCCTCCTTAGGGGCTTAGTCGATTTGTTGATATGCCTTATAAGGATATGTAATATGGACGTATATACCGAGAGATATCGGGAGCATGGAGAGGCTGTTTTGGATTAGCCAACCGCCAGCCAACAGAGACCGGCTGCGTTGCCCAAAGATTTTTCGCGTGCCGAACGCGAGAACGGACATACCCCATGAACATGAAGGGCAAAGCAGTAAATCTCCGCCGTCTGGCAGGTCGCTAACTCCAACATGCCGTCTTCCAAGTTTTTGTTTTGCTCTGAAAATATCTCTGTTCTGTAATGGATATAAAGGGTTTTGAGAAATGTTCATAACAATTAAGAATCTGTGGTCAAACATCAAAAAAGCTTAGTAACAATGGCGGCGGTGTTTGGAATAAGTCTAAAAAACTGGACAAACAAAAAAGGTTAAAGGATGGGGCGGCGCATAAGCGCACCCTCAATGCTTCGAAGCAGCTGATAACCAAACAGAATTGCCGCGAAGTATGTTGGCCACAAAATCACTGGCCAGTTTCCTGGAGTATAATCCCACAATCCAGTGGAGACTGCGAAGAACTCCATCATAGCTAAAGAGCACATGCCGCCCAGAGCCAAGAAAAGCTGCTCTTTAACTTCGTGTTTATTTAGTCGACTTCGTCGGACAACGGTAAGTATCGCCCAGGCGCCTAAAAAGGCGAATAGGAGCACATACCAGCTTGCGTTAAAATCTAAGAATATGTTCATTTTTGCTTACCTTAATGTTTTATTGTTTTTCGTTTGCCGCGGCTGCGCCGAGGTCTTTGGTGAGCGGGTTTGTGGTTAGACCAGCATGTCTGGCAGAACACTGGTTTGTCAGCTTTAGGCTGGAAGGGTACTTCGCATTCGCATCCGCATTCGCTGCACATCGCCTTATAGGTGGGTGCTGCGTGGAAGGGTCTGAATAGCTGGTAATTTTTGAGTTTAGGCCAGCCGGTTTTGGCGTATTTTAGCATTTCTGGGTTGTCTTTGAGCCAGCGCATCATGTGATAGAAGCTTTTGCCTCTTTTCTCGTCGCGTTCAGCCAGTGGCTCGTAGCCTAGGTTGCGGATTTCGTCGAGGTAGGCGATTTCGACAAGTCGTTGCGCTTCGCCGTCTACGTGGATGCGTTTTACGCGGTCTTCGCCGTAAACTTTTTGCAGTTCTTCGGCGGCGACGTCAAAGATGCAGCCTTGGCAGATGTGAATTTGTTCTTCATCTTTTAGATTGAATTTCGACACTAAGCTTGCGACAACTCGTGAGGACTCTTGCAGGTACTCTTTTTCGCGGAAAATATCTTGATAAAACCTTACGTCAATCAAGTCGTACTTGAAATCACCGGTTTCTTCATGATACGCTCCTACTACAACGCCGAAGAGTATATCGCCGCTGCCTGCGTCGTCAACAATAAGAGTCAATTGGTACTTCCCACTCTCTTCTTGCCATGCCAATATGACAGGGTCGTATAAAAACCCAGCTAAAAACGCTGCCTAAAAATCAGGGAAAAATAACAAGAAGCCTTCCAAATGTTGCAGGCTTAAGCCAACCACAGGTTTATGATATCAAAAAACTCAAAACAAGGGTGTCCTAAAAGGTGTGTTCTTCGAGCATAAGAATTTCTTAAACCGAGTTTGTAGCAGTTTCCTCCATAGAATGCTGCTATTGCGCAGTTGTCTGAGTTGTTTTTGTCTTAGTTGTAGTTGTGGTTGCCGTAGGGTGGGGGTGGTTTGGGTAGTGTTTTGGGTTGGTTTTTTGGTTTGGGTTGTTTTTTGGTTGCTGTTTGGGTGTTTGGTTTCTTTCTCCGGTTGCATTTCTATGTTGGTTTTTTCGGTTGTGGTTGTGGGAGTATGTTGAGTGTCATTCTCGCAGCTTTATAAAGGGGTCAATTTTCCGAGTGGATAGATGGTTTTTCTGATTTTCCCCTCAAGGCGCTTCACTATTAACCATTTGTAGTAAATTTACTATAGCATTATAGTTAAAGCGCTATAATCGAAGGAGGTACTGGAACGCGCCTATGCGATAACTCGTTACAGGGTTGTGTTTTGGCATCGCGTTTGTAGGTGCTAAAATAGAAAATAGCTTTTCCCTCAATTTTTCTTTGATAGGTTTGTGGATGCATGTACTTGTAGAGTTCTTGTGCAACCTCATTCTCAAAGACTGGGGTGGCATATTCTTTAAAATGCAAG
>PIXT01000023.1 GCA_003096235.1 Candidatus Bathyarchaeum sp. | reverse complement strand
CTAAAACGGAGCTTCCCTTAGAAGAATACCTGAAACAGTTGCCTCTCCCTCCTAAAGAGCATGCCCACGAGTTAAAGATGGAGAAACGCGTCAAGCAACTTCTCAAACAGCAAAAGAAGAAACAATAAACTTCTCTTTTCCCTTCATCACAAAAACAGGCTCAAATAAAATGCACAACAACGCATCAGGGAACTATAATTAACCACCATGAACCATCGGAACAAAAACAATCTCCTCAGATTCTTTAACTTCAGTTTCCAGTCCATTTAACGCGCTAATCTCTTTTCCTTCAACAAGAATCAGAGCGTTTGGTCGTGGATCATCAAGCTGCGAGTCAACTAGAACCTCCTTGAATTCGTTTGAAAACGTTTCGGTAAGCTTAGTTATAACTGCTCTAACTGTTGCCGAATCCTCCAGCTCCAACGGGAAAAATTTTTTTCCAGACAGACGTTGGAATATTCCCAAAAACCTAACGTTTACTGTGATAACCATTTTGTGTTCTCTCGTAATCTATGCGCTTTTGCCTCCGAAAAGCTCCACTATTTCAGACGTGAACTCAATTATGTCTGCCACTTGTTCCATTGTTTTTTGGTTATCTGCAGTAGGGCTCTGTGCCAACTGTTGGAGTGTTTTTTCGATTTCGACAAGAAAATTCAAAATCGGATCATTGACATTCTGTTTAGTGTTAAGGGTCTCATGAACTATGGGCACAATAAACGCGGGATCCCCTAAACTATAATAGATGGCTGCTTGGGCTTTTGTTAGGGCTTCCATCATGAAACCTGCTGCCAAGTAAGGTGTGTTTTTAGCCGCGGTCAACTCTGCTTTTGCCTCCCTTAGATAACGGGTAGCCCAGCCTTTTCTATAACCATCCATTGTTGACAATCAGGTTCCCCTCTTTTCAGTCTAAATGTATATGCTCATGAAAGATACGTAATTAATTATAAAAATATTCGACAGAACTCAATAAAGAAGAAAATAAACAACCATTTCTTCAACTTGAGTTTCTTTATTCTTCCTCATCAGGTTCGCAAGCTTCAGAACCATAGGCTGCACTTGCCAATCGAGCAGTGTAACCAGCGACCCTGTTTCTTAGTTTCGTTGACGAAATGTTTGTGTACTCATTCACAAACTGTTTATTATTTTCGAAATCTGCCGTAAATTTGCTCGGATATTTGTTCAACAACTCGCGAGCTAGCCTCTTCACCTGTTCAGTTCGTACTTTTCCCATTTTTCACCACTTTCTCCCTGTAAACAGTTCCTTACTTTCTTTAGCCATCAATTGTCCCCACATCATGCCTTTTATCCCTTACGCATTTCACATCAAAAAAGTCAATGAAATTCCTGAAAATCTGGTCCGCAACCTCACTTTTCTCTTTTTCCTTCAACTCAGCTACTGCATCAACCACGGCGGGAATAAAAGCAGGGGTAGTCAGTTTATCTTTAAATGGTCCTCTGAAACGAACAGGACCATCAGTTTCTGTCATAAGGTGCGTTAATGGTATTTGTCTAATAACTTCGCGGATGCCGCCAGAAAATAGTGCGGGTGGTCCTTCGGTGATGTAGTAGCCTCGATCTACGATTGTTGGTATTAAACTGTGGGGCTGGCTGAACCAGTGAAGAAGAACCTTTTTGATGTTATAAGATGGAAGCATATTTACAATCTGGCTGGTAGTTCCTCTGGAATGAATTATCACGGGCAAGGATGTTTTTTCTGCCACAGAAAGCATCTCATGAAAAACTTGTTTCTGAATTTCTGTAGGTTCTCCATTTCCAGAATAGCTAGCATCCAACCCTATCTCGCCAACAGCAACCACTCTTTGCCTGTTTTCTGAGTTTCTGAGAATCAAATCTGCTGTATCTTGAAGTTCGTTGGGCTTCAGTTGCTTGGTGTTCCAAGGATGAATACCCAAAGCAGAATACACATGATCAGGATACTCTTCAGCTAACTTGAGGCTTTTGTGACTTGAATCTAGGTCCATAGAATTAGCTACCAAACCCAAAATGCCTAACTTTTTTGCCTCGTCCACGATTTCTTTTACATTTTGTGAATACCTGTCATCTGCAAGGTGAATGTGAGCATCAACAAACTTCATGGTAAACCCTGTTCACTTACTTTGACTGGTTTGTTTTGGGCTAAAAACCTTTTTGCTACTTAACTTATGAAAACTGAAAACAACAAGCATCAGGTAATTGACAAATTCTACAATAATACGAACACTAAAATCTTTTAGAAAAAAAGAGTCGCTGAGTAAGGAAAGCTACTCAGTGATTGTTTCAAACTCAATTTTTATGGGTATGTTATCTTGGAAGATAGATACCACTGGGCAGTTTGCCTCGGTTCTCCTCCAGACCGCATCAAGTTTTGGTTTTCTTGCTTTTGACGTTACGCTGACTTTCAGGTTCACTCCAGTCAATTTGGGTGAATCTGCGGGCTTGTCTGCCTCTGCCATGACTTCCATTTTGCTGATTTCAACATTGCTCTTCTTGCAAACATCCGCAAATATTGTTACGGCACAATCAGCCAAAGACATGATCGCCAACTCCAATGCTGATGGTCCTGTATTGTCTCCGCCCTTAGCCGCTCCCAAGTCCAAAACTATGCCGTGACCACGTGTATTATCCGCGATAGATTGAACATTTTGTACCCATTTTGCGTTTACTTTGATTTTCGGCAATCTTTGTTCACCAACATTTTTTGTTATATTATTTTCCTAGATTTAAAACATCTGTTTAAAAACTAAACTAAACTAAACATCCTGCATCTAAATTGTAGCATCCGCCTTTCCATCATACAAGATACAAAAAGCAAAGTTTTGGGTTACATCCAAAACCCATTACCCTACTGTATTCCAAAATCATATATTATCTTTTAGCTGAGAGCTTAACGAGGACTGATTCAATTGACTAAAAAAATTGTTTTCACAAAAAAAGCTCCACAGCCTGTAGGTCCATACTCGCAGGCAGTAACTTGCTGTAAACTGGTTTTCGTATCTGGTCAAATACCTATTGACCCCCAGACCTCAAAGATTATTGAAGGCGGAATTGAAGCACAAACCGTTCAGGTATTAGAGAACTTAAAATGCATCCTCGAAAGCATAAACTTGACGCTGAATGATGTTGTAAAAACTTCGGTGTTTCTCAGCAGTTTTAGTGATTTTCAGTCTTTTAACCAAGTCTACAGCCGATACTTTGAGATTGATCCGCCAGCGCGAACTACAGTACAGGCAGGACTCATGACTGGTGTTCTACTGGAAATCGATGCAATAGCCAAAAAATCCTAGAAACAAAAAGAGAAGAGAAAAAGGGGATTATTCCCTTATTCTACGTGTACTCTGAACAGGTCTATGTCTTTTGCCATGTCTTTTGTGCTCTTCAAGAATTCTCTGGTTGCCCGCTCTACATCCTTGGATTGGGTTATGTATCGCCCGACAATGATTATGTCTGCTCCGTTTGCCAACGCTTCTGGTGCTGTCTCCGGAGTTATTCCTCCAGCAACCGCCACTAAACATTTCTGCCCTTGGAATGTTTGTTTCATCTCTTTGATTATGTCCCAGCGTGTTTTACCTGTTTTCTCTGCATCTATTGCACGATGTAATATGGCAACATCAGGCAATCTTTTTAGTGACCGAAGTTTAGCAATCGGGTCGTCAACGTTCATCAAATCCATTATTGCGTAGATTCCTAGCCTTTTTGCTTCTTTGATGAATTTGTCGATAGTTTCTGGGGTTGCTAAACCAGCAACTACAACTGCGTCGGCTGTCTCCTCAAAGGCTAAATCAACCTCCACTTTTCCGACATCCAATGTCTTTAGGTCAGCTACTATGAACATGTCTTTAGCTACTTTTCTCATTTCGCGAATAACGTTTACACCATACTTCTTCAGCAGAGGCGTACCGACCTCCAATATAATTCTGTCACTCTCCGGCAGCTCACTTATGATCTTCTTCACACGCTCTAGGTTAGGAACGTCAAGGGCTACCTGTAGGTATGGTGGTCTCCATAGCCTAGGCACCTTGAAGCCCATAATAGGATGCTTTGCCCGGTCTTTGTCATACATGATTTTCTTCAGGGACGGATAATTATCCAAAGCCCTAGACAGCGCCAATTTTGTTGCACCATAATTATAATGATAGATGCTACGGTAATCCTTAGCCTGCGGATGAATAAAGACACTGCAAATGATTACCCAATCATCAACTTTATCCTCAGGAATAACTCCCTCTTCAACAGAATCCGCAACTGCCTTTGCTACGGCTGCCTGAGCTGGACCAAAAATTTTCCCAGTCTGATCCATGTTCTTTACAGTAACCTTTGGCACAATAAGGGTATGCGGTTTAGGTGGAAGATTTGGACGTATAACTGCTAAAAGCGGAGTGTGACCTGCAGACAAGTTCGACAAACCGTTAGCAAAAGCAGTTCCGACAGGACCGTCTTTGTCGCCAATCAGCAAATCCACATGGGCAACCTCTGTTCCTTCACCCATTAACGCCTCACCAATCAAATACGTGGATGCTTTGGGTTGTGAAGTTTCAGAAAACAGTTGTCTTTCATCTACGTCAGAAAAGTCAACATCAAATTCTCGCATCCACTGATACAAAGTATCACGGTGAATGCCCATAACATCAGCCGTGCCCTTGATTGTCGGTTTGGTTGATCTGCTCCCCCGAGACCTCCTTACTCTTCTTTCCTCTTTCTTTGCTGTAATCAATAAATCGATGAATTCTTCTTTTGTTTCCGGTCTCTTACCGTCATATCCCGACACAATACCACCTTCAAAGAGAGAAAACCATCGACCAACTATAAAAATGTGTCGGAGTGAAGATTTAAATCTGTAATGAATCCGACACTTTTTTGAAACAACTCTTTTTCAGAAAGAATTTTTTCGGCAATTTTCTGTCGGCTTTCCATCTATTACTTGAAAAAATGATTGTGGTTGATGATTAAGAACGTTCAACCAATTTATACGATTATGCTACAACAAAAAGGAATAGAGCCAACTCTTTAGAAAGCTGATGAAGACTCATTTTTTATTTAACACACGTGTGTATGCTTAAACTTCACGTTTTTCTGCGTAGTTTCCAGGCATGTGCCCCTTTTCATTTCGATCTGCGGTTCTTTTCTTCACGTCTTCTCTTTTCATCTACGGCTTCACGTATCCATTCTGAAGGCTTACCCACACTCTTCAAATATTTAAGCTGGTCAGCGGTTAGGCGTACTCCATAGTGGAGTTTGCGGCTACTCATCGATTACACCAACTAAATCGATATTGAAAATAAAGAAAAGCTTTATGAAATCAAAATATTGACTTATGGTACATCCAGTTCTTGACAAGAAAACGATGGCAGAACCACTCTTGAAGAAATAAACGGGTGCTACCGTTTTCATGTGAAGAAATGTAAATAAGTGACGCAATGCTCAGAAAACAACAAAATGCCCTGAGGAAATGTTTGGGAGGAAAACGGGCGATGGAAGATGAATTCTTGAAATTAGCTCTCGGGTTGCTGGAATCCAGCGAATGCCATGAACGTTACAGAGGAAAAGAATGCATAAATCTGATTGCAAGTGAGGGACTCAAATCTCCTGCAGTAGATGAAATACTAAGCTTATCAAAAGACTTGGAATCCAGATACGCCGAGGGCGAAAATGACCTTGCCGGACATGTCAAAGCACGACACTATCAGGGTCAAAAGTACATGACAAAAATCGAGAACTACGCAACCGATTTAATGAAAAACCTGTTCGGATGCAACTGGGCTGATGTCCGCCTAGTCTCTGGCACCCACGCAAATCTTGCCACATTTAAAGGCATCTCATTAGCTACAAAAAATAACCGAATGGTTGTTTTGCCTCTAAGCGCTGGAGCACACATTACTCACGACTACTCTGGTTTAGCCGGTAGAGTGCTCGGGTTAGAAACCATTAATCACGCTTACAATATAGATGAACTTAACATTGACGCAGAAAAGTCTGCGACTATAATCGACGCAGCTAGACCCGGCATAGTGACTTTCGGAGGCAGCGTCTTCCCGTTTCCACATCCCATTAAGGAACTGGCAAAAGTTGCTAAGGACACGGGTGCATACATTGTTTATGATGCGGCTCATGTGCTGGGTTTGATTGCGGGCGGAGAATTTCAGGATCCCTTTGGAGAGGGCGTTGATTTTATAACTGCGTCAACTCACAAAACTTTTCCAGGACCTCAAGGCGGAGTTATCCTCGCAAACTGTGAAGATGAGCGGACAAAGAAGGCAATCAAGAAGGTGCAACATGCAGTTTTTCCATTAAGTGCCTCAAATACTCATCTTGGGCGGCTTCCTGCCTTGGGATTAGCTGCTTTGGAACTGAAACTGTATGGTAAGGATTTGGCTAAGCAGACGATTAAGAATGCTCAGACAGCGGGCAAGTGTCTGTTTGAGAATGGCGTGAAGGTTCTAGGACGAAAAAATGGTTTTACCCGTTCTCATCAAATTACTGTTGATGTTAGGGAATATGGTGGCGGTCAGAAGCTCGCGTTTAGTCTTGAGGATGCTCATATTGTTTTGAACAAGAATCTTTTGCCTTACGACAATCAGCATAACCATGGTGACCCGTCTGGTCTAAGGATAGGATTTCAGGACGTAACCAGAAGAGGCTTCAAAGAAAAGGACATAGAGTGTTTGTGTTCTTTGATTTTGGATGTAGTAAAGGGCAAACGGACCATAGATGAAGTACGAAAGGATGTCATCAAGATGCGGCAGAGCTTCAAAGAAATTAAATACGGCTTCCAAAGCGTCAACGAAGCAAAAGAGCAACTCAGAAAATACGTTTAAGAATTCAATCAATATGGGCATAGGCGTACTTTGAAGTCGTCTTTTGTCTCCATTTTTTCTCTACGATAATTTTTTATATAAGAAGAGAGTTTTTTTGTGTCAAGCAAAGGAAACTGGGTCTATGAACAGCCACTCGATGACTTCAACGACAGATTCTTCGATGTTCTATAGCTTTAGCTATTTCTTTTATAATTAGGCTCAGTTAGCTGAACTTTAACGTCTTTAGCTTTCTGGGCTTTTTGGAGTGTTTAGTTATTATGAAACAAAATAATGAAAAAAACAGCAAAAGAATCGTGGTTAAATTTGGAGGCTCCAGCCTCGCAGATCACGAGCGTATATTGAGGGCAGTTACGGCAGTTGCTGAAGAAGCGAAGAAGGGTACCAAAATAGCTGTGATTGTTTCGGCTATGGGAAAAACAACTGACACGCTCTTTCACGCAGCCAAAAACAGCTCTAATGGCAAGTTACATAAGAAAGACTTAGATGAGATTTTGGCGATGGGCGAAAGAACCAGCATAAGAATCATCGCTGCTGCATTAAAGGCACAGGGAGTGGACTCACGTTACGTGGACCCGCATGACCCTGAATGGCCTATAATAACAGATGATGCATTCTCAGATGCCAATCCCATCTTGGATGTATGCTATAAAAGAGCTAGACAGAATGTGTTTCCTCTTGTTGAAAAAGACATTGTTCCGGTGATTGCAGGTTTTGTTGGGCGAACCAAAGATAACCGAGTGACTACGTTGGGACGGGGCGGAAGCGATACAACAGCCTTCATCTTAGCGAAGGCTTTAGAAGCAGATGAACTTATCCTAGTTACTGACGCTGAAGGAATAATGTCAGCCGATCCGAAGGTGATAGATAATCCTAAGCGTCTTCCAGAAATAGATGTGAATACTTTGGTTGGATTAGCGGACTCGGGAACAAAATTCATTCACCGAAAAGCTCTACGATACAAAGATGCTTCAGTGAAAGTTAGGGTAATCAAGAACATTCACGGCGATCTAAATGCAAAGGGAACATTAATCAAGGGAGCACTCTCAACCGACTTGGATGTAGAACTAGCAAATACATCTCCCTGCCTATCAATCACTGTTGTAGGCAAAGGAGTGTCTGAAAATCCTCAGGTTATAAAAGAGCTTGCGGAAACAGTGAAGACCCACGCAGAACTGCTGGGTTTATCCCTGAACTATGACTCCATGATTCTGTACACTTCAGAAAATTCTAGGTCTAAGATGCTTCTGGAAAAAGTTCATGATGTAATCCTGAATCATGAGGAAACCGTGGCTATGTCTGTCAGAAAACAGTTAGCATTCCTCAAAATCAAGGGTGTTGGCTTAGAAAAGACTCCGGGTCTCACAGGAAGAATATCTGAGGCTCTGAGGAAAAACAGCATTAACATTTTTGGGCTCATGACAATCACTTCCAGCATTTTACTATTTGTAGATTGGAACGAAAGAGAGAAAGCTCTAAGTTTGGTTAGAACAGCATTAAAAGGTGACTAAAAATGTTGAAAGCAGCTGTTTTAGGCGCAACAGGCAATGTCGGGCAAATATTTGTCCAACTGCTAGAGGGGCACCCATGGTTCGAGGTTACAACTGTTGCAGCTTCAGAAAGAAGCACAGGACGAACATACAATGATGCTTCTCGGTGGAGGCAATCAACGCCAGTTCCCAAAGCTGTAGCTCAAATGGAGGTAGTTGATATAACTCCAAAAGCAGTTACGGATGTAGACATCGTTTTTTCGGCGTTGCCATCTGATGTGGCAGGAAAAGTGGAGGCGGATTTTGCCTCTGCTGGATACGTTGTGGTTAGTAATGCTTCTGCTCACAGAATGGACCCTGACGTTCCGATGTTGAATCCTGAAATAAACTGTAGTCACGTTAGCCTCATAGAGGAACAGCGAAAAAGAAGAAAGTGGGACGGCGCTATTGTAACCAATCCCAACTGTAGTACAACCGTTCTTACTTTGCCCCTGAAGCCAATCTTTGACGAATTTGGAATAGACCGTCTAATCGTTTCTACTATGCAGGCAATATCTGGCGCGGGTTATCCGGGTGTAGCCTCTTTGGATATCGTAGATAATGTTATTCC
The DNA here is from genome assembly GCA_003096235.1 of Candidatus Bathyarchaeum sp. Next base: position 17,577 of record PIXT01000023.1, on the reverse strand, counting down.
TTTCATTGGAGGCGAAGAGGACAAGATGGAAACTGAAACACAGAAGATTTTAGGCACTGCCTCAAAGCCTGCAGATTTCAAGGTTTCATCCAGTTGCCACAGAGTTGCAACAATTGATGGTCACATGGAAGCCGTCTTCGTGAAGACACAAAAGAAGGCGGAGCCCAACGCCGTAGCTGATGCTATGGAAAACTTTGTTGGTGAACCCCAAAAGCTAAAGCTTCCATCTGCCCCCGAAAAACCTGTTGTTGTTACGTTGGATAAAGATCGTCCACAAACACGATTGGACCGAATGGAAGGTAAAGGCATGAGCACCGTAGTTGGCAGAATCCGAAAAGATTCCGTGTTAGATGGGGTGAAATTTATTGCTTTGGGGCACAATACCATACGTGGAGCTGCTGGATGCGGCGTCCTTAACGCAGAATACTTGAAAGTAAAGAAGTTCATCTAACGGAGAATGAAACCTTTGGAATCAGGTAAAAAAAGACGACTAAGAAGAATCTTCCGAAGCGACAACAGGACAGTAATTGTTCCCATGGACCACGGAGTAACAATAGGTCCAGTAAAGGGACTAGTGAACATGCAAAACATCATTGACAAGTTGCTGCTTGGAGGTGTTGATGCAGTTCTCATCAATAGGGGCATAGCAAAAAATGTTGACACAGGAAACACTGGATTAATAGTCCACTTGTCCGGAATTACAGCACATTGCCCTGACCCCAACAACAAGGTCCAAATCAGTTCTGTAGACGACGCAGTTAGATTGGGCGCAGACGCTGTTTCGGTCCACATCAATGTGGGCGCTAAACAGGAAGACAACATGCTCTCAATGCTGGGCAAAGTAGCCTGCGACTGCGACGACTTCGGTATGCCCCTGCTGGCTATGATGTATCCCAGAGGACCAAACATCAAAGATTCACACTCCGCAGATGTTGTTGCTCATGCAGCCCGTTTAGGGGCAGAACTGGGCGCAGACATCATCAAAACAAACTACACTGGCGACCTCGAAACATTCAAAACTGTTGTAGACAGCTGCCCAATTCCGGTTATTATTGCGGGTGGACCAAAAGCTAAGACCACGCAGGACGTTTTGCAGATGGTAAAAGACTCCGTGACTGCTGGAGGCGCAGGTCTTTCCATAGGACGAAACGTGTTTCAACACGAAGACCCAACAAATATTGTTAAGGCTCTTTCATCGCTTGTTCATGATAATGCGTCAGTCTCTGAAGCCCTGAAGATTCTTGGTGAATAACAATGAAAGAACTCTGGCTTGAAATAGATGCCAATCTTGCTGAAACTCAGAAAACTAAGTTGCTAACGTCTGCTGCTCAGAGCTGCGATGTTGTGCTTGTTGACGAAAAAGACGTAGCGAAAGCCAAAAATTCTGGAATTAAATCCGCTTCAACATCAAAAGAATCCGACATCATTGTTCTTTCTGTATTTGACGCTGAGAAAGTTAAGGCTTTGAAAGCTAATGGCAGAGCAGTCGCTGTAAAGATGATTATCGAAGGAAAACAGGATGAGGAAACTGCCATAGCCGCGGCTGAGCTCAATTGTGATTATGTTATTGTTGGCACTCCAGACTGGAAAATTATCCCCCTAGAGAACCTCATCGCCAAAACCAGAGGAAAAACCAAGCTACTCGCAGAAGTGTCCAGCACAAAAGAGGCAAAGGTTGCCTTGGAAACATTGGAGCTTGGCTCGGATGGAGTAGTTCTGAAAACAGCTAGCCTTGAAGAGCTCAAACAGACCGCAGAGTTTGCGAAGAAGAAGGCTAAGGGGCTTGAGTTGGTTGCTGTTGAGGTTGTTGAAGTTAAGGAGATTGGAACTGGCGCTCGAGCTTGCATTGATACCTGTGAGCTTATGAAACCCGGAGAGGGAATTCTTTTGGGTTGCCAGTCTAGTGGACTGTTTTTGGTTCAGGCTGAGGTTCATGAAAGCCCATATGTAGAAACGCGTCCGTTCAGGGTAAATGCTGGTCCTCTTTCGTTGTATGCTCTTACTTCCTCTACTAGGACAAGGTACTTGTCTGAGTTGAAGTCAGGGGAAGAGGTTCTTGTTGTGGACCGGCAAGGAAACGTCAGGTTAACCAATGTTGCGCGTGCAAAAATTGAGTGGCGACCAATGCTTCTCATCGAGGCAGAATACGACGGAAAAACTTTGAAGTTGATTGCCCAAAACGCAGAAACAATACGGGTTGTAACTCCCGAAGGCTCTAAAGCAGTAACAGACCTAACTAAAGGAGACAAGATTCTTGCTCGCGTAGAAGCGGGCGGCAGGCACTTTGGCACATTAGTTAAAGAAGAAGCTGTGATAGAGCGTTGACAATAAGAGTCTGCGTTTCCATTCCTCCCAAAACCGTTGATGAAGCTTTTGAGTTAATACAAAAAGCGGATTCTCAACACGCAGACATAATTGAGGTACGACTAGACAGCCTCAAAAACCATGACAAAATATCAGACTTGCCCTCATGTAGCAAGACGCCTCTGATAGCTACAAACAAATCAACAAAAATGCATGGCAATTTTTCTGCAAGCGAAACTGAGCGCCAAAAAATATTGTTGACTGCAGCAAGACATGGTTTTGAATATGTGGATGTTGACTTGGGTACACCAAAGCAAACACAGTTAATCAGTAACCTGAAATCCGCTGGAGCCAAAGTTATTGTTTCGTTTCATGATTTTGAAAGAACACCTCCAACCACAGAACTCAACAAAGTTCTAGTGAAGGAAAATGCTTTGGGAGCTAACGTATGCAAAATAATAACCACCGCCAAAACTGTAGACGACAACCTTACGACATTAAATTTTGTTTCAGAAGCTTCCAAGAAAAACAAGCTGGTTTGTTTTGCAATGGGAGAACTCGGCAAGCATTCTAGGTTGGTGTCTCCTGTTTTTGGGGCTTTCTTCACTTTTGCATCTCTGGACGAAAAAAGAAAAACCGCAAAAGGACAATTAACAATACAGGAAATGAAGTCAGCATACGAGGCATTGGGGCTAAAATAAGATGAGAATCTCAGGAAAAACTAGGGTTTGTGCAATCATCGGCGACCCCGTAGAGCATTCCCTAAGTCCCGTAATGCATAACGCAGCCTTCAAAGAGCTTGGATTAAATCTAGTTTATGTGGCGTTCACAGTGACTGCAAAAGAATTGAAGACTGCAGTTTTGGGCACAAGAAGCATGGGCTTTAAAGGATTGAATGTGACTATGCCGCACAAGAATGCTGTTATGAACTACTTAGATGACGTTGACGCGACTGCAAAAAGTATCGGTGCAGTGAACACAGTTCTTAGTAACCACGGAAAACTGATTGGATACAACACCGATGGAAACGGCGCCATGATTGCCCTGCAAGAAAACGGCGTGTATCCCGAAGAAAAGAAACTGGTTCTTCTCGGAGCTGGAGGTGCAGCAAAAGCTATAGCTTATCAGGCAGCCCAAGATGTAGATGAGCTGGTTATTCTCAATAGAACTGCTGAAAAAGCAAAAAAATTAGCTGAATCAGTAAAAAGTTTTGGCGCCAAAATTAAATGTGGAACGCTTTCATCAAAGGTTCTTACGGAAGAACTGGAAACCGCAGACATTCTGGTTAACGCCACTTCTGTGGGTATGCATCCGAACGTTGAGAGCAGCCCAGTTCCGTCTGATTTACTCCACTCTGACTTGTGTGTAATGGATATCATCTATAACCCCTTACATACCAAACTTTTGAATGACGCAAAAGCTGTGAAAGCTAAGGTTGTTTCGGGTATTGAGATGCTTATTTATCAGGGTGCTGTTGCCTTCGAAATCTGGACTAACTGCCCTGCTCCTGTTGAAGTTATGCGGCAGGCAGCATTAAAAGAGCTTAAGAAACAGGGTGTTAAATGTGACTCAAAAAGCTAAGGCAATATCTCACGGCGCAGCTACAATAATTAATGCAATAGCAACCGGCAAGGGCGCAGCCGTAGGAGTGGACCTGTGGACAAAAGCCACTGTAGAACTCACCGATGAAGCTGGGCATGTTGATGTTTCTATTCGTTCTGACTCTTCAGAGAACCCTGTTTTGGCGCAAAAAACAGTTGAATGTATTCTAAAACATTTCATTTTAGATAAAGAGTTTGGCGCCAAAGTCGAAACAGAATCAAATATTCCTGTAGCACGTGGATTAAAAAGTAGCAGCGCTGCAGCAAATGCCATAGCATTGGCAACCACAGCCGCCCTAAAACGTAGCTTAGATGATGTTACCCTAGTGAAGCTGGGCGTAGATGGCGCATTGGACGCTAAAGTTACTATAACAGGAGCCTTCGATGATGCGTGTGCATCATATTTTGGTGGAGTCGTAATCACTGACAACATGAAACGAAAAATAGTGAAGTGTTTTGAAATAACTGAAGCCCCCGCAGTTCTGTTTTATGTTCCAACAAAAAAAACATATACTGTAAGCTCGGATGTGAAGCGAATAAAAGGCATGGCTGGCGCAGTCAAAGTAGCATATAACGAAGCTTTGAATGGAAATTACTGGGCAGCCTTAACCCTGAACGGTTTAATATACTCTTCAACACTAGGCTATGACCCCTCCCCAGCCGTAGATGCCCTAAGCTCAGGAGCCCTTGCAGCTGGCTTGTCTGGAACTGGACCCGCAGTTACTGCCATAGTTGATAAAGAAAAGGCAGATTATGTGAAAGAAGTTTGGATGAAGCGTGAGGGCGAAATTCTGGAGGCACAACTTAATCTGGAGAAAGCTAGGGTGGTTACATAAAAGATGGATATTACCGTCGAGAAAACAGATCATCTGGACGGTGTGGTCTCGGCGCCCCCATCAAAGGCTTATACCCACCGTATGCTTATAGCTGCATCATTGTCAGCTGGGACCTCAAAGATCTTCAATCCATTGGTTTCTGATGACACACAAGCGACACTAGAGGCAATAAAGGCGCTTGGGGCAGAAATAGAATTGCATGAAAAATACTGTACAATCCATGGACAAGAAACCCTCAAGACACCTAACACGCCTATAGACTGCAGAGAGTCAGGGTCAACGCTACGGTTTATGATTCCAGTTGCAGCCCTTGCTTCTGGTGCGTCAACATTCCTTTTTGGGGCATCCTTTAAGCGAAGACCAGTAGCGCCGCTTCTTGAAAGTTTAAAGGAACTGGGCGTAGAATCTACTGTTCAAGAAAAGGGTTCATCGGTTATTGTTCATGGAGGGGGAATTAAGGGAGGAAAAACTTCGATAAGAGGCGATGTTAGTTCCCAGTTTATTTCTGGGTTGCTGTTTGCGTGTCCAATGGCAAAAGAGGACACTGAAATTAATGTTACTGCCCCGCTGGAGTCTAAGGGCTACGTTGAAATGACCCTTGAAGTATTGGTTGAGCATGGTCTCGAGGGTAATGTGAATCCTGAACTTTCTCGGCTGTGGATTCCTTCAAATCAAAGTTATAGACCATGTGAACACACTGTTCCAGGAGATTTTTCGTCTGCTGCTTTTCTTTTGGCAGCCGCAGCGGTTACCTCGTCACGGGTAACAGTTGAAAATCTTATGTATCAAACGGCTCAAGGTGACAGGGCGATACTGGATATACTAAATGATATGGGTGCAAAAGTTAAGATAGAAAGCGATTTTGTGGAGATTAAAGGTGGGCAACTCGTTGGGGTTGACATTGACGCGAAGGATATTCCAGATTTGGTTCCTGTTTGTGCTGTTCTTGGCTGTTATGCTGAGGGGCGTTCGGAAATATATAATGCGAAACGGCTTAGATACAAGGAATCAGATCGTCTTGAATCCATAAGCACAGAATTGAAGAAAATGGGAGCAGACATCATAGTGAACGATGACAGCTTAACCATAAAAGGGTCATCTGGTTTGCATGGAGCAACTATTAATCCGCACAATGACCACCGAATTGCCATGTCCTGTGCTGTGGCGGCTCTGGGGGCAAAGGGGGAAACTAAAATTCAAGATGTTGAATGTATAAATAAGTCGTATCCGCAGTTCTTCAGTGATCTGCGTGTGTTAGGAGCGAATATCGTTGGGATCTAATTCGATAGGAAAAGAGTTCGTTATAACTTGCTTCGGCGAAAGCCACGGCAGATGCGTCGGAGCAATAATAGATGGGTGCCCAGCAGGTCTTCCTCTAGCAGTAGAGGACATCCAACGTGAGGTGGATAAACGGTTACCCAAAAAAGAAGCGATTGTTTCTGCCAGAAGAGAAGAAGATGCTGTTGAGCTTCTTTCTGGAACTTATGAGGGCTTCACAACTGGTGCTCCAATATGTGTTTTGGTGTGGAACAAGGAAGTTATTTCTGACGATTACGATGCAATAAGGCACACTCCAAGACCTGGACACGCAGACTATCCTGCCAGAATAAAATATTTAGGATTTAATGATAATCGTGGCGGAGGACGCTTCTCGGGTAGACTTACGGTTGCTTTTGTTATGGCTGGTGCTGTAGCCAAGAAACTGTTGGGGCTAGCTGGCGTCCAAGTTTTAGCGTACTCTACTGAGATTGGTGGCGTAAAAATGCATGTTACTCCATCTCTTGAGGCTATTAAAGAGAAGACTTACGTTAATGCTGTTAGGTGCCCAGACGTTGTGGCGGCGCAGAAGATGGAAGAAGCTATTTTGAATGCTAAAAGTGAAGGTGATAGCATCGGAGGAATCGTTGAGTGTGTTGCATCTAATGTTTTGCCTGGAGTTGGTGAACCTCTTTTCGATTCGTTGGATGCTGAACTTGCGAAGATGCTTTTTGATATTCCTGCGGTTAAGGGAGTCGAGTTTGGGATTGGATTTGAAGCTGCGCGGCTGAAGGGTTCACAGAATAACGATTCATACATGATGCAAGATGGAGACGTCAAAGCAGTAACCAATAACGCTGGCGGCATTTTGGGAGGCTTATCGTCTGGAACGCCTCTCGTCGTTAGGGTGGCTGTGAAGCCGACGCCATCTATTTCAAAGGAGCAAAAGACAGTGGACATGTTAGAGATGAAAGATACAACAGTTCAGGTGAAAGGCAGACACGATCCATGTATTGTGCCAAAAGCTGTTCTTGTTGTTGAATCTTCCGTTGCCATTGTCTTGGTCGATCAGATGATTCGGGCAGGATTGTTGCCTAAAGTTTTGGGAGTTGAAGCTGTTGAAGAATATAGTGACGTTACGAAAGAAGATTGATGATGTTGACGAAAAAATTATCCTCCTACTGAAGGATAGGATGGATTTGTGCAGGAGTATCGGCACATTTAAAGTAAACAATGGTTTAGCGGTCAAGGATCACCGAAGAGAAGACGAAGTTTACTTGCATGTTATGGCTAAGGCGCTGGAATCAGGTCTTAATCCACAAAAAGTTGAGGCAATCTTCAAAGACATAATTGCTTTGGGCGTTTTTGTTCAAGGCGCTGAATGAGAAGATTTAAAGCAGTAGTACACAATTCTTGATGAGAAAAACAGTCAGTTTTATGTCCTTTCACAGGTGGAACACGATGCTGTATGAAATAAGCGAAAAAGCGATACAACTTGAGAATCAAGGAAAAGAGATGATCAAATTTAATTTGGGAGACCCTGATTTGCCAACACCTCCTGAAATAATTGAAGCAGCGTACGAAGCTATGAAGCAGGGAAAGACGAAGTACTCTTCTGCTGCAGGCGAGAAGGTGCTACGGGAAGAGTTGGCTAATATTCATGGTGTGTCGGTGGACAATGTTGTAGTGACCACTGGTTCAAAGTGGGGAATCTTTTCTTTGTTGTTTTTGTTGTTGAAGAAAGGAGAGAATGTTGTTGTTCCATCTCCACATTGGACCAGTTACGAGTTAGGCGCAAAAAAGGTTGGTGCAGAAATACGGTTTTTAAAAAGAGACCTTGAATCGGACTGGAAGGTTGACGCCCAGCAGCTTGAAGCTTTGATTGATGATAAGACACGACTGATAATACTTAACAGTCCTAATAACCCAACAAGCAAAGTTATTGATGAAAAAACTTTTGGCGAGATTGTTCAGATTGCACAAAGCAGGGGCGTAAAGGTTTTGTCGGATGAGGTTTACTCTGACATTAGTTTTGTTAAGGCTAAATCGGTTCTAGATTTTGGGGACAATAATATTCTGATAAGCGGTTTTTCGAAATCCTTTTTGATGACGGGCTGGAGAATCGGATATGCTGTTGCTGAGAAAGAACTAGTTAAAAAGATGATTAAACTCAATCAGATAACCACAACGTGTGTTCCAGCGTTTATCCAGTACGGCGCCCTGAAAGGTTTGCAGTCCAGAAAAAAGATCGCAGACGACATCCGTGCACAGTTTAAGTTAAGGGCAGATGCTGCATACTCTGTTCTTTCAAAGTCGAAGATGAGGTTTTCTCGTCCTGATGCACCATTTTATCTGTTTCCTAAGGTTGATGGCTTAGATTCTGAACGTTTCGCCTTGGACCTGTTGGATCAGGGGGTTGCTGTTGCTCCTGGAACTGCCTTTGGAGATTACCGTGAATACTTTAGGATAGCCTTAACTGTTGGAGAGCAGAAGATTAGAGAGGGCTTGGAGAAGCTCTGTGAGGCTCTACCTTGAGAGTAGCGGTTATTGGCGCAGGAAAGATGGGTCAATGGTTCACAAAGCTATTTCGTGAAGAAGGCTACTCTGTAGTTGTTTCTAGTAGAACAAAAAGTAAGGCAGAAGCTTTAAGGTCAGAGTTTGGGGTTGAAGTAGCCCGTAGCAATATGCATGCTCTTGATGGCTCTGACTGGATTTTGTTATGTGTATCTCTTGACAGCTTAGAATCAGTCCTGAAGGATATTGGTTCACATGTGCGCCCCGATCAGGTTGTAATGGACATTGGTTCAATCAAAGAGATTCCCGTGAATCTGTTACACAAGTATGTGGAGCATGGTGTAACCTTGGGGACACATCCGGTGTTTGGTCCAGGCGCAAAAAGTCTTCAAGGTCAAAATTTTGTTCTCACACCAGTAAGTGATGAAGAGAAAAGATTTGCTAGCGAATTGAGGGAATGGTTAGAGAAGCGGGGCACAACCGTATCTGTTTTGTCTCCTAGAAACCATGATGAATTGATGTCTTTGGTTTTGGGTTTTCCCCATTTTGTGGGTTTGGTTGCTGGAGACACGTTAATGAATAATTCTAACTTTGTTGATGCAAAAGCGGTGGGCGGAGCAACATACAAGCTATTGTTGACGTTAGCTGAGGCGGTCTCTTCTGAGGAACCAAAGTTCTATTCCAGCCTTCATATGAGTTTGCCTGATATGGAAAAAATTGAGGGCTTATTCTTAAGTAAGGTTGAAGAGTGGCTCAAACTGGTGAAAAGTAAGGATTGTGCTGGTTTCTCGGGTAAGATGGAGCAGGTTAAGAAGCGGTTGAAGGAATTAGACCCCACTTATGAATCTGCTTATCGGGCGATGTACAGGCTTTTGGATGATTCCTAGAGTTTAAAGTTGGGTTTTTTTGCTGCTTTGTATGAACCTAAGATTTTTATGAATAGCGTTTTGTCTTTGATGCTTTCTAGAGCATCTTGGCACTGTTTTTCTGTTCTGTGACCCTCAAAGTCTAGATAGAAATGGTACTCCCATGGAGTCTGCTTGGTGGGTCTAGACTCGATCTTTGTCAGGTTTATGTGCCGAGCAGCAAACTCTCCTAGTATCTGGTATAATGCTCCGGGAATAGATTTTGTTGCAAATATTATTGATGTTTTGTCTGCTCCCGAGTAGGAGGCGTCCTGCTTATCTAGGACAAAAAATCGGGTAGAATTGTTTTTAACATCCTCTATCTCTCTTGCAAGTATTGTCATGTCGTAGATTTGGGCTGCTCTTTCGCTTGCTATTGCCGCGGCGTCCATGATCTTTTGCTCTTTAACCATTTTTACGCTGCCTGCTGTGTCAAAAGTAGAGATTGCATTCAGTTTATGCTGTTCAAGGAATTTTCTGCATTGTGCTAAGGCTTGGGGGTGACTATAAACGGTTTTTGTTTGGTCTATGCTTCTACCTTTGTGAGCAATAAGGCAATGACTGATTCTGATTATTATTTCACCACAGACTTTCAGGTCATATTCTAAGAATAGGTCATAGGTACGGTTTACGCTGCCCTCAATAGAGTTCTCGATTGGAACAACCCCATAGTCTACATCTCCATTTTTAACGCTCTCGAAAACGGCATCAAAACTTTTGCAGGGCTTTACTTCTGCAGAGTGACCAAAAAAACTGTAAACCGCCATTTCGCTATAAGCGCCAAGCTCTCCCTGAAAAGCAACTTTCAACGCAAACACACCATTAGCCAATCCAATATTTGACTGGAACTCCAGAATAAAATGCTTTACCTTAAAATGGAATCAAAATGTGTTTAAGTGTTTCAGTATGACTGCACTTGATTGTTTGTTTAAACCTTGTTTAGAAAGGCTAAACCGTTCAGTGATAGCCACTTTACGCTTTTGAAGCATCATTTATTGTCGATTTTGTGAATCTGTTAGATGTGGTTTTTTTGTGTTGTTTCTTTTAGTTTGGTTGATTTGTTGTTTATGTATCTCTTTTTGAAGAAGAAGAGGATTGAGGGGATTCCTCCTACTAATGTGAATGCTATTTTGAATGTTTGATTGTTTATGTTGAGTAAAGGGTCTATAGCGCTGGCTGCTATGTAGGCCCCAATTAGTATTATTAGTGGCATGGCAACGAAGTTTTCTATTGTTTCATTTAGTTGTCGTTCGCCCAAGGTTACCCATAACATATATCGTATATCTTACTAAAAAATATTTTATTTATAGTTCACGATAATGATAAATATTTTTCCAACATTGTTAACGTGTGGTATCCTTGGGTTTCCAACTAGACAATAAAGACAAAAAAATCTTGAACATGCTCCAAAAAAATTCAAGAACGTCTTACACAAACATAGCCAAAGTGTTAGGAATCAGCGAAGCCACAGTACGATATCGAATCAAAAAATTAACCAATAATGGAATCATCAAAAAATTCACTGTATTGCTTGACCCACAAAAAATCGGATATCCCACAACGGGCATATTGATGGTAAAAATAGATTCTGCTCACTTTGAACAAGCAGCCAAACAAATAAGCAACTTGGCTGAAATCCGTCATGTTTTGCAGAGCACAGGTGAATATAATATTGTAGCAGTGGTCAAAGCACAAAATTTAGAGCATCTAAGTGACCTCAGAAAAAGGGTGGAGCAGATACAGGGTGTTAGAGAATTGTCGCTTTCTGCATCTACGCACATCATAAAAATTGATCCGTCGTTTGTTTTGTAACACATATTTTTTGCGAATTTCGTAAATAAAACAGTATTTTTTGGTGAAATTAGCAAACATTTTAATATTGTCAGATCACCCGTTACAGTCATGCACCATGAATCAAAAGCCCTCAACAAAACAAGCAACAACAAACTGGTTCGTTCCCTATTATTTCTAGCAGGTACAATCACGCTTGCACTTGGAGCCATCGGAATCGTGCTACCTATTTTGCCGACCACACCATTCCTGTTACTTGCTTTAGCCTGCTACTTCAGAAGCTCAGAACGCATGACCCACTGGATGCTAAACAACAAGTATTTCGGAAAATACATCAGAAACTACAAAGAAGGCAAAGGAATCCCCCTGAAAACAAAAATTGCCGCAGTAACCATCCTATGGGCAACGATTCTTTACTCCGTAATATTTGTAATACCCATATGGATAGCCCAAATAATCATGTTAACAGTCGCAGTTGCAGTAACCCTGCACTTAATTAGACTGCCAAAATACCGCAACTAAACAAAACTTTCGCAAAAAAACTATTTTTCAGTTGTTTGATTTCTTGCGTTACGCTTCTTTACAAGCTCCGGCAACTTTGTCAAAGTTTTTTTCAGCACTTCTATGCTATCCAAGTACTCTTGGATGTCAATGTGCTCGTTGGGTGTGTGATCTAATTTAGAGTCTCCGGGTCCATACGTAACAACGGGAATTTTCAATGCATTGCCCAACACATTCATGTCACCAGTTCCAGTCTTCCGCGAAAAAGAAGCATAATTTAGTGTCGTCTTTCTTATGCCCCACGCCAAAGCACGAACAATGACCGACCTGCGGTCAGCTTCAAACGCTTTGGCAACATCTACCATTTCCACCGTTACTGTAACCTTCGGGTTAATCGCTTTGTATCGGTCAATCTTCCGATTCACCTCATCAAACACCAGTTCAGGAGTAAGCTGAGGCGGAATACGCAACTGAATTAGAATTTCACACTTAGACGGAATAAACGAGGCAGAACTGTTACCGCCCTTAATGCCTGTCAAGCATGAAGTAATCGAGTAGAAACGACTCTTCAATTTCTCCTCACGCAAATGAAGTCTGCTAATCTGCTTCCAAAACTCCATAGCCTTCTCAATTGCATTATCAAACAGCCACGGAGCAGCAGAATGACCTGAAGGAGTCTCCACTGTAATCTTCACAGTCAAAATGCCCTTATACCCAAAAACAACCTTCTCCAAGCCGCTCGGTTCACCAAAAACAGCGTAATCAGGCTGAATTCCTTCTTCAACAAAATGCTGAATTCCAGTGCCCCCCTTCTCCTCATCGACTACGCCAACAACAAGAATCTTACCCGGAAATCCGCCATTCACAAAATTGGAGGCAGCAACAATCATAGCCGCCAAAGGACCCTTCGCGTCCACCGATCCCCTGCCATACAATTGCCCCTCTTCAACACGTACTGGAATCTCTCCTTCAACAGTATCCATGTGTCCACATAACAAAACAACTGGAGACCCCTCCCCAATTTCCCCAATCACGTTTCCAACTTCATCTCGGTGAACACGAAAACCAAGCTTCTTCATCTCATCAGCCAAGAACAATGAAATCTCCTCTTCATTGCCCGACGGACTGTAAATGTTTATCATGCGAGTCAGCAGATTAACCGCGTAGTCGTCGCTCATTTGTTCTCCTTCTCCATAGCCGCATCCAAGGCGTCAACTACTTTGTCTATTTGCGTTTTCTCAATCACCAGCGGCGGCAGAAACCTTACAACATTCCGTCCAGCATCCAAAACAAGAACACCATTGTTCATGCACTCAATCAGTATGTTGTAAACGTCAAAGCGCATTTCCATCCCCAGCATGAGCCCTAAACCGCGAACTTCCCGAATAACCTTGTACTTCTCAGCTAAACCCTCAAGCTTACCCTTGAAATATTTTCCATTAGTTGCTGCCCGCTCAGGAAGTTTCTCTTCAACAAGTGCGTCTATTGCTGCAGAAGCTGCGGCGCAAACCAAAGGATTACCGCTAAATGTGCTAGAGTGTTCTCCACGCTTGAACGCTCCCATAACCTCTTCTGTTGCAAACGTTGCCCCCATAGGTAAACCGCCCGCAACAGATTTTGCAAGGCACATGATGTCAGGAACAACATTCCAATGCTCACAAGCGAAAACTTTTCCTGTACGGCCAAAACCAGTCTGTACCTCATCAAAAATCAGCAATACACCTTTTTCGTCGCAGAGTTCTTTTAATCCTGGAAGAAAATCGTCAGAGTTAACTCTGATTCCTCCTTCTCCTCTGATGGGTTCCACAAGAATTGCAGCCGTTTTATCGGTAATCGCTTCTTTCACTTTCTCTAGATTGTTTGGAGGAACATGCTTGAACCCCGGAACCAAAGGCATGAAAGGGGCTCGATACTTCTTTTTCCAAGTTGCAGAAAGAGCACCCATAGTTTTACCGTGAAATGCCCCTACCATTCCAATTATTTCTGGTTTACCCGAGTATTTCCGAGCTAACTTGATGGCGCACTCAACCGATTCTGCACCGCTGTTAGAAAGAAAAACTCTGTCCATGCCTTTAGGTGCTATTCTGATAAGTTTCTCTAACATTTCTGAGCGTGCGTCGTTATAGAATGATGCATGACAGGCAATGAGTGTTTCAACCTGCTTCTGAATTGCATCCACAACTTTTGGGTGACAGTGACCTACAACAGCGACTCCGTAGCTACCTGTGCAGTCTATGTATTCGTTGCCGTTAATGTCCCAGACTAATGCTCCTTTGCCCTTTGTTATAGTTAGACTTCTTTTGGCAAATGTGTTTGCCATAATTTTTTCTTCAAGCTCAACTATTTCTTTTTCATTCACTACTTATCACCGTACCGCCTTCATGGTTTAACGCTGAAGAAATTGGATTCTTGCGTATTCCCGAACAAATTATAACTTCACCAACGCCATTTTTGAGAGCTTCTTGGGCAGCGTAAACTTTTGTTATCATTCCGCCTCCAATCTTTTTAAGCTCATTTGAAACGTCATCAGCAGACAGTTTCGGCACAAGCTTACCATCCAACATTAAGCCTTCTACATCAGTCAACAAAACCAGCTTGTCTGCCTTCAAAGCTCCAGCAATGTTCGCTGCGGTTCGGTCAGCATCTACATTTAGAGGCTCAAACTCTTCACTAACTGCAACAGGAGAAACAAGTGGAACATATCCATTGTCAAGTAATAGCTTTAGTAAAGAAGAATTAACTTGGTGAACTTTTCCTGTGTATCCGCCATCGATAACCTGTTTTCGTCCTTGTTCATTAACTATGATTAGTCGTTTCTTTCGTTCTGCCCGCAAAAGGTAACCATCCAAGCCTGAGAGTCCCACAACAGGTATTTCCTGTTTTTGTAGTGCAGAAACAAGTTTTTTGTTAATGCGCCCAGCCATGACCATTGTGAATATTTCCATGGTCTCTTTGTCTGTGTATCTACTTCGGAAGCCTTTTGGCGAAAAAACAAACTTTTGTTCCTTGCCCAGTTTTGATGCTACCTCTGTGACGCCTTTTCCGCCGCCATGAACCAGAACCAGTTGATGCTCTAAAAGAACATTCTTCATATCTGACACTATTTCGGGTGGCACCTCTTTGAGGATGCTCCCGCCAACCTTTACTACAATCAGCATCTTTTTTCACATCGGATGATAACCTTGGCATTCCAGACCAGTTTTTTCGTCTACGCCAAGCATAATGTTCATGCACTGAACGCCTTGGCCAGACGCGCCCCTCATTAGGTTGTCAATTGCAGAGAAAGCAATTATCCTTCGTGTGCGTGGGTCTACCTCAAAGCCTATGTCAACATAGTTTGATCCCATTGTTACTTTGGGGTTTGGCAGTTGGTAAGGTCCCTTCTTGAACTTGACAAACCGTATGAAGTGTTCATTTTGATATTGAGAACGGTAAAGTTTCCAGATATCCTTTGTTGTTACTGGTTTTTTGAGGAAAGCATGAATTGTTGAAAGAATTCCTCTGATCATGTTTACTGCGTGGGGCGTGAAACAAACAGTAACCTTTTCGTCTGTAAGCAGGTTTAGTTCCTGTTCAACCTCTGCGACATGCCTGTGGTTTGCTACCTTGTATGGTCGCACGCCGCCAGCTCTTTCAGGATGATGAGACGCAACGGTGGGTTTTTGACCTGCACCAGAAGAACCAATCTTTACGTCAGCTACAATCCTGTTTTTCTCGATTACGCCCGCCTTTACCAGAGGAGCTAATCCTAGAATCGTGGCTGTGGACATACAGCCTGGACAACCTATCAGTTTAGCGTTTTTGATTTCTTCGCGGTGAAGTTCAGGTATACCATAAACTGCTTCCTTTAGAAGGTCTGGGTGCGTGTGTTTCCAGCCGTACCACTTGTCGTAGTCTTCTGGGTTTTTGAGGCGGTAATCTGCGCTCATATCAATGACTTTTACTCCTGTTTCAAGGAGCTGCGGAACTAGGTCTACTGATTTGCCGTGGGGCATTGCAGCAAAAACTAGGTCGCAGTTTTCGTTGACTTTAGAAATGTTTGGTGGAGTAAATTTTAGCTGAGTTGCACCTCTGAGGTTTGGGTGAACCGTAAAAATGAATTCTCCTGCGTTTGCACGTGATGTTACGGTAGTTAATTCAACTTCTGGATGAGGAAGCAACAGTCGTGCTAGTTCTCCACCCACGTATCCTGAACCGCCAATTACGCCAACCTTCATTTTATTTTTCTCCTATTTATTCTGAATCGATTATGCTCTGGGCTCCTTTTAGCAGTGCCTCTGCCAAGTTTATCCCAGCAGCTAATCTGGTTTGTTCCCAGAATTCGGGACACGCATTAGTTTCATGGAACATTATGTTGTGTTTGTTTTTTTCCATGTTCTCTTCGATAACTTTTTTGATGTTCAAGTAAGCGTCTTGGCTCTTGTAGTTTTCAAAAGCGTTTTCCAGCTTCTTGTTCCATGCTGGAAAGTTTGTTCGTTTAGTTTTGTCACGTTTAACGTTTTTTACAGCACCAAAGGAGGGCTCAAGCTTGTCGAATTCTCCTTTAAGGTACTCGTCGTCAATTTCTTTGTTGTTTCCCACATCAACCATGGCGTCGAAAGCTAGAAGGTATGCTTTGCTGTCTCCTCCCATGGCTGCGCCACATTTGGCTGAAACATCTCTGATGTGTTGAGGCAAGTTTACTCCAATAACCATGTTGCCCAAGAAAGTGTTTGTCCTAAAATCTTTGAATCCTGCCCGTGCCAACGCTGTGGGGTAACAATATGGCTCTTTTCCGTCCTCTTTGGTGACTATTATTCTTAAGTCGTAAAACCATTTTTGGACAAGATTTTGAGCTAAAACTCCCACAGGGTTAATTATTGAGGGCTGAACGTCTCTGAGAATTGTTAACAGGTCTTCACGTTCTTTTGCGAGTTTAACACTTTTTCCATGAGTACCCGCATCTGGTTTGACTACAATATTGGTTTTCAGTTCCTGTTCCAACAAATCGGCTATGTCATTTTCGTTGTGTATTTCGCGTCCATCTAACGTTTTTTCGTTAGAATCAACTGGAACATAAACTGTGTCCGGAATCTTAATTCCAGCTTGCCAGAAATGAAGTAGTGTTCTTAGTTTGCTAAAGCAAGCATATTCTACGCATTGAGGGTTTATCACATGTTTTCCGAATGCTTCCAGAACGTTGGCTGCAAACAGCCTTCTGTTCTTGCTTTGTGCGCGGTTTAATACTACTTTGATGTCTTTGAGTGTGTCTGTGTAATCTTTTCCTTTGGTTCGGAGCTTGTAACCGTTTCCATCAAAACGAACAGCAACTTTGCGGAAAGGAATGTAAACTAAGTCAATTCCCATGTCTTCGGCGGTCATTTTGATGCCTTTTTCATCGGTTTCGGAGCTCTCAAATAAAATACCAATGCTCATTTGTGTTGATCATCTCGCTTCAAACGTTTTATATTGCCTATGTTTTTCTTGGACTACTTGTTTATTTCGTATGTAAACATAAAGAAAATGATGAGGGGATCCTATTCTCCCCAGTCTTCCCCTTCAATTCCTAGTTCTTTGAGTTCGACGCAGTCGCCTTTGTTTTCAGTCACTTCTAGTTCAAGACCGCAGCTTGGGCAGCTTAGAATCTCTCCTTTCATGACATCATCTGGAACTTCAATTTCCGCGTCGCAATCGGGACAGTTGGCTTTTTTCACAACTTACACCTCTCTGGTTTAAAGTGAGCCATTATAAAAAATGTTGCTATTTATAAGAATTTCGGAGTATTAGCTGATGGTTTTGCAGTTTTTCCAACTTATTATACGAAATCCGTAGGAATGGTGCGGTATCAGTCAAACAAATAACGAATAAAGTAATCTCATAATATAGTCG
>PIXT01000022.1 GCA_003096235.1 Candidatus Bathyarchaeum sp. | reverse complement strand
TCAGTAACTAACTTGAAAAGGGTTTTTCTAAAGAAAAATTGACAAAAATCGTCTCGTTTACTCAAGAAAATTTGACCTGTCCTGTTCCAGAATTTATTTTCAGTTCTCGCTCCACTTCATTATTTTACTATTCAACTAAAATGGTAAATCCGCTTCTGACAATTTTGTTTTTGTAATTAGTAATGGGATTTAGTATTGTTTGTCATGGTTGTGGACAAAATTTGAGTAATTTATCTCTTCTCAACACCTTCACATGCGTTAAAAACTGTGGACTTCATTATTAGTTACTATCACGTTAGGTGTTTACCTACTATTAGGATACTAATAGAGGTTCATTGTTGAAAACAGCCTTTTTTCAGAAATTCCAAGCAACAACAAAATGAGTTTACTTGTTGGGGTTCACTTTTATCATGTCAGGAACTTTTCCAGCTTTGCCCACAACCCCACGATACAAAATGAACACACCCTCAACACCCTGTATACTCAGGGCTTTAGCTACTCCTTGCTTAACCACTTCCTGAACATCATCACCAATTATCTGATTAGCCACAGCCGTAGCCGCAGCATCCGCCAAACCAGCATCAACAGCAAAAATGGTCACCGCATCCGCATCCCCAAAACTAAAAGCATGACTAAACCTGCCAGAACTAGTAGCTACACCCACTGGAAACTCCTTTAACCTAAAACCCATCTCCCGTGAGAGCGGCTCATCGCCCGCTGCAAAACCAATATCGATTGGCTGATTTGAAATGGCATAGACTTCTCCTCCGTTCTCTACAACCGCAACCTTGCAGCCAGCTTCAACCATATCCTGTACGGCTAGGTCGGCTAAGACTCCAGCAACAGCAGCCATTGGACCCACACTCGCCTTCTTTGCGGCTTCAGCCATCAAACGCACAACTTTTGGTTTCTCAGCTACTGGAACAGGTTCAAGAGAAAAAAGAAACCGTGAATACCCTTTGATGTAATCTTCAAGCAGTTTGAGGTTACGTTTTATTGACGATTTTGCAGTTTCGATTCCAGCTTCCGTGTCTGCTATTAGGGTGCAGTCTGATTTTTTGTGGCGAAAAGCCTGTTTGAAGAGGTTCTTGTTTGTCATTTTTGGTTGTTACGGTGCTGCTCAACAAGTTTTATGGCTCGGGCTGGACAAGCGTCAACACATAAACCGCAGGGACTACCGATGCATGTTTTCTCGTCGAAGACCACAGAATATTTTTCATCAAAGGATATTGCGTCCACGGGACACAGAGCATAGCATGCACCGCAGTCAAAGCATTTGTCACTGTCCACTTCGATGAGTTTTGGAAACTTAACGACTACGCCTTTGGCTCTGAAGGCTTTAACGACTTTTTCGATGTGAACAGCAGGCACTTCTACTAGGATGTCTCCGCCTAGAGAATTGACTGTTGCAGTCACTATTCTCATGGGTATTCCAAGCTCAAGAATAACCTGCGAAGTTATTGGAACTTCCACGTTTTCTTCAGAGAACCTTAACAAAATTCTATCCATTGTATTCACCTTCCCCTCAGCTTAGCTATATCTTCAGACGTTATGAGACCCACAACATTCTTGTTATGGTCCACAACAGGCAACGCAGAAATGTGATGCAACGCCATCTTCCTTGAAGCAGCCTCTAACGTCTCCTCAGGTCTTGTAGTAAACACCTTTTTGGTGATAATGTCAGCAAGCTTACTTTTTCCTTCAGCAACAGCTCGGGTAATGTCCCAAGAAGTCACCATGCCCCGGACATCCCCACTTTTATCGGTTACAACCACGTGGTTAACTGACTTGCTGATTATCCGCTGCGCAACCGCCTGTATATTCTCGTTAACCCTGCACGTAACAGCCTCATGAGCAACACTGCTGACAAAGGTTATCTCGTCACTTTGCCTCATTGGATTACAAGCAGAGTCTGTCGGCAGGCTCTCAGCAGGAGCAGACAAGTAGAATGTCCCATTTTCTATCCATGACTTCAAAGTAGCGGCAATCTTACGTGCCTTCTTCAAGCTCGAAAGAGAGCTAACCTTGATTTTCCGATCATTGATTGTTACTTCACCCGACTTCAATGTGGCGTAACTGACTGTGCCAAGCTTAGGTCGTCCCCTGCGAGGAACACCATAATCAACAATGTCAGTGAAGATTTCTTCATCCCGAAGAGAGGTCTTCTTAGCCAAGCCCTTATTCAAAATTGGAATAGGAATACCCATACCAACATACAGGCTTGTGCCATACTTGGTGAAAGCGCCTCCACGAATAAACTCAGGGCTCATCTGTTTACAGTCTCCCCTGACCATCAAAGTGCCAAACCTGCTAGTGGGATCATGCTGTGTGCCTTCTCCAATAACATAGCCCTGCCCGCCACCCAAGAATATACGAGTCCCAATTCCTATGGTCTCATAGTCGGGGTCATTCATTAGAGGATTTAAGCATCCTGCCCCAGAATAGGTAGCGTTTCTGTATCTTGGCAAAAGCTTACCCATGTAAGTGTAAATCATCTCGTCACGGCTGTTCGTGGCACAGACGTAACGTTGATAGCAGTTACGGAAATTAAGCAAATAGAACTGATTCAAGTCATCCTTAGTGACTGTGGTATCCAGTTTGGTTCTGGGATAACAGTCTGTTCCATACGAAGTTGCCCGCACCTCAACTTCTTTGCCTGCAATAAGATCCTCTATCACATGTCCACCTCCATACTCGTTAGGTCGAGTTTCGGACATTTGGGTGGCACCTACGTACAGGTCAACAGCTGCACCTGGGTGGCTAACTTCAACATCATTTAGCCATGCCCTCTGGATTTTGATGGGAGGGTCTGCGTGACCAAGATTTATTATGGCACCTGAGGAACACATGGCTCCGAAGGTTCCTGTTGTAACAACATCAACTTCTTTGTAGGCGACTTCCACGCCGCTGCTTTCCACAAGCTTCTTCATCTCTTCAGCGGTCAAAACTTGAACGTCTCCAGATTTAATTTTCTGGTTAATCTCTGCAATTGACCGCCCGTTACTACTTTTTGAGGGTGCCATTTTCTTAGTCTCCTATATCCTCGTTTAGGGTATAAAACATAGCAAGGGTCATTACCATTTTAATATTTTACTGAAAAAAATATTCCAAAAAGAATATAAACCGAGCAGACAAAATTCATGACATGTTACCGTCCATCGACGAAGTCACCAAGAAACGAAGAATCATGGGACTAACACAACAAAAACTCGCAAGACTAGCGGGAGTAAGCCAGTCCCTGATTGCAAAACTGGAATCACAAAAAATCGACCCCTCCTACACTAAGGTCAAAGCCATCTTTGATGCATTAGAAAAGCTGCAAACAGAAACAGAAGTTCGAGCCGAACAGGTCCTACACAGCAAGGTTATAGGAATTCAAAAAAGTGCCCCTGTCTCAAAGGCAGTTCAGACCATGGCGGATTATGGTTATTCTCAGCTTCCAGTATTTGACGGCGAACATGCTGTTGGAAGCATCTCGGAAAAGACGATTATAGGAAAAGTTTCAGCGGGCAAAGACCTAAATCAGGTATCAAAACTTTCTGTGGATAAAGTTATGGAAGAGGCGTTTCCTCAAGTGGGAGAGGACGCCCCGTTGCCGCTGATCTCAAGTCTGCTTCAAGTTTATCCCGCAGTTTTGATTTCAACAAAAGGAAAGGTTGTGGGCATCGTCACCAAAGCAGATTTATTGAAGATGCTTCTGTAATGCTACCAAAACATTGGGGGACTTTTCTGTGAACGCTGCGGTTGAAGCAAAGAATGTTGTAAAAGATTTTGGGTCAGTTAGAGCCCTTGACGGATTAAACTTCAAGATAGAGAAGGGCGAAATTTTTGGGTTAATCGGTCTCAACGGAGCAGGAAAAACAACTGCCCTCAGAATCACATCAACACTTCTGTTGCCTACGTCAGGCACAATAACTGTTTTTGGTCACGACGTAGTCAATGAAGCCTCAGAAGTCCGTAACCTCATCAGCTATCTTCCCGAAGAGGCAGGAGCATACAAAAACCTCTCAGGTCTAGAGTACCTAAAGTTTATGGCAAGCTTCAGAGCGGACAACAAAGCTGCAGTGAACGACTTGGTTGATGCAGCTTCCGAAATTTCTGGATTAGAAGAGCGCCTAAAAGACAAAGTGAAGGGCTACAGCAAGGGTATGAAACGTAGGCTTTTGGTTGCGAGAGCGCTAATGACAAAGCCTAAACTGGCGATTTTGGATGAACCAAACAGCGGCTTGGATGTGCTTCATTCTGTTCATGTTCGAACAACCATAAAACGGTACGCGAAAGAGCATAATGTAACTGTGCTTCTTTCTAGCCACAACATGCTGGAAGTAGAATATCTTTGTGACAGGGTAGCGATAATAAACAAAGGCAATGTCGTCGTTGAAGGCTCTCCGACCGAACTCAAAACAAGATACAAGGCGGTTAACCTTGAAGAAGTGTTTGGGGAGGTTGTTGGCTTTGTTTAAGGGATTACTCAACATTGTAATAAAAGAAGTAAAAGAGCTGGTTAGAGACCCCAAAATTTTGCTTCCAATGATAATTATTCCGCTCATAATGTTCCCAATTATGGGTTTTGCGATTCAAACATCAATGGAAGCAGCAGAAGGAGGCACTGAAGAAATTTCGGTAGCAGTGATGAACCTTGACAAAGGACCATCCGCTGAAAAACTAATGAGTAACCTTACACAGTGGAACGCAAAAATTGTTCTGGTTAACGACCTTAATTTCACTGAAGCATTCAGCCATGTTCAGGAATCAAACATCACAGGTCTCATAGTCATCCCATTAGGCTTTAGCCAAAACATAACTGAGGGAAAAACATCAAAACTGGAAGTTTATACCCCATTCAGGGGCGGAGGCATAATAGAAATCTCAAGCTCCTCCACAGTCAGCACACTGGTGAATTTGTTCGAAAACAATCTTGTTACCCAAAGAATCGAAGACGTATCCAAGGACCCAGAAACATTTCTGAACCCTATAGAAATTGCTGAAAAATCCATAATCAAAGGAAAAGGCATAGACGTCAACCCCACAGTCCTGTTTGGCGTGGTACTATCACAGTCCATTATGATGCCCGTTGGAATAATGATGCTACTTGTCTTCGCAATGCAACTTGCAGCAACAGCCGTAGCTTCAGAAAAAGAAGAGAAAACCCTTGAAACCCTTCTAACATTACCCATTAACCGCTTCATAATCCTAGCTGGAAAACTAACTGGATCAATCCTTGTTGCCATTGTCGGCGCAATAGCATATCTAATCGGCTTCACTTACTACATTAACTCTTTCACTGGAATGATACCAACTGAAGCAGGAATAGACTTGGCAAGCATTGGATTAGCACCCACACCACTATCATACGGGCTTCTTGGACTATCATTATTCATGGCACTGCTCTCAGCCCTAGCATTAGCAATTTCGTTGTCTGTCTTCGCCGAGGACGTAAGAGGCGCCCAAGCCCTAGTAGGACCACTCACGATACTACTGGTCTTTCCGATGATCTTCACAATGTTCACAGACATCACAGCATTGCCATTCCCATTATCAACAATACTACTTGCGATACCATTCACGCACCCATTACTGGCAGCAAACGTAGCATTCACAGGAAACTACGCCTTAGCAATCGGCGGAATCATCTACATGGCAATATTCACAGTTGGAGTTCTTTACGTGGCGGGTAGACTCTTTGGCACAGAAAAAATCTTGACTGCAAAACTAAAGTTCAAAAAATTCAGCTTAAGAAAAGGGAAGTAATCCTCGCTGCTCTAGGTTAGTTACCAGAATTTGCGAGGCAAGCTGTCCATGTACTCGTTTAAGGAACGGATGTCAAACTTGTTTGCTTCTTGTTGTTCCAAGATTTTGGTCAAGGCTGTCGCCAACTGCAGGTTCGTTACAACAGGTATGTTAAATTCGATGGCTAACCGTCGGATGGTGTATTCGTCTTCGAGCACCTCAGAGAAGGTTACCAGATGGTTGGGCATGGGTATGTTGATGACCAAGTCGATTTTGCCTTCCTGAAGGTAATCAACGATGTTGGGTTTTTGTCCTTTCTCTCTTACTTTACGTAACACTGAAATGCTGTTTACTCCAGCATCCCGCAACGCCTCAGCAGTATGATGGGTCGCATAGATTTTGAAGCCCATATTCCTCAAAGCCCGTCCAAGAGGCACAACTTTTTCTTTGAGTTCTTTTCCGCCAACAGTAATCAACACCGAACCGCCCTGAGGAGGCATCTTGAATTCGGCAGACTGCAACGCCTTAGACAGGGCATCTATGAAGTTTTCTCCTAAGCACGCTACCTCACCAGTGCTTAGCATCTCAACGCCCAACACTGGATCGGCTCCGCTTAATCGCATGAAACTGAACTGTGGAACTTTAACTCCAACATGGCTGATTTCGGGCAAATCAATGAACCCAGAGTCCTTGAATTTTTTGCCCAGCATCGCGAGGGTAGCAAGTTCCATCATGTTTACTCCGCGAGTCTTGCTCACGTAAGGCATGCTTCTGGAAGCTCTCAAGTTACATTCGATAACGTATGTTAAGCCATCCTTTACGAGGTACTGGATGTTGTATGGACCCCTGATTTCTAGAGCTTCAACAATCTTGTGAGTGTAATCTTGAACAGTCCGTAATACGTCGCTACTCAGAGTTAACGCAGGAATCCCCATGGTTGCGTCGCCGCTGTGAACCCCAGCGTTCTCAACATGCTCAACGATAGCACCAATTATGTTGTCTTCTCCGTCATAAACACCGTCAACCTCAACCTCTTTTGCGTTCTCAATAAACTTTGAGATAACAGCAGGATGATCCTTTGAAACTTTGGCAGCCAACTTGAGATAATCCACCAATTCAGCCTCAGTGTAGGCAACCCGCATAGCCGAACCCGACAACACATAGCTGGGACGAATAAGAACCGGATAGCCGACCTTTGAAGCGAACTTTTTGAGGTCTCTTGCTGTTGACAGGTCTCTCCATTCGGGTTGAGGAATCTCAAGTTTGTCAAGCAATGCACTAAACTTGGTGCGGTCTTCTGCTTTGTCAATGCTTTCTCCGGATGTGCCCAGAATGGTTACTCCTGCTTCGGATAATTTGAGCGCTAAGTTGTTGGGGATTTGTCCGCCCACGCTGGCTATGACGCCGAGAGGATGTTCCTTGTCGTAAATGTCCAAAATTCGTTCCAAAGTAAGCTCTTCAAAGTAGAGCTTGTCAGACATGTCATAGTCTGTAGAAACCGTTTCAGGGTTATAGTTAACCATGATAGCCTCTTCGATGCCGTTCTTTTTGAGCGCCCAAATAGTGTTAACTCCACACCAGTCAAACTCTACGCTAGACCCAATCCTGAAAACGCCTGCACCCAGAACGATAACCTTCTTGTTACTCGAAGAAAACTTGATGTCGTCTTCGTCTCCGCCATAAGTCAAATACAAGTAGTTGGTTTTGGCTGGCCACTCAGCGGCAAGAGTGTCAATCTGCTTAATCGCAGGAACAATGTTCGCCTCTTTGCGCAGGTTTCTTATCGTAAACTCGTCTGTGCCACGGCATATGGCAATTTGCATGTCAGAGAAGCCGATGCGCTTGGCTTCACGGATGGTGTCTAGGAAGTCGCTGTCTTGTTTGCTGATTGTGTCCAGCTTGTTTTGCATGTCTATGACGTTTTTTATTTTGTGCAAAAAGAACGGGTCAACACCACTCAGATCATAAATTTCTGTGATGGACATGCCCTGTTTTAGCGCCTTGACGATCATGTAGAGCCGCTGGTCATTAGGGTTAGCCAAAACATCCTTTATTGTCTCTAGCGGTTCAGGCTCATCTTCCTCTGAGTTACATACAAGCCCCAGCTTGCCAATATCCAGCATTCGAACAGCCTTCTGCAAAGCCTCCTCAAAGCATCGTCCAATGCCCATAACCTCGCCCACAGACTTCATCTGAGGACCAATATGGCGGTCAACATTCTTGAATTTCTGCAGGTCCCAGCGAGGATACTTAACTACAAGATAATCGAGGGCAGGTTCAAAGCAGGCAGTAGTTACGTGAGTTACCTTGTTTTGCAGCTCAGGCAGTGTATATCCGATGCACAGTTTAGCTGCTATGTATGCAATGGGGTAGCCTGTTGCTTTGCTTGCCAACGCTGAACTTCTTGATAAACGGGCGTTGACTTCTATTGCTCGGATTTCCTCTGATTTGTTGTCTAGTGCCCACTGGATGTTGCATTCGCCAACTACGCCTAGGCTTCGTATCGCTTTTATTGATGCCGAACGAAGAATGTGATACTCCCTGTTTGAGAGTGTCTGACTGGGCGCAACTACTATTGAGTCACCTGTGTGTACGCCCATTGGATCAAAGTTTTCCATGTTACAGACAATTATGCAGTTATCATCATAATCGCGCATAACCTCATACTCGACCTCTTTCCAGTGCCCCAAATACTCCTCAATAAGCACCTGAGAGATTATGCTTTGACCTAAAGCGCGGCTGACAATATCTTTTAGTTCTGCCTCGTTGTGGGCTACGCCTGAGCCTTTACCGCCCAAGGTATAAGCAACACGGATGATAACAGGATAACCGATTTCCTTACCCACAGTAACGGCATCTTCTAGAGTGCTGGCAGATTTGCTTTTGGCAATCGAAACATCAGCCTTCAGCATAGACTGCCTAAATAGTTCCCTGTCTTCAGTGTCTTCTATGGTCTGAACAGGGGTTCCCAAAACCTTAACGCCATATTTGTCAAGAATGCCCTTCTGGGCAAGTTGAACTCCGCAGTTTAGGGCGGTTTGTCCCCCAAAGCTCAACATAATTGCATCTGGGCGCTCTTTTGCGATGACCTCTTCAACGAACTCTGGCGTTACGGGCAAGAGGTAGACTTTTCCTGCCAACCTTGGGTCAGTTTGGATTGTGGCTATGTTAGGATTAACTAGAACTGTTTCTATTCCTTCTTCACGAAGAGCCTTTAGGCACTGGCTTCCAGAGTAATCAAATTCCGCGGCTTCCCCGATTTTGATGGCGCCGCTGCCCAAGACTAGAACTTTTTTGATCCACTCAAACTTGGGCACTTATTTTGCCTCCGCCAATTTTTTGAATCTGTCAAACAGGAACTCTGTGTCGTATGGTCCAGGCGATGCTTCTGGGTGCCACTGCAATGCAAAGGCGGGTTTGGTTTTGTGTTTTACGCCTTCAACTGTTTTGTCGTTAGCGTTCATGAACCATTCCTCTAAACCTGTATGCGCTATGGAGTCCCGTTTTACAGTGTAACCATGATTCTGGGTAGTAATGTAGCACCTTCCAGTCTCCAAATCTAGAGCAGGCTGATTCTGTGAACGGTGACCATACTTGAGCTTGTAGGTGTCGCCGCCTAACGCCAAGGCTAATATCTGGGTTCCAAGACACACACCCATCGTCGGCATATCATTATCCACCAGTTCCCTGACGGTTTTGATTGTTTTCACGCACAGTTTAGGGTCTCCTGGACCGTTACTTATCATCACGCCGTCTGGTTTGTAGTCTAGAATCTGTTCTGCCGAAAAGTCGTAAGGGACCCGCACAACATCAAAGCCTCTTCGTAGAAGGTTTCTTATAATGCCGTATTTGACTCCGCAGTCAATCAGAACTGCGGTTTTTTTTCCTCCGACAGTGTATTGGATGGGCTGCTGTACTGTTACCTGTTTTGCGAGGTCTGTGAAGTTGGGGTCCTGAACATTTTGTGCCTCTTTCAAGAGTTTTGGTATGTCAGGTTCTTCGTTTGCCTCGCACACTTTTAGGATTCCTAGCAGGACTCCTTTTACTCGGAGTTTTTTTGTGAGTTTTCGGGTGTCTATTCCGTAGATTCCGGGTATGTCCTCGTCTTTGAGCCACTGGTCTAGTGTTCGGGTGGATGCCCAGTGGAACGGGTTTTTGCATAGTTCGTGGACGACAAAGCCTGTTACTTTGATGTCGTC
>PIXT01000021.1 GCA_003096235.1 Candidatus Bathyarchaeum sp. | reverse complement strand
CGGGAACTGCTACTGGTTGTGGGTATCCAAAACGTCCTCTACCAAAGCCTCTGCCCCAGCCTCTACCGCGTCCTCTTCCTCCTCCCCTTCCATATCCGCCTGTGGGGTTCATGTATCCGGGAACTGAGTAGCCTGCACAGTATCCTGCTCTTCTTCCTGTCATGGGTCCTGCGCCCCAGGGTCCTGTTTTATCTCCTCTTGGCATGTTATTTCACCTCTATTTTTGTGTTTATGCACAATTTACATTTATTAGATAATGCACAAAAATATATAAGTGTTACTGCACAACAACATAGTTGATAACAATGTCATGCGGACGAAGACATAGACGAGGACAAAGAGGAAGATTCCCAAAACCAGTAACCATACCAACCCCAGCAAAAATACGAAAATTCATCCCACAACCAACAACAACCGCCAACACAATCACAATTGAACACGCAGAACTAGAAGCCATACGACTAGTAGACCTCGAAGGCCTATCACAAGAACAAGCAGGCACAAAAATGGGCATATCACGAGGAACAATCTGGAGACTCGTCAAAAGCGCAAGAAAAAAAGTAGCCCAAGCCCTAACCGAAGGAAGACCCCTAACAGTCACAAACAACATATAACCTCAGACAACTAATACATAGCATAGACACGAAATGTGTGAACTCAAAGTAATCATAAACAAAATGATAGTTTTTGAAGACGCAGTTTATGCAACAACAGTTGAAAACAAAGTAGTTGTCAAGGGCATAATGGGAAACTCGAAAGAGTTCAACAATCACGCAATAACAGAAGTTAACATACCCCAAGAACGGCTAATTCTATCTCCAACCCATACACAAAACTAGAATTAGATGACGGTATAAAAAAAGTCGTCAAAGAACATGCTGCAGTTAGGTTCCAGCATAAACGTTAGACGCTCAGACTCTAACTAGACATGTTCTACTGTTTGTTCCCACATATCTTTAATGGCTTGTGCAACCCTACTTTCTGGCGCATATTCAATGATGGGCTTTCCTGCTACCATAGCTTCTGTGACGATCTGGTCAAAGGGTATCTTTCCAACAACTTTCACGCCATTAGACACACAAAACTTGACTATTCGTTCTGTGTTTTCTTCGTTTATGTCATACTTGTTCACACAAACAAGAGCAGATATCTTGAAGTGATTAAGCAAACTTAACGCACGTTCCATGTCATGAATTCCCGACAACGTTGGCTCCACAACTATCAAGCCAATGTCAACTCCACCCAAAGACGCTATCACAGGGCAACCAATTCCAGGAGGTCCATCGTTAATAATTAACTCGCAGTTTTCTTTTTCAGCAACTTTTTTGGCATTTTGCCTCACCAGCGCCACAAGTTTACCCGAATTCTCTTCACCCGGATTCAATAACGCATGGGACATTGGACCATAATTGGTCTTTGAGATGAATGCATAACCAGAAACTCTTTTTTCAAGCTCTATTGCTGCCACCGGACAAATATATGCGCAAACGCCGCAGCCCTCACATAAAACAGGATCAATAGTATGCTTGTTTATGGCGCCGAATCTACAATGCTCTTCACATTTGTCACATTGGACACACTTTTCTTGATCTATCACAGCAACTCTGGATGCTTTGAACTCTTGTGTCTCCAGCACCTCAGGCTTCAATAACATATGAAGGTCTGGCGCATCTACGTCACAGTCTGTCATAACTGTGCTCTTGGTTAAAACTGCAAGCGAAGCAGTCACACTTGTTTTACCTGTTCCACCTTTTCCACTTAAAACGTTAATCTCTTTTGCCATGCTCTTTCACCTCTTTATTTTGTCCCTGATTTCCAGAAACTTATCTTTCCACTCGGGCATCTCTGCCACGAATGGTACTCCACGAGAATAAAGCTCCGCAATTTTCTTGTCGAATGGAATCTCCAACAACAATGGAATGTTCTCTTTTTCGCAGTATTCGTAGACTTTTCTGTCGCCGAGCCCTGCACGGTTTATTACAACGCCCATAGGAACTTTAAGGTCTTTTAAGACTTGGACCGTTATCTTCAAGTCATGTAAACCAAAGGGTGTTGGTTCTGTTACAAGTATGCAGTAGTCCGTTTTGTGCACTGATGCAACCAACGAACAAGCAGTTCCGGGTGGTGCATCTATCACAACGTTTTTGTTGCTTTTCATTTGGTTTTTGACTGCCCGTATGAGTGGGACAGCCATTGCTTCTCCAACATTAAGTTCCCCGTAAACTATCTCAACACCGTTTGCTTTTCCTTTTTTGATAACGCCTATTTGTCTTTCTTTTTCGGTTATTGCGTTTTTGGGACAGACCAGTGCGCAACCACCACAGCTGTGACATAATTCGGGAAAAACCATAACCGTTTTTGGTGCAACAAACAGGGCATTGTAGGCGCAAAACTTTGAGCATTTTCCGCAGTAAACACACAAATCCTCAGAGACCACTGGGACTTTAGTATGTACTGGCTCTGTTTCATCGATTTTAGGGTGTAACAAAATATGGGAATTTGGTTCCTCAACATCGCAGTCAAGGAGTTGCACGTTTTCTAAAGACAGCGCCATATTAACAGCGACTGTTGTTTTTCCTGTTCCGCCTTTTCCACTGGCAACGGTTATAATCAATCAGTTCATCTTCTTTTTTGATACTATAACGTCCGCTGTGCAACTTTTCTAGTGGTTGTGGGCGTGATGACAGCCCTGTGTTAGCTCTTGAAGCTCACCATTATTGTATGCATTAACGACTTCTTTGACAGTGTTTGCCTCGGTTCGCAACACAGCCACTCCCGCAGCTTGGAACATTTGCAACGCTTTGGACCCTAAACCATATGTAACAAGTGCTTTTGGTTTCAATTGCAAAATTCGGTCAGGTGGAAGACCTACACCGCCAAAATGTTCACTTGTGTTGGCTATTGTCCCTTTGCCTATAACCTGACCTTTCTCGTCTAAATCGATGATAGCATAGAAAGGTGCCCTGCCGAAATGTTGCGAAAGCTGGGCATCAATACCTTTTTCATCCGAGACTGGAACAACAATTCTCACATTCACTTCACTCCCACCTCCTTTTACATGACCTTTGATGTTTACTGAACAACATTTTATCGTCCTCTGCCCATTCCGAAATGTCCACCAACAGTTGGATTACTTATCTCTTTGAGTTGACCCGTTTTGTATTTCTCAACAGCCTCTTTAACGCTGCCCGAAGCTCCTGTAACAATCTTTATTCCTGCTGCAGACAAAACATTGAATGCATTAGGTCCAACGTTACCCGTAATCACCACTTTTACACCCATATTTGCTACTGTCTGAGCGGCTTGAATTCCAGCTCCATGTGCAGCATTAGTAGAATCATTTGAAATGGCGTTGAACTCCATAGTTTCAGAATCAATTATTACAAAGTATGGGCATCTGCCGAATCTCGAATCCACATTTGCATCCAGACTACCTGAAGATGCTGAAACACACATTTTCATTTTTGATCATTTCCTCCTGTTTTATTTTGTTTCCTTTTTGTTTGAATTTTGTTCCACTTTTTTGTTTTTCAAAAAATCTTCCACATTCTTTACGATCTCTTTGAAAGCTTTAGCTGCAGGCGAGTCCACATGTCCCTTTATGAATGATATGCCCTTGTCTGCTTCTTCACAGATTTTTGGGTCTATTGGGATTTGTCCCAGAAATGGAACATTTAACTCTTCAGCTATCCGCTTTCCGCCCCCTGCCCCAAGGATGTTCACTTCTTCGCCACATTTTGGACAAACAAAACCGCTCATGTTCTCCACTATGCCTATAACT
The DNA here is from genome assembly GCA_003096235.1 of Candidatus Bathyarchaeum sp. The sequence goes on along the minus strand of PIXT01000021.1, from coordinate 14,662 downwards.
GGTATTTGCATTTGTCTGGAGAACGTCACAGCCTTCTTTACTACGTCCTCGGAAACCTCTGAGGGTATTGTAACTATGATTGTGCCGTCCATTTCTGGCATGAGCTGCATGACGCTTAGTGGCTCGTCGCCAGTTCCTGGGGGCGCATCAATGAAAAGAAAATCAAGTTCACCCCACATGAAGTCTGATAAGAATTGCCTAATTACCTGCATCTTTAATGGACCGCGCCAGACAACTGGAGTTTCTTGGCTTTGTACTAGAAAATCCATGGATACAACTTTGATTCCCTCGGGACCTGTTACGGGTAAAGCGCCTAGAGGCGAAATCTGGCATTTTTTTCCTTTCACGCCAAGAAGTTTTGGTATGCATGGACCATGTATGTCAACGTCTAGTATTCCAACACGGTCCTTGTAGCCGTGTAGCGCAAAAGCCATTGCCAGATTTGCTGCTACTGTGCTTTTACCTACGCCGCCCTTTCCGCTGATTACAGCAATTTTGTGTTTGATGCGATTCATGTTGTTTTTGAGTTTCTGGTCTTTTTCAGTGAACTCCGCGATTCTTTTCTCGGTAGCGGCTTGTTTTTCCATTTTAATCACTCATTTAATTTTCAAGCTCTGTCTTGTTTACAAATCCAAACATTTAATAAACGTTTCGTTTACTAAACTAACTGCTGATGGAACTTGACTTTAGATGACATTGACTGGAAGCTAATTCTACAACTCCAAACTAACGGACGAAAAACATTCAAGGCCTTAGGGGAAACAATTGGCTTTACTAGTCTGGGCGCAAAAAAAAGAGTTGATAAGCTGCTCAAGAGTGAAACAATTCACATTTCAGCTCTCGTAAACACGGGTAAACTAAATTTGCGTTTAGCATTGATTCTCCTAGAGATTGAAAGTGCACAAACGATGAGAAACATCATTGAGCGCTACAGCAAATGCCCTCGCGTCATCAACTTCTTCACAACCATGGGCGGATATAATCTCATAGCTTTAGTGATGGCGGAGGACCAAGCCACTCTTGAGAGCGAATGCATGGAAAAGTGTGCGTTGAGGAGCGGTGAAGGAATACGAAGGTCCGAAGTCTATCTCATAGGAAGAGTCCATCATTATCCCTTCTTACCGTTAAAGGCAGACGCCCTAAGCGAAAAAGGCGACGTTGCTCCATGTGGTGTCCAGTGTAAAGGTTGTCCATCATTTCAAGATCAAAAATGTGTTGGATGCCCATCATTGAGCTACTACCGAGGTCCACTTGAATGCTAACTATGCACTAACTTGTCTAGACTGGGTTCATTTCAGACTTTTGCACATCTTTGTGTCCTTACAAAGGACTCTATGTATTGCAGTTTCAGCTATTTCTGAACCTATTTCAGCTATTCTTCGAGCACCCCAAATAAGAAAGCTTATTTGAGCAACGGCACAAGCCTCTATCGGTTTTTTGCCCTTGAAATATTTGCTTACAGAAAAATTTTTTCCATGCAGATAAGCGGAACTGCACACTCTTTCTTGCAGCATTTCTTCTGTTCGCTGAATTTCTTGGTATGTTTCTATTGCTTTGTTTGCCATTTGGATGTCGCTTGAGAAGAAGCTGTTTATTGCTTCGTGGCACATTCCATATGAGCGTTCGTTGACTTCAATTATTTTTTGTAGTAATTCTTCTCCAACCCTTTCTTTGGATTGGTTTAAGGCAACGACTTTCTCCGCGGTTTTATGTGCCCAATCGGCAATGAGACGTAAATATTGGGCTATTAGGCGATACCAAATAATCAAAGATGGGTTATCTATGTCCATTTGGCTGGCTACGCTTTTGTCTCTTTGACCGCTGTTCAATAGGCGAACTATTACCCAAAACATTGTGTATGCTTCTTTATCTCTACGTATTGCCTCGCTTGCGAGTTCAACATCAAAATTGGGCAACGAATCTATCATTTCTCGGTGCATTGTTGAGCTAATTATGAACAGCCTTCTAAGCAGAGTATTTATTGGAAATTTTGTTGCGTCAATCGAGCATTGGATCAGCAAAGAATTCGGTGTTTCTTCCATGATGCCCATGCCCATCAGTTCGCGTGTGACGTTCCTGATTTTGTTCACTTGTTCGCTGGTTAATCTGCTTGATGAAACTACTTTGATGCTGTCATGCCCCAGGGAATATACGCCCATTAGTGCTCTGCCTAGCATTTCTGGGTCTTTACAAAAGTTTCCGTTCAGTTCAACTGTTGAAGCAGGCTGTTTTTCTATTTGTCCTGCGGTCATTATTCGAAGTATGTTTCTTTCGTCTTCTTTGAAGAAGACTAGTTGCCCTTTTTTCAAGCCCACTTCTTTGACCCATTCGTTAGGAAGTGAAACCGCTAGGCTTGAGGCTCCAACACGTTGTACTTTTCGGGACTCCATGGCTTTCTCCCTCTTATCTTATTTGTATTTACAGTAGTGGTTGGTATATATACCTTGTTACTTTAATCACAGAATGTATATACTCGCCTCTTTGATGTTACTATTCTTGAGACGATAAAAATGTACAAGAACGTTTCAATGTTAAAAACAGATGAAGATGCAGCCCAAAACGACTATCTTGTCCAGTGTGAGGGCAAAGAAGTCTGTGTTAAAACTAACAGAGACTATACTAAAACTCACATGTGGGTAAAGAATACCGTTGAAGGTCATCAAAAAATTGGCGTAACAGATTATGCCCAACAACATCTAAGAGAAAAAGTGGGTCTAGTAGAGATCTTCAAGAACACCACAGTCGGTGAAGACGTTGAAGTCGGAGAAGTATTTGGCACTATATACGCAAGACCATGTGCAAACCTTGATGATATGCGCTGTGAGTATGTTGCGTTTGATCTTATAGCCCCAATTAGCGGAAAAATAGTTGACATAAACAAACAGATAATGGAAACCCCTGACGTCATAAACGCCAGTCCTTACGATGATGGATGGATAGTAACTATTACACCTAAATCTAAAAGTGATTTAAGCCAACTCATCACCGCGAAGACATACAAAAAATTGCTCGAAAAACAAGAGAAATCTCCATTCAGGGTTTTGTAATACAGAAAAATCTAGGGGGTCCAGCAAATGCAGAAATCTATAGTTCTTCCATCTACGGCAGAGACTGAACTGAAGCAGTTCGTTTTGAAGATCACAACAGGTGCTGTTCGAAAGGATTTAATTCAGGTGCTTCAAGCAGTTCAAGAACGATATGGATACTTACCAAAAGAAAGTTTGAGACAAGTCGCAGTTAATCTGGGAGTTTCTTTCAGTGAAGTTTATGGTGTTGCAACATTTTACCATCAATTTAGGCTTCAGCCTCCTGGAATGTATGTGATACAAGTATGTATGGGAACAGGTTGCCACGCAAAAGGTAACGCAGACAACTTTGAGCATCTCAAACTGCTTCTCGATTTGAAGCATGATCAACATCTTACTAAAGACAAAGTTTTCAGCCTTGAGGCTGCAAGATGCTTTGGATGTTGTAGTTTAGCGCCTGTAATTATGGTCACTGATAAAACAGGTAGTTACCAGCGACTTTATGGTCATGTTGACCAGAAGGCATTGAAGAAAATTTTGGCAGAATATAAAGAAAAAGCCAAACAACAGGAGAGTGAACCAAAACGAAAAGTGATAGTTTGCAAGAAGAAATAATCTATGGTAAAACAGGGTTTAAAATCAGAGTTCCAATGGCTAGCTGCACAATTGCTGCAGGAGCTAACGAAGTTCTACAGAGTATAAACCATGTTGTTGACTCAATGGGTTTAGATGTTGAGGTAACTCCGGTCGGTTGTGTAGGGCTAGATTTTATTGATCCTTGGATTGAGTTATCAAAGAAAGGATATCCCTCCACGATTTACGCTAACGTAACCCCAGATATTGTTGAACAAATTATTCGCGAATACTTAGATCAAGACTACTCAAGCGCTTACGCATTCAGGTCCGGAAAAATCGACGGCGAAAGTGTTCCTTCTCTAGATGAGCTTGATGTGTGGAAGAATCAGGTCAGATGGCTTTCGGGCAATTTTGGAATCATTAACCCCGAATCAATAGATGAATACGTAGCTGTTGGAGGCTATGAAGGACTCAAAAAATGTTTGAGTATGACCCCAGAAGAAACAATCGAAGAACTAAAGAAAGCAAACCTCAGAGGCAGAGGAGGCGCAGGTTTTCCAACTTGGATATAATGGAACATCTGCAAACAACAGCAAAGCGATGTAAAATACATGATCGCAAACTGTGATGAAGGTGACCCAGGAGCATTCATGAATCGGCTTTTGGCAGAATCTGACCCTCACAGAATCTTGGAAGGCTTAATCATAGCAGGGCACACAATCGGGGCAAACAAGGGCTTTGTGTTTGTGCGTGCAGAAAAACCGTTAGCCGCTAAAAGATTGCTAAAAGCTGCTGAAGACGCCAGAGAGAAAGGTTTCTTGGGCGGAAATATTCTTGGTAGCGGTTACTGTTTTGACATAGAAGTCTTTCTGAGTGCTGGTGCGTTCGTTTGTGGTGAAGAAACTGCAATGATCGCTGCAATACAGGGAGAGAGAGCCAATCCTATCCAGAGACCTCCGTTTCCGGCTGTTAAGGGTCTTTGGGGAATGCCCACAATCATAAACAATGTTGAAACGCTTGCGCATGTAGCAACAATCATGGCTGAAGGCTGGGAAAAATTTGCTGCAATGGGCACCGAGAAAAGTAAAGGAACAAAGATGTACTGTGTAACAGGTGCTGTAACAAGAACTGGAGCTTACGAAGTTCCAGTTGGGACTCCAATAAAGACGCTGTTGTATGACATTGCTGGAGGACCTCCAAAAGGCAAAAACATCAAAGCTGTTCAGCTTGGGGGACCAAGCGGTGGCTGCGTTCCCGTAGACAGATTTGATTTGCCAATGGATTATGATAGTCTTCAAAGTGCAGGTGCCATAATGGGTTCTGGCGGTATGGTTGTGCTGGATAACACTAACTGCATGGTGGATATGGCACGGTTCTTTTTGTCGTTCACAACTGCTGAATCCTGTGGTAAATGCTCTGTTGGACGGATAGGAACACGGCTGATGCATGAGACCTTAAAGAAGATCACTAACGGTGAAGGCACCGCTGACGACATAGAATTGTTGAAAGAAACCAGCGATGTAATGCAAAAAGCCTGTTTATGTGCACTAGGCAGAACTGCATCAAACCCAGTACTGACAACTCTTAGGTACTTTGAGAAAGAATATGCTGATCACATAGAATCCAAGAAATGTGAAGCGTTAGTCTGCAAACCACTTGTAACCTACTGTATGGATTCCGAAAAATGCAAAGGCTGTATGGTGTGTGTTAAAAGTTGTCCGGTGCAGGCGATTTCAGGAGAAAAAGGCTCTACACCTACTATTGATCTAACAAAGTGTATCAAATGTGGAACTTGCTTAGAGGCGTGTCCTTTTGGTGCAATCGAAAAGGTAGCTGGAAGGATTTGTGAAAACTCTGTGAAACTTGAGGAGGGCTGCTGTCAATGATCTTTTCAAAAATTGAGGAATATGAAGAAATAATCAAGAAACTTGACAAAAAAGAAGACAAGATAGCTATAATCAGCTGTAATACTTGTGCTAGAACCTGTGGAAATGGTGGAATAAACAAACTCAACGAACTAGGTCTAAGGCTAATACGTGATGGCTACAACGTTACCGACGAAGCCGTCATACTGTATGCTTGCTCAGAGCCTATCCTTAGAGAGGCAAAGCTCGATCTAGAAGCTAACACAATCATTGTTCTTTCTTGTTCTGCGGGTTGGTCCTGCTTTACCCGCAACTTTGCTGACAAGAAAGTAGTGCAGGTCACAGAAGACATCGGTTTGGTTCTGACTGATACTGACAAAGAAATCTTCAAAGTAGTGATGCCCTACAAGAATCACGAATCCGAAATGGGCAAAGAATACCGCATAAACACTGGAGAGCCACTTGTTGGCGAAAAAATCAAAGTGAGGTGCTCAGCATGATAATCTCTGTTCGTTCCTTATCATATGATGAACTTAAACGAAACTTAAGCCCGGACGACAAAATTGTAATCTGGAGCTGTGACACGTGTGTAAAGCACTGTGGCATCGCCGGAATGGAAAAGATGTCTGTCCTAGAAGATTTGCTAAAAGAAGATGGCTACACTGTCCTCAAAAAGGAGCTCGTAAGCGAATCCTGCCAGATTAACCTCGCCAAGAAACACAAGAAAGCCCACGAAGACATCTTCAACGATGCTACCACAATAATCCTTCTCACATGTGAAATTGGTTATCAATGTGTAAAAACCGTGTTTCCCAAAAAGAAGGTAATAGGAACTGCGAAGACGTTTGGCTCCGGAAACTTCAGCAACAAAAAGGGTCCAATCCTAACTTCTCCTCTACCCACTACAGGTCTAGCTCCCGAAACAGAAGGTTACACTCTAAACAAGCTAGTAGAAACTTTCAATTTGTATCCCAAGTTCTTTGATGCTGACAAACAGCCTAACCCCGAAAAGATCACCATAACCGTGGATGGCAAACCTCTCGAAGTAAAGAAAGACGCTAACCTGCTAGATGAGCTGTCGGCTAACCGAATACGAATACCACATCTGTGCTACGACTCCAGCTTAGGTTCTATTGGAGCCTGCAGAATGTGTCTGGTGAAGATTGAAGGCAAACGAGGTCTAATTCCATCCTGCTGCACTCAGATCGAAGAAGGCATGATTGTAACAACAGATGACGAAGAAATAACCAGTCTTCGAAAGTCGATTCTGCAGATGATTATCGCTGAATGTGGAGACGAAATACAGCAAAGTAGAGATATACGTTACTGGATGCGCAGATACAAAATCACAGAAAACCGATTCAAGCTTCCCAAAAAGAATGAAACCGTAGATGATTCCAACGAGGTTCTTGTCAAAGACCCCAACCGCTGTATCCTGTGTGGACGATGTGTTCGAGCTTGCGCCAATCTGTCAGGTCAAAAAGTCATAAACTTTGCCAGAAGAGGAAGCAACACCGTCACCATCACTGGATTAAACGACCCCTTCGGAAGCACCGATTGTGCACACTGCCTAGCATGCGCCCACTACTGCCCAACAAACGCAATAACACCCAAGTCGATTTCCAAGAAAATCTCAGGCTATCCATTCTGGACAATGATAACATATCCAAAGAAGATCGTAACAAAAACTTAGTTGTGCCCGAAAAACGCGTAAGGTCTCTAAGTTAGAGACTTGCGCGTATCGCCGCCTTTTTTATTTTTTTGTATTTTTTAGATTGTGAGTAGCCTGAAGGCTATTCCGCCAACAAGCAGAGCAAGTGCGATTTCGAGCACCGTGATTAGTGTTGCTTTTTTCCAGCCGAATTCTTTGACCAAGGCGCCTATAGTGGCTATGCACGGTATGTATAGCATGACAACTAAGGTGAAGACAATCATTTGAACTGGAGTCATGACCTGAGCAAAGTTTGTTGTTCCAAACAACGTTGCAAGCATTATCAGCGTTAACTCTTTTCGTAGAACCCCAAAGATTAGGGCTATTCCAGTAACAGCTGGTAGTCCAAGCCAAGCAACTGTTAATGGGCTTGCCAGATTGGCGATTGGTTCTAATACGTTTGCAATATCTGCGATTTTGATTACAATGCTGCCTGCGATGATGAGGGGAAATGCCATGATTATGAATTCGCGTAGCCTGAACCACGTTTGTTTGGCAACTGTTTTGATGTGGGGTACTCTGTAGTCGCTCATTTCCATGATTAGTTCTGTTGGTTCACCGGGTAGTGCTTTGAATGCGATTCTTCCAAGAACGAAAATGATGACCAAGTTAATTATGTAGAGCGCTAGTGCCCATTGTATGCTTACGAAGTTTCCAACTAATCCCAGAATGATGACTGATGTTGCGGCGCATGGAACAAGTGTGACAACAAATGCTGTTAGTAGCCTCTCGCGTGCTGTTTCCATTATTCTGCATCCTAGACAGCCTGGAACGTTGCATCCGAAGCTGAGCATTACGGGAATGAAGGCTTTTCCATGCAGTCCCATTTTGTGCATTAGGTTATCCATCAGAAAGGCGATTCTGCTTAGATACCCTGAGTCTTCGAATAGATACAATATGAAGTAGAATGGAAGAATGTACGGTAAAGCAACTGTGATTCCTCCAACAACGCCTTCTATTATTCCGCCCCAAACTAGTTCTCCAACAATTCCTGTTCCAAGAACGCTGTCAAAGGCTGGCTTTAGACCAAAAAAGAGGTCGCCTAAAAGAGCAGATGTGAAGTCGCCGAAACTAAATATTGCAACAAAAACTGCCACTATCGTAGTTAGCATTATTGGGTAGCCAAAAATTTTGTGCGTTGTTAATGTGTGTAGTTTTTCTCGCGGCGGAGTCTTCAGAGGTTTTGTTATATGCTGAATTTCCTTTGAAATCCTGCTTGCAACTTGGTACCTTTCAGAAGTGACAACAGTTGGACATGAATGACCATGAATATCTTCAAGTTCTACTCTGAGCTTTTGAGCAAGTGCCACAATTTTTGGGTTTACTTGCAGTACATCTTTTTCTACTTCTTTATCTTCGTCCAAAAGTTTTATTGCAACCCACCTAGCGGGGTACTTCAACTGTGCTTTGTTGAGAAGTTTGACCAGTTTTTCTATTCGTTCTTCAATTTCTTTTCCGTACCGTGGTTTCAGGGGGTCTGTTTTCCTTTTTTTCTCGATGACTTGGATAGCTGTTTCCAGCATGTCAGACACGCCTTTTCCACTAACTGCAACGGTTGGAACAACTGGTACTCCTAGAATCTGTTCTGCTTTCTCGTAGTTTATGACAATCCCTTTTTTCTTTGCCATGTCAATCTGGTTTAATGCTACAAGTAGCGGTGTTTCCAGTTCCATGAGCTGTAAAGTGAAAAACAGGTTTCTTTCCAGAAGAGAAGCATCTACAACATTTATTACCAAATCAGGCTTTTCGGTTGCAATATACTCCCGTGAGACCAGCTCTTCTATGGAGAATGTAGATAACGAGTAGATTCCAGGCAGGTCAATGATGTCTATTGTGTAGCCTTTGAAATGTAGGGTTCCCTCTGCTTTTTCAACTGTTTTTCCGGGCCAGTTTCCAATATGCTGGTGCAGACCTGTCAGCTGATTGAATATAACTGATTTTCCTACGTTGGCGTTTCCTGCCAAAGCTATTGTAAAATGCTTCTCACTCATCTGTCTGCATCCACCATTATTCTGCTGGCCATTCCTCTGCCTATCGCCAACTTTGAACCTCTAACATTAATTTCTAGGGGTCCGTTGAATGGCGCTGACTTCACAACGGTCACTTTGGTGCCTGGAGTCAAACCCAAATCTGTCAATCTTTTGAAGCACAGCTCAGTTGTAAACTGTTTTTTCCAACCTTTTCTTGCTCTGCGTTTGCACATCTGTTTTGACTTGAAATCTGTAGACGTTATGACTCCAGTTTCGCCGTTCTTCAACGATGTTAATGGCAGTTCCATCAGTTCATTTCTCCTTCATTTTTCTTAACGTAGATTATTGATGCCACATTATGCTCGATTGTGCATCTTTTGTTCCTAACGTTGATTGTGACAGAACCTGTAGGAACTACATGCTCAACTATTACTCTTTCTCCGGGTGTAAGTTTTAATCTAGTAAGCTGTTTTAGCATCTCAGCTTTTTCTTCAGTTATTTTTACAATAACTCCACTGGTTTTGGCGTCGAGTTCAGTGAGGGCTACTGTTTCTTCTTCAAAGATTCCTCCACAGTTTGTGGGTATCGGGTTTCCGTGAGGACATCTTTTTGGGTGCCCTAACGCTTTCTCTAGTGGTTTGATTATTTCTGGTGAAAGGGCGTGTTCTAGTTTGCAGGCGGGGTCGTGCACTTCGCTCCAGTCTAGGTGTAGTATGTCTGTTAGTAGTCGTTCTGCTAGGCGGTGTCTTCTTAGGATGCTTGAAGCGATTTTTCGTCCGCTGTCAGTTAGTTTGACTCCTTTGTATGGCTCATGACTGACTAGCCCTTTTTTTTGTAGGTTTTCTATGGTGTTGGTGATTGAACCGGGGACTACGCCTAATTGTCTGGAAAGGTCCATGGTTCTTGCGAAGCCTACTTTGTTTTCTAGGCGGTAGATTGCTTCAAGGTATTCTTCGGCTTGGTTTGAGACTGTTTTTCCTTTAGGGTTCATGTGTTTCACACGCCTGAAATTACGAGCACTCGTAGACTACGACCTCTCGTAATTCCACATTTACATGATCCTAGATAAACCTTCCCATACACAATCATCTAAAACAAAAAATATACACTAAAAATCAGTCAACCAGCGAAAATCTGCCATAAAAAAGCAAAAAACAGTTTCTTCCTACTTTTCAGGCCTAAAATATTTTTGAAAAACCTGAGCAATATCTTCTGGCTTTTCCAAAATAAAGACGCCATCCATGGCAGCCAACTTTTTGGTCTGCGCAACATCTTCTTTTCTCACACGTATCTTCATGTCGCTGCCGTCTGGGAGCTGCGTAACTGTCACGCCTTCCTTGTAGTCACACGGCATAACATAAACCGGAACAAAGGCTTTCAACGCCATTATCGCCGCGTTAGTCAGAAGCGTATCTGATATCCCATTTGCAAGTTTTGCAACTGTGTTTGATGTCGCTGGGGCAATCAACAAGAATTCAATCTTGCCGCTTTGTAGTTGAACCGCAAGAGTCGGAATGTTAGAGTTTGCTTCAAGTCTGATTTTCTCAAAGTTTTCTTTCATTCCCTTAAATAATCCATAAAATTTTACTACTTGATCTCCAGCTTTCGAAAGATAAACTGTTATTCTAACATCATCTTGGTATTGCTTGTTGATTTGCTTCATAGCTTCTATTGTTTCACCAAGTCGGTCTCCGCTGCCTGTGATTCCCCAAGCAACCCTTCTCTGTTTTTCTTTCATCTCTTTTTCAACAGCCATTCTAAATCAACTTCAAATCTGCTCTTTTATCTCAATTTTATTCAGGGCTTCAGCGAATCTTTTAACAGTCTTTTTTAGGCTTCTAAAACCTTCAGTGTCCTCTTTCACATCTTCTAGGGTGTCTTTTGACCAGAAATTTGCTCCCAGATTTGCTCCAAAAAAACCGCCACTGATAGGTATGACACCATTTAGGATGTAGAACGTATGAATCTGCTGGATTGCCAGTTCTTGTCCTCCAATTCTGTCTCCTCCAACAGTTATGGCTGTGCCTATCTTGTGTCTTAGACTGTTTGGGTCTGCGGCTAAGAGTGCTCTACATCTATCCATAACTGCTTTTGTTTGGGCACTAATTCCTCCGTTGTAAACTGGGGTTGCAAAAATTATCCCATCTGCATCTTTTAGCAGACTGTAGACTGTGTTCATGTCATCTTTTATTATACATTCTTTATGTTTTAGGCAGTGGTCACAGTGGATGCAAAAACCGATTTTTTTGTTTCTAACCGTGAAAAACTCTGTTTTGAACCCTAGAGTTTCTAGCCTGTTTAGGGCTTCTTTTAGAACATGTTCTGTTGCACCTTTTCTGGGGCTTCCACAGATGCCAACAATCATGGTGCTTCTTCAAACATATGTTCATCAAACTCAATAAATGTTACTAACGGAAGGGCTTTTTGCACACGATGTTTTTGGATAACAGTATATTTTGTATCCTTTTTTGTAGAATTAAGTTACTTTTTAGGTGACTACCCTGTTCTACACGCAAAGCATGTTCCTAAGCCATATTAACGGGTAACATTTGTTGTGACCGACGCCTCAAAACATCCTTACGTTTAAACCCAATTTTTACCCACTGATAAGACCATATTAGTAGAGAGCACAGGAGAGTGTGGTTTACAACTTGATGGAATGTCCAATTAGGTGCAGTCATCATTCGTTTCCTGATCACTTCAACTTTTGTCCCTATTGTGGAACAAAATTAGAAAATGTTTACTGCAAAAAAGCGTACACAATGCAATAACACTGGCATTGCATTTTTAGTAGGGGCAACACCTAAAAGCAAGAGATAACCGAACTAGCCCTTATGGACAAAAAGCAAGTTGCAGTTTTAGCCGTGATTTGCGGCATCGCCATTTTTGGCATAAAAATAGTAGCCTACTCCATTTCTAATTCTGTAGCGTTGCTCTCTGATGCCTTGGAATCTATCGTTAACATAGCAGCTTCAGGGCTAATGCTGTTCTCTGTTTGCGTTTCAGAACGAGCACCAGACAGTAACCACAAGTATGGTCACGAAAAAGTCGAGGACCTATCAAGCCTCATTGAGGGATTCCTCGTAATCGTTGCTGCGCTTCTCATCATCAATGCAGCCGCAGGACGACTCTTCGACTCCACTGAACTGCTAAAACTAGACCTAGCCATTGGCATCTCAGTTTTCGCTACTGCACTAAATGCGGGGCTCTCTTATGTGTTAATAAGGACTGCTAAAAGTTGTGGTTCAACCGCTCTTGAAGGCGATGCGAAGCACCTTTTTTCTGACGTAATTTCTACTGTGGGTGTATGGATTGGTCTTTTTGTTGCCCAATTAACGGGTTGGGGATTTTTGGATTCTGTTTTGGCGTTTGTTGTTGCGGCTTTGGTTGTGCGGGTGGGTGTGGGGCTTGTTTTGAAGTCTTCAAATCGGCTAATGGATCAATCGTGTACAGAAGAAGAGGAGAAAATAATCGAAGTTCTTGACAGGCACACTTTTCAGTTCATAGATTTTCATAATCTGAAAACCCGTAGACATGGGAACCAAGTTTTTGCGGAGCTGCATCTTTCGGTTGATGGGTCTTTGAGTGTTAAGGAGGCTCATGACCTTACTGATCATTTAGAAGCAGAATTGAACGAGGAGCAGCCAAACGTAAAACTGACAATTCATGTTGAGCCGCCCAAAAAGTAGTGTGCATGAAAAGCCGTTTCAGTTTTTGGAATGCTTTTTCCATAATGTCCCTTATCTTATAGTCTGTAGTATATATTGACATAGAAGATGTGAGGTAATTGAGAATGACTCTGAAAAGAAAATACACTGTATGCTTCACAGCTTTATGTCTCTTAATGACGTTGTTGACGTTTTCCGCTTTTGTTACTGTTAATGCAACTGGACAAACCAATTCAAACAACACTCCACCTGACATGCCTGAAACTGCTTTCCAGTATAATCGAACTGACATCACTCCCTCCGGTCACATTGAATCAATACAGGCGATGGAGCTGGGCGTATTCTTCTACAGAAACGCTACTTTAATGATGAACTGCACCCAAAACTGCGAAATGAACATAACCATAGATGAGCACGTTCAAAACAAAATCGTTTCCATCAATGTTGACCCTAACCGAACAATGACGCTAACCATGAACATCACCGCTTTTCCGCCCTGAGGTGAAGCAGTGATGCAACATCCATTAAACTTTTACATGGAGCTAGAACCTGACAATCCACTCCAACTGCAAGCCCAACTACGATTACTCATTAATCAGACCGAGCTCAGCGCAGAACTTGACCGAGAAGTCAACGCTTCCAAACTAATATGGATGTACTGGAACCAAACTCAAGCCCAGTGGGTTCCGGTTGAAACCTACATGGACCAAAACGGATACTTGGTATGCGACACCGATCACTTCTCGACATGGACCATCGCAGAAGTCGAATCGCCAGCGCAAGTGCCCGAAAACATACACGTATACACTGCAGTCTCACTAGCCGTAATCGCAACTGCAGCCGCAGCATTACTAAAACGAAAGAAAACACAAAAATAAAACGCTGGAGAATCCTCCAGCAAAACCCTTTTTCTCTTTTTAGGCTCGACTTACATTACCATTCCAGAATATTTGCCATAGTCTTCTTGCTAACAGCCTCAGCAACCTGTTTTCCAGCCAATCTTTGCGCAATTTCAAGAGCAAACGGAAGCGCTGTTGCGGGTCCTTTACTTGTTATAATGCTGCCGTCAACAACAACGATGTCCTGTTTTGGTTTGCCTCCGCCTTTCTCCAGTTCAGCTTCCATTCCAGGATAAATCGTGCAAGCTTTACCTTCCAGTATTCCAGCGTCTGAAAGAACCGCGGGAGCAGCACAGATTGCAGCCACTAGCTTTTTGGAGTTGAATGCTTCTTTGACCATGCTTATTACTCGTGGGTCGTTTCTAAGATTCTTGTAGCCTGGGTTGCCTCCCGGAACTACAACTGCATCAAAATCATCTACGTTTACCTCGTCGAGGTTTTTGTCTGGAATAATCTTCATTGAGTGTGCGCCTTCAACTGCCTCTGCGGTTAAGCCTGCAACTGTTGTTTGTATGCCTGCCCTTCTAAGGACATCTACGATTGTTACTGTTTCGATTTCTTCAAATCCTGTTGCAAGAAAAACTAATGCTTTAGCCATATGTACATTACATCCTTTATTGTTCTAATTCTTTGACCAGTTTCACTATCTGTTCTATAACGTACTCGTTTATTTTTTGTCCTTTCTTAGCAGCCGCTATTGTCGGGTCACCCATAACTCCGCTTGGGAAGTATCGTTCAGGGTCTGGAGTAATCTCGAATCTGGGCAAATCTGGATAATTTCGTGTTCCTTTTCCTTTCATCAAGTCTGGACGAATCGCCATCACTCTAGAAGTTTCGATTGTACCCGCATGAGAATCTCGCTCATCAAACTCTATTCCTTTAAGATCAAACGCAAAATCATAGTCAGAGCAGACCATAATTCTTGGTCTATTCTCTTGGTTCATGTG
>PIXT01000020.1 GCA_003096235.1 Candidatus Bathyarchaeum sp. | reverse complement strand
TTGGAATCAAATCAAGAACAACGGGAACATTTTCCAAAACATTCAGTTTGCGATAAATAACCGAAAGGTTTGAAGACCGTTTAACCTCTGTTTTTCTCGAAGAAAATTGCTTAAAGGCTTCATTCAATTTTTCATCATTGGGATGTTCACATAATTTTTTCATAATCATGTTTTTTGAAGCCTCAAGATTGTCAAGACACATTTGCACCTCAGCGACACGAGACTTCAAAACATCCACAGCGTCAGAAAGTTCACAAACTCCCCAATCAGAACACATACTCTTAAGCTTCAAAGAAGCTTCTAACTGTCCAATTCCCATGTACTTATCATGTGGACGCCAAACAGGAGTAGGAGGTAAAGAAATACCAAGCTTATTTGCAACATACTGCACTTCCATAAGATATGAGGTACCCCCAACACCCCCAACATAACAAGAGAAACCCAAACCTTTAGAGAATGCTAAAATCCAAGAAATCGCTCTCAACGAAATGCGGGAAGCAACACTAGAGATATCAGGCATTTGCACAGACCCAAAATCCAACTCATAATTTTTACTGCAGCAAGTACAATTTCCACAGCCCAAAAGCGATCCATTACGTTGAGCAGAAAAAAGTCTAACTTTACTTCCACAATCACAATGATACCAAAAAGGAATTAGTAAACTTTCATCAGCAGAAACCCCAGAAGATATGCCTTTTCTAATTAGAAGATCATGTGCTTCCTTGAGAAACTTAGAATATTCTTGATGCTTAGACAACAAGAAATTGATTTCATTGATGAAAACCTGTTGACATTCAGAAAAACGCGAAAAAAGAGTGTTGTACCCCCAAACATCGTTAACAATCTTAGACATAACAAAAGCATTAAAATCGGAATACGACTTCGAACGTTCATAACAGTCTTCAACGATGCTCCAAAAACGCCCAAAATTCTCCTGCAAAACATCACGATGTGAATTAAACGTCGACGAGCCACATGTCTTACTCAACCGCTCCACTGAACCAACAGCATCATCCAACCAGCGTTCAATCTGCTTTTTCCAGTCATTTAATAAGCTCATAGGCGGCTTAGGCACCTTATTTAACAACAAATTTTCAGGCAGTTTAACATGAATAGAAAGTAAACCATCTCTTCGCAGAACCGCCGGCAACAAAGATGATTTAACCCATCGGTCATCCGTGAAATCTTGGTCAGCAACACCAAAAAAGTTGACAACCGGAACATGCAACCGTTTCTCTAGCTCATTTGCAAGAACAAAAATCAATGTAGCTTTGCGCATGACTCCACTATACGCAAAAAGATTAGGTTGATGCGCTGACATAACAACAACACACTTGCCATCCCTAAGAGCATCAATTTTTCGCTGAACATCAGGTGTCAAAGTTCCACAATCTCTGTGAAAACTTTCGATGAAAACAGACAGATCAGTATGCCTTTTGTGAACCATGCCAAGGCTCATCTGGTCCACATTGTCCTCATAATAAGCAACACAAGCGTCTACAAGTTCTCCTAAATTCTCAAACTTAGGGTCAACAAGATCTGAAGGCACATGCATCATTCATAACATCCATTACTGTTGTCAGACGCTACCTAAACCTCAAGAACGAACCTTCCCACTTCAAAAGCCTCTGCCACACTAACCCCCGCTTGAAAGCCCCTGAACACCGCCAAACCCTCAATCGCCTTCGCGGCAAGCCAAAATCTCTCAGACTCATGTCCAAACAGGTGCATAGCCTTTTTTTTCATCTCAAAAGTTTTTTCTATGTCCGTGAAAACCTGAGGGAAAAACTCCTTCAACGTATTAGGTGTCTCATACATCAATATCCGTTTACATCGCCTAGCCGCCGACAAAGTTGCAGACGCCGCGTTCCTGTGATCTTGGTGTATATCCTTGGAAGTATGAGCGTAAAGCATATCAGGATTAACCTTGTCCACAATTTTCTCAATTACTTCAATAGTCTCTATGCCACTAGGAATCATAGTGTCTTTTAAATTTCCGAAAAATAAATCATCAGCTCCTAATAATTCAGCTGACTTTCTACAGGTATACTCCTTAGTTTGAGGATCCCCAGAAGCTTCTCCCCTCGACAAAACCAAAAAATAAACCTTGTCGCCCTTAGCTTTGTGCAAAGCTAAAGTCCCAGCACATCCAGCTTCAATGTCATCCGGATGTGCCCCAACAGCCAAAACAGTCACCATTTTCAGTTTACCTCCAAATTACTCAATCATAAGATGAAATGGAGCCGGGGACCAGATTCGAACTGACATACACGGGTTTCTGCAAACACTTGTTAACTGCAGCCCGTTGCCTAACCACTCAGCCACCCCGGCACATATAGGTCAATCATACCTCAAATCAAAAACCAAAATACTGGCACAAAACTCAAAATAACTAAAAAACATGAACAATGTTAAGAATTTGATAGATGCTGGAAATAAAAATTCAGAAAGGACTTGTTATGTTTAGTTGCAATCTTACATTTTGGTTAGTATACTGAAAGGAGCTTGATGTTTCATCATAGCACCAAAGTTCAAAAAGCAGTGTATAATAGAATCCGTTTCTATTTGAATCCCAAGTTGAAGGGAAATTAACTGGGAAGATGTCACCGTTAATTGTAATGCTTTCAACATGAGTAACGTTTTGCTGAAGTAAAACAGAATCTACAGCAAAAGTGAAAGAGGTTTCCCACATTTCTTGATCGAGAAGATTGAATTGAAATTCATGGATTGAATTCAACGGACTGGGCTGGGCAGCTGTTGAATTTGGGAGAAGTTCAGTTTGATTGCATAACTTTACGTAAATTGCATAATATGCCGAGTGGTCTAGTTGGTTGCTTACACCCACAAAAATTGTGTAGTCTTCATTAGCAGTAACATTGGAGGGATAGTTTTCAGCCTTATGTTCAGGACCTAAAAGCCAAAGCTCAGAAAAAGTTTCGTTATTTGTAGATAAACTGTCTAAAATGGGCAACACAATTAGTGATACAGTCACTGAACTAATGATTAAGACACAAATAATCAAAAGTTTTGACCTTGAAATCATAGCAAGTAGCGCCTACTCAGTTCTACGGTTGATGTTTCGTTCTAAGGCAGCAGGTTCAACATTTGTTATTTCAGTAGTAGGGCACATCTTTTCTAGCATCATTCTCTGTTCTTCAACATAGTTCAACTGTTTGTTAACACCTGCATAAGATTTATTATATTCACTAAATTTGACCAAAAACGCCTTTCCTTTTGTAGTGAGCTTGTAACAGTTTTCACTTCCACATGTAACTAACCCTGCTTCAGTTACATCTTTTAAGTATTGAACTAACAGTTTGTAGCTCAAATACGCTTGATACATAATTTGAGTTTTTTTAGCGCCATCATTAGCACTAACTACAGAGAGAATGTTTGCTAAGATTTTTAGTCGGCTTCTATGTTTTCCCATTTTCTTCACACGAAACTAATTATTTAATTCAGTTGGGCACATGTTTATGTAAAAATTTTAGTTAAAAATTAGTAGAGTGGTTTGATTGATCATGATGACGCCAATAACAAGGGTAATTCCAAAAACTGTTCATGCACCATTAGGCGATAGATGATTTCCAATCATAAATCCCTCCTGATTGGAGCGGATGTGAATCACATCATTGAACAGCTTATGTTATCGTGTATAATCATACTCAATTATATAAACTATGAAGAAAAGGTTTTCTAGATATAAAATATAGAGGATAAATCCATATAAAATGAATATGTTTTCTATCGAAAAAACACATAATCAAATCAACATAAAAAAAGCCGAATCACATCAAAGCAAGCCTATTTCGAACAATTTTCCCAGTTCCTAGCTCTGCAACTATCTCACCGTCATCCATAACCAGTCTCCCGTTCACAAAAGTCTTCACTGGTTTGCCTTTAACGTGTATTCCATCAAAAGGAGAATACTTCGCTTTCGAGAAGAAAGATGAAGAGTCAATCTTATACTCACGTTTCATATCCACTACCACAAGATCAGCCCAATTCCCCTTCTCTAAAAAGCCCCTCTTACTCAAACCGAATGCCCTTGCTGGCTCTTCAGCAGCCATTCTCAAAAGCTCCGCAAATGACAGACAACCTTTGTTAACTTGAGTCAAAAGTAGTGAAAGCGTTGATTCAAGTCCAGGTATACCTGGTTTAGCGTCCCAAACAGAGTGCACATTCTTTTCTTCAAAGGTGTGTGGAGCATGATCCGAAGCGATCATATCGATTAAGCCGCACTTAAGAGCATTCCACAAGACTGAGGCATCTTCTTGTGTTCGCAAGGGGGGGTCAGTGAGAGCGAAAGTTCCAGATGTTTTATACTGTTCAGATGAAAGAAATAAATTGTGCGGAGTAACTTCACAGGTCACGGGTAAACCTGTTTTTTTTGCATCCAAAATGGTGTTCAATCCAGATGCTGAGCTTATGTGACAGAAGTGAATGTGAATATCAGATTTCTTTATGAGTTGAATGATGCGCCGTATTGACTGGGCTTCGGCTTCAGGAGGGTGAGCTGCTACGTAAGCTTCTGTGTCGTTCCGTTTCGCAGTTTCCATTTTTTTCCGTTGTGATTCAAGGATTGTCCGGTCTTCAGCGTGCACCATAATAGGAATTCCATGTTTTGCAACTTTTTGAAATGCCGAAAAAACTGTTTGGTCATCGTCAAGGTCAAGACCTCCAATTCTATTTGCCAAGTAAATTTTGAATCCTATTGCCCCTGCTTTGACTATTTTAGGTATTTCTTCGGGTGATTTAGGAAATGCTGAGTTGAAGGCTACATTAATTAGCACATGTTTTTCGGCTATTTTCATTCGTTCTTTAAGGGATAAATGATCCATGGTGACGGGGCTGTTGTTGGGCATATCAATAACAGATGTTACGCCTCCAGCTGCTGCTGCTGCGGTTCCTGTGATGAAGTCCTCTTTGTATGCTAGTTGTTGGTCTCGTAGATGTACATGCGGGTCAATGAGACCGGGGATGGTTATGTGTCCTTTCAAATCTATTTTTGTTGCTGCTGTGGGGAGATTTGTTTTTTTGGCTATTTTTACTATTTTTCCTTCTTCGATAGCGATTCCTGCTTCAACAAGATTTCCGTGGATACAGATTTTGGTGTTATGAAGAACCGTGTCGACAGGCAAGAATACACCTTCAAAGAAATAATCAGAGGATAGCTCTTATAAGTTAATTATACTGTAGGAAATCACGCCAACTTTTGGGTGTATGTTCGCAGCTTATGTTAACTAAATGAACAATAAGCATGAATACAATATCTGCGTTTAGCGGTCCATCTGGCACTCTTCACAAAGGTATGTTCCTTCGATTTCGTCGAGGTTCTCAGACCAGCTTCCGCACTGTTCACAGTACCCTGCTAAAGGAGTGGATTCTGGACTTTCTTCATCTGCGTCATTTTCTCGATCTATGCGGGCTTTTTCTTGCATGTTTTCGAGAAGTTCAGGCGTTATAGCTAGTATGTCCTTGCTTGAGATTATCCCCACAAGGTTTCCTTTGTATATGACACCCATTCTTCGGACATCAAGTTTGCTCATTCGCCTAGCGGTTTCGGTTAGTATTTCATCGGGTTCTACAGTGATCAGGGGCGTTGACATGACTTCTTTAGCGGTTAATTTGCTTGGCAGTATGTTCTTGGCTAAAACACGTTTTACAAGATCGCTTTCTGTTATTATGCCTAGAGCTTTTCCATCTTTGCTAGTTACAATTATGCATCCCAGTCGTCCAGAGCTAATGAGTTGAGCTGTTTTGTTAACAGGAGTATTCTGTGGGACGGTGATTGCGGGACTGGACATTACATCTTTAACTAGCATCCGAGGCCTTAATCCTATTTCAGCCATGATAATCCACCAACCTCAATATGACAATGATTTGAAAGGACTATTAAATTCTTGCTGAGTTTAACTAATAGTTCCTTCGCAAAAGTCCTTTTATTCAACATTTTTAAAGGTTTTCATTCGTCCATAAAAAGGTAACAGTTAATGATTTGGGAATAAAGCTTACTCGTACACCAATAGGTTTGTGGAGTAATACAAAAAAGAAAAAGGGGATTTTGTCGACTTTTTGCTGTCGACTATGTTAGGTCAGGTGCGGGGCAGTCGTGTTGTGGTTTTTCGCTGATTGTGCCCAATTTTTCGATCACACTAACCGTTGGGTGTATTGGATCAGCAGGGTCATAGTGTATTCTTAGTACTATGTCGGTGATTCCTTCATTCATAGCTTGGAGATATTGGATGCCTGAATACGCTGTTGTTCCTATTTCGGTAGGTATTCCGTCTGAATAGCCCCAGAACCATTTGGTTGCGTAGTATGTGTCTTGTCCGTCTATACCCCAAATCAGGAAGCCGATTGTTCCGTTGATGTCTTTGTAGACAGATACTGCCGCGTATCCGTGTGTTGAGTTGCTTAAGTAGGTGTTCTTGTCCCAGCAGGATAATGACATGAGTTTGTTTGCGTGCCCAGTGTCGTTGGTTACGTATTCGCCCATCGTATAGAACGCCATGGTGAAGTCGTTGAAGTATTCTGTTCCTAAGTTAGCACGTGCTCCTCCTGTGAAGAGCATGTTACTACTGGCTATGGGTACGGTTGTGCACCAGTCGTCGGCTAGGTGTGATCTTCCTAAGGAATCTCTGTAATCTGATTTTGTGCCTGTTGTTCCGTTCATTACATACGGAGCGTATATTCCGTAAAGTGCGTCTTTGATGTCCATGCCCGTTAGTGTTACATGTATCTGTTTCAAGGAATCAAAAGCCTGAGTAACGTATGCCGAACCCGCAGAGTCTATTGTTTTTGCATCTTTACCGACCACCATCCACTCGTATGCGCCCTCCTGATGTGCACTGTAAGTGTATGAAACGGTTGGAGTCATTGTCACGTTGAACCATTCTGTTGTGGCATTTTCATAGGTTCTAACATCAACTACGAGGTCTAGATATGTTGCTAACCCATCGATGACTGTTGCTTCGTCATTGGCAGTAATATTCCATCCGAAGTAGCCAGTTGGAATTACGGTTACGGTAATGTCTGTGCCTACAAGAGTTATGTTTTCATGGTTAAGGGTATGATGATCGACATCGTCGTCTCCAATGTTGGGGTCAGAAAGTACCTTAAAGTCTTCGATCCATTCTTCCCAATCTAAAGTGACTACTTCAGTGAAATTAGCAGTTCCGGTCAACTCAACTTGTACGTCAAAGTCAAAAGCGAAGCTCATGTTCAAACCTAATGGGTCCACTGGTGCATACGCAGAATCAGTGATGTCTGCAGTCACTGTTGGTGGTGGATCAATAGGAGTTTCGGTAAGTTCGGTAGCAGTAAAGGTGATGCTGTCAGAAGCATACCATGATGGTTGAGTTGAATACAGTATTTTCACATGTGTTCCCGTAGCAAGCGGACTTGTGAACGTAATTGTCCCTACACCAGTAGTAGAACTCACTGACAAGGTGTAGTCATATCCTCCTGCTCTAGTTGGAACCTGAAGAACTCCGTCTACAAGAACTCTTTCAGCGAAAGTGCAATACTGATCCCAGTCTGGAAGAGAGATGCTCATAGGTGCATTTGCTAGTACGAATATCGATTGTGACGCCGATAAACTCTCGTCTATGAATACATGTCGCCGTGTGTCCTTGTGAACTGCATCTCGAAGGTCGTAGGGGTTGAATGTTTCCTTCAGATAATACTGAACTTCACTGTCTAGAAGTGGTGATGTGTCCATTCCGTCGTTCAGGTCAGTTATTCCGTAGATTGTAACTCCGCGGAACATTTGACCAGCTTCAGTCATCCTAAATGCCCACTCACCAATCACAAAGGGTGAATTAGGTTCACTGACCATGTCAAGTTGCTTTGTTACGTATTTGTAGACAATTTTAACAGTATTGCCAGTAGTTGGAATATAACCAGCAGGGAACATCAATTGATTCGTGTCGCTGAAGTATGTGACAGATTCTGCAGGGTTAGTTCCGTTAATGATTTTGACATGATCATTAACGAAAACCATCGGATCTTCTTTCCAAGATACTACATGTGTTGTCGAAGAATTTTGTGGATACGAAGTTGGTTCTTCAATAAGCGTGAAATTTTGTGTTGTTGATGTAAGTACATGTGTTTCTGTTTTTGTGCTAGTTGACGTAAGAATAAAGTCTCTGTTGGCGGACACTTGAGTTGCACCAACCCAACTAATGATAGGCTTTGGCCAGAAAGCAGCCCAGCCAACAAAATCCTGATCATCAGAGATTATCTGGCAAACATCATACGTTCCCTCATAGTCAGTAGGAGCGTTAGCGTACCAAGGCTGATATTCACCAGTATAGATGGTTGTTTCATTCTCGAAGATGTGTGCATAAGATTTGGGAGCTGCATTTGCAACACTTGAACCAAGGTCCCATTCACCGCGGTCACCGAACTCTATTTGCATGTCCCAAATGTTCTTTCCAATGTCGATGCGTTTAACGTCTTTGTAGATAATTACTTGCTTCTCAACTTTGTTGAAAACTATAGTGAAAGTCAGTGACACCAGAGGAGTTCCGTGTGTACTATCAGAATAAACTGTAGTTTTCAGCAACGCGATGAATTCTCTTGGCCCATCATAGAGGATTTGGATGGGATCAGTTACTGCACCGCCACTTGTCTTTCTGCCACCTCTGACAGCAAGAGAAAGCGACCCTACGGTAACGTCTTCAGTCCAATCTCCGCCTACTCCCCCTGAGGCATAATCGCTGTATGTAGCCATCGCCCACACGTTCTTGTAGTAACCGCCTTCGACATATGTAACGTTGAGAATCCAGCCCTCGACCCATTGCCATTCTACAACTCCAGCGTCAGGACCAAAAGCGTCATATCCACCATATGCTAGCCCCGTTTTGGTGTTATAGTCGATCATCTCACCATACTTGGAGAAACCTATGGTTAAGTTATTTAAGTCAAACGGGAAGAGAACATAGCTGTCATCGTACATTACGCCTTCAGTTGTGGTGTAATCTGTAGTGTAAGTGGTTGCTGCCATTGAAATCTGAGTGGTAAACATTGTTACAATAAGAATTGATATAATTGTTGTCGTCAATATTGCCATTAGTTTTTTGTGATTCAATTTTTCTCATTTCCTTTTCGGTTCATCGTTTTGATAGGCGTGATTTTTGTTTAAAAGGTTTACGGTATTATGACGGTATATATACCGCAATATGTGGATTTACAAAAACACAGAATATCAGCACAAACAAAGCAAAAACAAATCAGTTTTGAAAAAATAAAACAAAAAAATAAGAGTAAAAATACAAAAAAACGGTCTTACATGTTCAATCCAACAACGCGTTGGCAATGGAACATGAAATAACTCATTCGAGTTGGGACTTGAGACTGTTTACTTTTTCGATCTCTTCGGTTCGTTTCCTGACGGCTTCTGCAACAAACTCAGTTACGCTTCTGTAGCCCAAGTCTGACCTAGCCTTAACTAACGTTTTTACTTTAACATATAACCCTGAAGGCAGGTTCACGGAGTCGTACCCTTTTACTGGCAATATACCGTCACTATTCATGAGAAAGAATAAACCAACCTTTAATCATTTTGTTGTCCAAATACCGTCTATATACGGTAAAGGTTATTAATGAAAACAAATAACGCATAGGAGGGTGGAAGGGCTTGAAATTAAAACACGAAAAGAACACTAAAAGCATCAATATAGAGGAATTCAAGGCCCTAGCCAACAACTTGATTCCCACAACCCCAGAGCAAGCCGAGTGGATATGCAACGAAGTTGAAAGATTAACACAAGAACATCCTGAACTAAAAGAGAAATTCAAAGAATGGAACAAAATGCCCGAGTCAGAAAGAAAAGAACTAGAAGAAATTATACAACACATCCTCGCTGAAGCAGATCGGGCACACCAAAAATGGTGAATCACATGGAAACGCTGTTCAAGATTTATAGAAAAAGAGTTTAGACAAACATGCAGAACATTGAACAAAAACAACCAACTCTGGTTCTTCCTGACCAGATTACGATTAAGCTAACTACGCCACGCCTCGCCATAAATGACTTGACAATCATGGGGGCGAAAAAGTGAAAACGATAGAGGGACACAGCGTAGCAATAATGCTTCCAACATACTGCGAAGCCGAAAACATCACAGACATAATAAATGCAATCGAAAACCTCAAACTCAATTCCACTCTACTAGTTATAGATGACTCAAGCCCTGACGGAACACAAGACACGGTAATGCAATTAAAAGAAAAACGCAAAAACATTCTGTTACTTAAAAGACCACACAAAATGGGGTTAGGAACAGCAATTACAGATGGATTTCGATATCTTTTGGCACTGCCAAAACCACCCCAATACATAATCACAATGGATGCCGACTATTCACACAACCCACAAGATATTCCACGGTTGCTAAAGCTGGCCGAAAATGGCTGCGATCTTGTCATCGGAAGCAGATACTGTAATGAAGGAAAAGTCAAGGGATGGAAATTCACTCGAATACTGATAAGCAAAGTGGCAAACAAGTTAACAGGTATGCTGATTAAGCTTCCACTAAATGATTTCACAAGCGGATTTAGATGTTACTCGAAAGGTTACATCATAAAAGCGCTTCCACAACTGCACAGCGAGACGTATGAGATACAAATTGAAACACTGCGCCAAGCAAAACTTCAGGAGTCAAAGATAGGAGAGATTCCCATTGTTTTTGAGAATAGAAAAAAAGGAAAATCAAAGTTGACACTAACAGAGATAACGGCTTTTTCAAAATACATAATTAAGGTTTTATGGGAGCAACTCGTTGAAAGACAAAATTAGGCGTATAGATTACTCATCAACCCGTACAAATCATATCTGAACGTTTCGTATTTCATGAAGCATCTGCTTCAAAATGGCTCACATGTTTGAGGCTGAACACATGACAAAGGTACTAGTTCCATCAGCATCTCACAATCTTACTGACCATCTTCTTTCTAGCGAAGGAATCTCGTGTTACAACATTTTCCAAAAGTTAGAGAAATTTGGTTACCAATTTGAGGCGATCTCAGCACGGGTTCACATAAAAAAACCGTTAAGTAACGTTACAGCTCACCAAACAGGCTCGTTTGAAACATCACCAACAAGCAATGTTGCCACAAAATATCTTAACCACACAGAAATTATGATCCGTAGCTACAAAAAGTCTCAGGAAATTTTGCAGAAACAAAAAATTGATGTCATACATCACATGCTACCCGCGATTCACAATCAAACATTTAATCTTCTTGCAATTCTTAAAAAAGGAAAGTGTCCGTTTGTTTTTGGTCCAATATCTGCCCATGTTTATCCAAGACCAGTAGATGAGAAAGTGTTGTCAAAAGTAACGTCTCGGCTTCACAAAAAAACAATTAGTAAATGTGACTTGCTGGTAACGATCACGGATCAGGTGAAGAAGTTTTACTCAAAGGTTTTTGATGAAACACGAATATGGACAATACCCTTGGGGGTAGATACAAAACAGTTTAAGCCATCAGAAGAGGGACAACAAAAAGAAGGCATTGAGATATCATTTGCAGGTTATCTTTACAAGTTGAAGGGAGCAAAATACCTGCTAGAAGCCATGAATATAGTATCAAAAGAGCACGAAGACGTTACACTTAGAATAGCTGGAGACGGACCCGAGAAACTGCATCTCATAAAGTTGTCGGAAGCACTGAAGATACAAGATAAGGTGATTTTTGAGGGAGTGGTGCCACATAACATGATGCCCAGTTTTTATCAGCGCTGTGACATCTTCTGTTTTCCAACGCTCGGGGAACCTTTCGGAAAAGCAGTGATAGAGGCGATGTCATGTGCAAAACCTGTAATAGCATCCAACAGTGGAGGACCAGCTGAAATAATAAAAAACGAAAAAACGGGGCTGCTTGTGCCTCCGGCTCAACCAGAAATCCTTGCAACAAAAATCAATGAATTACTAGATGATCAAACAAAGATTAAGCAAATGGGAGCAAATGCAAGAAAAACTGTCATAGAAAAATACTCTTGGGAAAAAATAGGAGAAAAATATCATGCTCTGTATGAAAGTCTCACATAACAGAGGCGATTACAAAAACTAGGGGACAAGGTTTTCAAAATGGCACAAAAAGTTTGGAAAATAACAGCGACATTACTGTTAGCCAACATTTTTTCATGCTTAATCATCAGCTCTTTCTTTTATATCCCAACACAATCCGAGCAAGACAACACAACCAAGATTCTTAATCTAGGCATGATTATTCACGATTTAAACGACAACGAAAGAAAAGAGTGCATGAATTGGATTAGCCAGTTTGACCCTTTCACAAAATGGAATTTTATTCTGTGGACGCCTTACGAGAATCTTGAGGATGCCACATTCATCAATTTTCTCAAAGAAAGAGGATTACTGCTTGCTGCAGATGGATACATGCAGTATTGGACACCGAGCCAAAGAGAGAATATGATGGATTCTATGATCAGCAAATTCAGCACGCATAACGTAACTCTGAATGGTTTGTTTATGTTTCAGCCAGACACGCATACAATGAATTATCTGTATTCTCAGTATAATTTTGAATATTATGTGGGATACTGTTTTGATCAATACGTGATAGATTACATGACCATGAAAGGAGGATGGCAACTACCATACTACCATAATTCTGAACACAGCTTAAGACCCGCAATGGATAACCAGGGATTAGTTGTTTTCCCTCATCTTACATGGGACTGGATAAGCAGTTTGACAGACAGCCATCATTTGAATACTCACATTTTAGATGCTTACCGATGTTTCAATTCAGATTCGTCTCAAACGATAGATTACTGTCTTGGATTAATCAATGAAAGTCTCTCTTGTTCTAAGCCTTTTGGTTATACATGCACCATGTTCGAATGGGAGCTGATGCAGAATGATCCAGACCTCATAGAGACCACTACAAATTATTACAATCAAATAATCATGCAACATGGCTCAATTTGTCAATTGTACAATGAAACAACCTCTTGGTTCAAGCTAAACTATGACAAAACTCCCACATATGAAGTTACATTTACTTCGCCATATGACGGTAAACAAGTAGAATGGAGTCTAGACACAAACTATCGTATTGCCCGTGTGGGAAACAATGTTAAAAGTTACGTCGTATTCAAAAATCAAAAAGAATACTGGTTAAACAACAGGGGCAATGTAGACTTTGAAAAAGCCCCAGATGAAAACAATGGCATTAACAACAGCTTAGAATTTGTAATAGATGACTTAGGCGGCGGAGTTGATCGAGATTCGCCAAAAGGAGGCTCTGTAGAATATACCGGAGACTTGAGATATTATCCTTTTTTCAACCCAGTATCACAATTGAAGTCAGTGATTGAAGCATCTGAAAATCAGGCACATTTAATCTACTCTGATCCTCACCGCATGACCAGAGCAGTCGCAGCCTACGATGCAGTTTCAGCCAACATTGTTTATGGGATGTGTCAAAACTTGCAAAATCAATATTTTGATAGCAATCCTCTCTGTGTTTCTCAAAATGAATCAGATAGAGGGCGTCTACTGTTCCAGAACCGTAAGGTTCTGATTTTTGGCGGTCCCATCCCAAATTGGTGTGTTAGCTATCTTGAAGAGCAACGATTGGCACCAATCTATTTTGTTGATGAACAGCAAAGTGATGGTGTTCATTTCAAATTTGTAGAAAGGTCTACAGGCTCAGTCAGAGTTGACAAACTTGTATCGGATATAGACTTTGAGAATGAAGACTACTTTGTAGTCATGAATTTAATTGATCAGAATAATAATAGCGTGTTTATAGGCTATGGATTTGATTGGAAAGGAACATGGAGCGCGGGCATTTACCTCAAAGCAATATACTCTAACATAGACTCGTACACTAATTCATACTACATTTTTCAGTGGGTTGACTTGAACAACGATACCATACCTCAACCAAACGAAATAACACAACTAATT
>PIXT01000019.1 GCA_003096235.1 Candidatus Bathyarchaeum sp. | reverse complement strand
CAACCCAATTTGCTGTTTTACCTTCATCCAGCCAAGCTTTTGGAACCGATCTAGGCAAATTGGCTCAATCCACGCTTGAAACATTGGATGCACAAGGTGTGCTAAGTGAAACCGTCTTCAGTGATGATGCTGATGCTTGGGGAGACCTTCAGAAAGCTCTTTCAGCTTCTCTTCCAGTCAATGTGGTCTATAATCTCAGCGTCTATAATATTTCAACAACTAATGGAGTCGTAAG
Source organism: Candidatus Bathyarchaeum sp. (assembly GCA_003096235.1). The sequence continues at coordinate 5,257 of PIXT01000019.1, read as the reverse complement.
CTATCATTTGTCAGACTCGATTTCAGATTCAAGCTTTGGAGTTGATTCTGATTCTGGATCATTGCTTGTGGCATCGCCTGACGTTACTTTTACTCAGGACCCAGAAAAAGTGGGCGGTGAAAGTACAGAAATCACGTTATACATACTGAACTGTAGCGATGCTAATGGATGGTGGGTTACAGGCTATACTGGTCAGAGTCTTGCTGCAGACTTTTATGATTTCCTTTCACCATACTTTACCAATACAGTTCTCATAAACACAACCGCTCAGTTTGAGCTTCTCTTGGAAGATTCCTTGGGTGAAGGCAATGTACAAAATGCGGTTGTAGTGAATCCGTTTGGGGAAACTGTTCCCATTCCACATAGTTATACGCAATACGGGACACAATCTGGTGAAGGATATTATGTAACCCGTGATTCTCATTCGATGTTTTGTTATACGCTTGGCAGTTTGACGCGTCAGTATAATTGGACTTGGGTAAGCATTGTGGGCTACCCACTTTATTATGTTTCTAATACTGCCTCATTTAGTAATTCTGATAATGGTTATGGCATTTATGGCATGGATCAAGTTGGATATTCAGGACTAAACGCCTTTCTAAGAGGCTTGGATGGTGAAGATTATGACGCATGGGAATACGTGTATCTTAATGGCTACTGGCAATGGATATATGATCGCGGTTCGATTGCAACAGAAGTTGGAGTAGTTCACTTCACCGATACTGCTCTTGACCTTTGTAATTATTATGGGCTTTATCCTTCTCCGTACCAGACAGCGACTCGTGCACTTCCTCAAGACATCGAGGATGATTATCATCTCACACTGTCTGCGCCTATATTTGAAATCAAAAACGGTTACAACGCTGGCGCAACATATGCACATCAGGATGGCAGTGGAGCACTCACAGCGATTGGACTCACAAGGATTCCAGACATACGCGTTGCCGCATTAGGTCTATTAATGTATTATAATCCAGCGGTCTACCGAAGCGAGTTTGGCGCTAGTGGCACATCAAGCCTTGTAACATTGCAACTAGGTCAGCAAGGAGGAACCTGACATCATGAAGAAATGTAGCCGAGCAAATAAGGGGCAGTTCTCCGTAATTGCAGCGTTACTTGTTTCCGTGATTTTAGTAACCGCTGTGATATCCAGCTATACTTTAGTTCGTCACTCTTCTATGCAGGGCACGCCAGAAGTCTTGTCAGCTATTGGAGAAATGAACGCGGACATCAAAAGCATTTTAGATTTCACTGTTGGCTATTATGGCTCAATACTGCAGGTCACAGGAAACTCCACATATGCCAGGGGACTCACAAATAGCTATCTTTCAAGCGGTTTAGTTAACATTGCTCGTTCTCATCCTGAATGGAATCCATCGTTCACATTTGATTTTAACGATGATGATGTCTCCACAAGATGGTTCATGCCAGAAAGCTACAGTGCAGGAAATATTTCGGTAACATATTCTTTGTCGGCTATCGGAATTGAGGGCGTAACATATGAGACCTCTTCAGCCTTAACCGTTGCCATGTTAGAGTCAGAGCTTGGTGTAGCTCGAATAAACGTTACTCGTGATAACATTGAACCTGAATTAGGATTGACCGTAGAAAACTTTTGGTTCTATAACTACAGTTATACCGATTCAATGTGGGAACTAGTCAACCCAACTGAAATGATAGTGTCTAACGGAGTTTACGACATAACACTTCCTTCAGGAGTAAACCAAGATGCTTACTCTGTCCAGATTGAGGATAATAGAGGGCTAGTGGTGTCAGCTTTTTATTCCCAAGCTTCTGTTGATTCAGAGTCAGGAATTCCACATTACACTTACAATTTTGATTGGGAAGGTACCGGAGTATCAAGCATTTACAATTCGTTATCAACTGACAATTTTGTCATTGAAATTCTCCAAAATGGAACCTTAAAATGGCTTGGTCAAACTCTAGAGCTTTCACCACAAGGGAGACCAATTCCTCCTGTTTCCGTTAAATCCATTCGAGTTAGCGCAAACACTATTGATAATGAGATTCCATTTCAAGTGGAGGACTGGGCATCAGACTACAAGGTGCCGCTTGGACTCGCTGGCAACGATAGCATATTTAGTAGCAATAACATGTTAGTGTTTTTAGTTAATAACAGTGTTAATGAGATTACTTTGTGGTGGGATGGAAACGATACAACAACTCAGACACGGTTTGCTTGGGATAACTTTTACTTCGATGATGATCCTGAATATGCTCCGACCTATGGAATTTTAGACAATGGTGTCTTAGAGTTAAAGGTATACAATAAAACTGAGGATACCAAGGATTTCTGGGTACGGTCAACTGTTGAAGACGAATCAGCGGATTGTAGGTTTTTGCGTTTTAACGATGATCATACGCCGGACTATGGTGCTGATTCTGCGTATGTAATCTATAATGGCATCGTGAGGGATATAATCCAGCAGGAACCCGAATATGGTGGTGGTGGAGTTAAAAATCCTGATTGTCCCAACTTTTATGCTCAATTGTACTTGACGTTGCCTGCAACTACAACATATTACACATATGCTGTGAGAACAATTTTTGTAGATTCTCTTCGACCTAGAACTGTGGATGATCTTAGCGTCATTCAGCTTTCAAATCTTGATGGATTTCCCTTGACTGAGAATGGTACAATTGGAATATATCCTGAAACTTCCAGTTATACCGCGCCTCCCTTTTTTGATGGACCTTCACCTGGCTGGGATTACCATCATTGGAGCCAATTTAGTTCATTGGATTCTGGGGCAGGTTTTATGTTTACTGATGCAGACAACCAGAATCTCTATTTGTTCGATAGCATTGCAAGCTCTGAAACTGGGGCTTTAGTTATAGATGATGACGGAGGCAACTCGATCGAAGTTAATCCAGTGGAGTTAGACGATGTTCCGTTTACTTATTCTTTGGATGTAAGTTGGTACGGTGCTGTTGTTACTTTTGATGGTGAACCTATTTACACGAGCCCTGAAGATGATCATGTTGGTCTTTGGGTTATGGTGGAGCATCCTCCAGCTATTTCAATGGATGAATATGAGGAAGTCCCGCCTGAAACTGGTTACTCTTTCATGAAGCAGTTATCAAATGAGGATTCTAGTCCTGATAAAGGTTCACACTCTGATTTGTCGGCTCAGCAGTCTGGTCCTGATTCAGTTTTTGATAAGGTTACAGAAACTTCTGGAGGCGGTGGGGGACTAGAAGGTTTTGTTGGTAACAATGATGGTGATGTGGATGGTTCAGAGGATGTTGGTTCTCATAGTGATTTTTCGGCTCAGCAGTCTGGTCCAGATTCAGTTTATGACACGTTAACAGAGGAGAACACTGCTGGTTATGCAAATATCACTTTATTGGATGATGGTTTTGAAGGTTCACCTTGGTATGCCAATTGGGATGATGAATCCAGCGATTGGGACCGGGAATCTTATTACATGTATGTTAACAGTGGTTCATATTCGGCACGGGCGTCAAACTATAATGAAGGCGACTTTACAAGTGACAGCTTGGATACACGTGGTGCCAGTGCCATCTATGTGGATTTCTGGTATAGGTTAGATAATACAGAGAGCAGCGATTTGCAGTTATACGTCTATGGCGACGGCTATGATTTTGTTGCCAGTCTTGGGGGTGGAAGCGAAGACGTATGGAGACATTACACTGCAAAGCTAACTGAAAGCGAATACTTTGTGTCAGACTTTAGAATACTATTTGACGCCAACTTAGGTTACAATGAACGGGTCTGGGTTGATGATGTTGTAATAACAAAAGAAACCCAAAGTAGCGACAACTACAAACTTGACCTAGAAGTTGAATTTACTGATGTAGTTGATTTCTTGGCGAACAACGAGCTGTGTATTTACGCTGGCGCACTTGGCAGTGAAGACTTAAGAGTGGACTACTGGAACGGATTTGACTGGCAAAACCTTGCAACCGATTTAACTGCAAACAGCTGGAACAACTATACTGTTTCTTTATCCTCAACAACGTTTACGGTTAGATTCAGTGGTGGAATCGAAACAGGTGATGTGTCTGTTGACCAATGGCCTATTGATGTAGTTTTGTTGGCTAGTGGAGGGAGTGGAAGCGTTGAGAGTGCTGTGGTTGATGATGCGTCAGATATGGATTCATCTTCAGATTTGGGTAATCTCGTCAACTTTGATGACATGAAAACTGTTGATTCGACATATGCTACTCTATCTGAGTCCGGTTCTGGAGGTGGAATAAGTTTCGTAAATGTAGCTGAGGCAAGTTCTACGTCTGGAACATCTGTGACAATAAACAAACCTGCTAATACACAACAAAACGATTTCATGATTGCTTTGCTGGTGTCAACAACAAGTAGCGGGTATGGTTCTTCAATGTCTGTTGCGCCTTCAGGGTGGACACTTGAACATGATTACACGCAGAGAATTTCATCAGGACAACATGTGTACATCTACTGGAAGATTGCAGACGCTTCAGAGCCTTCAAACTATGCATGGACATGGAATAGTTATTGTGGTTGGGTGGCTCAAATAACTACTTTCAGAGGCGTTGATACTACATCTCCAATTCATGTAGAAGGATCAGTCAATCAAGAATACAGTAGTTCACCTCTTAGTCCAAGCGTAACCACAACTGAGGATGAATGTATGGTTTGGCTGTATGACATGTGTGATGATAATGACATTCCCAGCTCTGGCGGTGCACCCTTTGGTACCTCGTGGATTGACCAGACCGAAATATCCAATCCATCTAACGGGGTCGGTATTTCAACAGCTTATTTTGTTCAAGAATCAGCTGGCGCTACTGGCGATAAAAGTTGGTCTTTAGGCTCATATCACGAAGAGAACTCTGGACAACAATATGCACTTACTCCCGCTTCTACAGATTACAGATTAGACCAAGAGGTTCAATGGACAGACGTTCAATACTCTTTGCCTAATGAATATCTTTCAGTTTATGGCGGCACTATGGGCAGCGAAGATTTAGCGGTTGACGTTTGGACTGGAACGGACTGGGAAACCGTTTTCACTGATTTGTCTTCAGGATGGAACAATGTATCCATAAGTGAATACTTGACAGACTCCACATTCACAATAAGGTTTAGGGATGGGACTGAAGTTGGCGATGCAAGTCCAGACACGTGGCAAATAGATGTTGCCCTAATTCATGTATGGAACGAAGGAGCCGGAAACTGCGAAATTGACCTTGAGCTTCAGTGGACAAACTTGGACTTTCATGAAGTAAACGAAGAACT
>PIXT01000018.1 GCA_003096235.1 Candidatus Bathyarchaeum sp. | reverse complement strand
GTTAAACAGATGAACCAAACAAAAAGCTTTCTCCACAAATATTTCGAACCAGAAAAAGGTAACTAATAATTTGGTGCGGGGAGAGGGATTCGAACCCTCGAACCCCTACGGGACAGCCGCCTCAGGGCTGCGCCTTTGACCTGGCTTGGCAACCCCCGCATATTGCGCAGCAAGACTAACCATAGTTGTATGCTTTAAATTAAATCTTATCCAGCCTGACGCTAATATACCCGCTCTTGGTGAGGTTAGGAATCAGAATCTTTCATAAAACTTTTACTTGCGTAACTCACAGTAACTGTTTCAGGACTGAGCTGGATTGAAGGCAATCATTTTGGCTGGAGGCATCGGAACAAGACTTAGACCTCTTAGCTGCACCCGACCAAAACTTCTGTTTCCTGTATTGAATAAGCCACTACTTGACATGACCTTTGAACGGCTGAGTGAAACAGGAGTTGATGGAGTTACTTTGGCTGTGAAGTATATGGCTGAGTTTTTCAGGCAACGCTACGGGGAATCAACGCATGGAATCAACATCTCGTATTCGATAGAAAAAAAGCCTATGCGTACTGGCGGAGCCATCAAGTACGCTGAGCATCATATTGGGCATGAAGAACCGTTTTTGGTGTTAAACGGCGACATATTCACTACAATCGATTACACTGCGCTCATAAAAAAACACAAAGAAAACAATGCAGTTGCAACAATAGCGCTCTACAAAGTCAAAGACCCCAGCAGATACGGAACCGTGAAGCTAACAGAAAAAAACAAAGTGACCCAATTCATAGAGAAGGCGCCTCCTGGAAAAGCCCCAAGCAACCTCATCAACGCCGGAGTCTACGTGCTAGACCCAGAAGTCTTCGAGTATATTCCTGCTGGGCGACCCGTCTCGATTGAACGTGAGGTGTTTCCAAAGCTTGCAGCGGAGGGGAAACTTTTTGGTCATGAATTCAAAGAAATCTGGATTGACATCGGAAAACCGGTAGATTATCTGAGAGCAAACAGGGTTTTGCTTGATGTTGAACCAGAAAATCGGCTTATTGGAGATGGAGTCAAGTTAGCTGAGGGGGTAGAATTCAGTGACCCTGTTAGGGTTGACGCTGAAGTTACAGTTGGGCAGGACTCGAAAATAGGACCATACGCGGTAATTGGAAAAGGAGTGGTTTTGGGTAGAAATGTTACTTTAGAGAATTCTGTAGTGTTCCCAAATGCAACAATTGAAGACAACGCTTCTGTAACTGGTGCTGTTATTGGAGAATCAGCCACAATATGCTGTGGCGCAACCGTTATGGATGGCTGTGTGATTGGCGATTATGCAACAATCCACAACGATGTAACTGTCTCCCGAAATGTTACAGTTTGTCACTCCAAAGAAGTCACGGAAAATGTTCCAGAATCCAAGAGGATAATTTAAATCTGAATACTTTACAGCTTCTTGTTAAATTTAGCCTATAGTTTTCCTGAACAGTTAATCGGCTTGCAACAAAAATGTTCGTCAGGTATTAATAACACACCAAAGCAATTGAATGGAAGAAGAAAGATGTCCAAGACAATGAGGCTTGCAGGCAAAGACTTAGAGTCGCCACAAAATCGTAGCGATTACACTGTTTGCATGGTGGGTTGTGGAAGAACAGGGTTAGTTACTTCCTGTCTTTTTGTCGAAGCAGGCTTCAATGTTATTGGCGTTGATTCTAGCAGGCATATAGTTCATCAGTTAAAGAAAGGCAAATCCCCTTTCAATGAAACTAATTTACGCAAATTCATCGAGCCACACATCAAGGGCAGCAGATTTAGAGCAACAACCAATCTTAGAAAGGCGGTTTCAGAAAGCGACATCATACTAGTTGGTGTCTCAGCGCATCTTGACAAGAAAAAGAAACCTGACTACTCGCGGCTCGAAAAAACATGTAGAGACATTGGGATGAGCCTAACCAGAGGTTCGTTGCTTATTTTCCAGAACACAATGGGACCTGGAATGACCGAAACGTTGGCGAAAGAAACTCTTGAAAATGCTTCTGGCTTAGAGGCTGGAACAGACTTTGGTTTAGCGTATCTGTCTACCCTGAATAATTCATTGCATCCTTCAAAGAATGTTCCTAACGGCACAAAAGTTGTCGGCGGAATAACCAAACGAAGCCTAAAAATTGCATGCCTCATCTTGGAAACCATAACAACTGGAGAAATCATTCGAGTAAAAGACATAAAAACAGCAGAAGCCGTGAAGCTGCTAGAAGAAGCATACAAAGACGTTAACCTTGCCTTCGCAAACGAGTTTGCGCAGTTTTGTGAAAAAGCTGGAATCGACTTTGTCAAAGTAAGAAACATAATTAACCCGTTAAATTTTTCAAGAATGGCTGGGCTTCACATCTCTAGAGATTCATATTTTCTGGTTGAAGAAGCAGAATCGCTGGACATTAAATTTAGGATGTTGTCGCTGTCTACAAAAATAAACGACGAAACTCTGGACCATGCGATACGCCTAGTAAGGGACGCTCTGAAATCATCCCAAAAGCCGTTAAGGCGAGCCAAAATTTCGGTTTTCGGAATCTCTGCGCTTCCAAACAGGAAAAAAGTAGCCAATTCTGCAACAACAAAACTTGTAAACCGCCTAAAAAAGATGGGCACATCAGTCAAAGTTTATGACCCCTTTTTCACTCACAAGGAGCTTTTGAGTATGGGTTATGATGCTGAAGCAAGCTTATCAAAAACTGTTGAAGGAACCGACTGTTTAGTTGTGGCTGTTGCACATGATCGTTTCACTAGATTGAATTTGCGCAGACTCCAAATGTTGATGAAGCAGCCTGCAGCTGTTGTGGATTTGGGGCAAGTTGTTGACCCCGTCAAGGCAGAAAAAGCAGGCTTTGTGTACCGCGGATTCGGAAGAGGCGTCTGGACAAAATAACACGATGTTATTAGTTGTTCCACTCGAAATCTTCATGTTTTTCAGTAAATATGCGTAAAACTAAATCGTTTGTTTGCGGTTAGCGTTTGCATTTCCATTATTTTGTTAGACTTGGCAATCTATTGACTAGGATCTATGTGCCTGTAAAAACCGTTTACAACTGCTTTTTCGTGTTCAGGGTCGCCACTGAGTATGTATGGGCGTGCCTCTATTTTTGTAACCCCAGAAACATTGGCTAAAGACTCTCCGGTTGTAAACATATGTTCAAACTCTTTGGCTAATGCAATTGCTAGAAGATCGTAATCTCCAATGACACTAATTATAAATATTATGTTTGAAATTTTCGTCATCTCTTCTATTACTGAAGATACGTTGATTTGTGGCGTTAGCGAAATCATATACCAAATAGATGCTGTGTTCCCACATTTCAATGTGTTAATTGCTATTGTTGGCTTGATTGTTCCATTTTTTTGAGTTTTTTGTATCTTCTCATCACCGTGTCAGTTGAGACGTTTAGTTCTTTTGCGATTTTCCTGAAAGATGCACGAGAATTTTTAATTAGTTTGCCGATTAATTCAAAATCTAACCTGTCCATTGTATCACCGACTGTTAGCTGTGCTCCGGTAAAAAATTCTCTGGAATAGATCTTATTGCGGTCCAAACGTTTGCTTTCACATCAATTACTGATGGATGCTTTTTAATCTGTTTCCTTCTCAATTCCATTTCATTCATGTTTTTTACAGGCAATAGAACCTGTGCATTATGATTCTTATTAAGCGTAACATGATACGTCATAACTCCCGGTATTTTATTTGTATACTCAAGGAATTGTTCTACTTGATCAAACTTGACATTAACATAGAGGATTAGGTGACCCACATATCCTAGGTTTTTCACGTTCACAATAACTGTTGAACCTAAAATTATGCCTGCTTTTTCAAGTTCACTGTAACGATTTTTTATTGTGGTAATTGAAACACCGCATTCTTTTGCAATTTCTGTGAAGCTCTTTCTTGAGTCCTTCAACAGTATTTTCATTATTTTGAAGTCAATGTCGTCGATTTTGTCTGAGATTGCTAGAGCACCTCCTTGGGTTCACATTAACTCATCATGCACGCTGTGATATAAGCAAATCTTTTCAATATTTGATGAGTGTTTTGGCAAAAATTATCTATTGCCGTCCGTTTCTTGGAATTATTTGTACGATTATTTTAGTCATATTCGTACATTTTAAATGTTTTTTTAATATAATTTTATATTTGTACGAATATTGTGTCTATATTTGCGAAAAACTTAAAAAGAACACTCGCTTATGTGTGTTGCATATCAAAAAGAGGAAATAAAAAGATGAAAAAATCACAAATATATGTAATAGCTTTAATCGTACTACTGACACAATCTACTCTACTACTTGTTTTACCTATTGGCGAAGCGCAATCTGTTTACCATAAAACTACGTATGCACACATTGGAGCAACTCCAAATCCTGTGGGCGTAAACCAAGAGACATTACTATGGATTGGAATTTCTGATCAACTACAAACTGCAGCTCATGGATGGGAAGGGTTAACCGTAACAGTTACTAAACCTGATGGCGACATAGAAACTATTGGTCCATTCCGGTCGGATGCTACAGGATCAACAGGAACAATATTTATTCCAACAATGGTTGGCACTTACGATTTACAAACCAATTTTCCTGCTCAATGGTATAATTACAGCACTAATCACATACTCTATGAAGAAAGCACCAGCATAAGTTATCAACTAATTGTAACTGAAGAAAAGGTACAATACTACCCCGGGCATTCACTCCCTACCGAATACTGGACACGCCCTATTAATGCACAACTTAGAGAATGGTCACCAATCGCAGGAAACTGGCTTAAACCTATGCGGGGACCACAATTTGCACCATTTAACGATGATGCACCTGAAACAGGTCATGTTTTGTGGACAAAACCTTTAGCTATTGGCGGTCTCGTTGGAGGAGAACTTGAAGAATATTCATTCGAATGTGGTGACGCATATGAGGGGTTATGGGGGACAACTTCTCCGGTAATAATCGGAGGAACACTCTTTTATAATCACTATAAAGAACGTGGTGGAACTGATGTTGAACAAGAAATTATTGCTGTAGATTTACATACTGGGGAAGAACTGTGGGCTAGAAGCTGGAACAACACTCGACTTAGTTTTGGTCAAGTGTTCTATTGGGATTCTTACAACTATCACGCTGCTATGGATTACTTATGGTCAGTTTCAGGAAGTACTTGGAATGCTTATGATGCTCACAGTGGACGCTGGGAATACACTATGACAAATGTCCCTTCAGGCTCTCAAGTTTACGGTCCAAAGGGAGAAATTTACATCTACACTCTCAATTATGACGCAGGATGGATGACGTTATGGAACTCAAGCCGAGTTGTTTCAGATGAAGGAAGTTGGAGACCTTACGGAAACACATATGATGCAACAACAGGAATCGAATGGAACAAAACAATAGCTCAAGGGTTACCAAATCCTGGAAGGACTATTATCGCATACTTTGATGACATCATAATTGGTTTTTATCAAGGAGGAACTGTAATTCGTGGAATTGCACTAGATGATCCCCCATTCCAAGTTTGGGCCTTAAGCTCCAAAATCGGAGAAGAAGGCAAATTACTGTGGAATAACACATACGAAGCGCCTACAGGAAACGTAACACTTTCTCTTGGACCAGTTGACACTGAAGAACGAATATTCACAATATGGTGCAAAGAACATCGGACAAATTATGGGTACGATCTTGACACAGGAGAATTCTTATGGGGACCAACTGAACCACAAGCACAATTAGACATATTTGGTTTGTCACGAGCGTATGAACGCAACATCATAGCATATGGTAAACTGTTTAGTATTGGCTACAGTGGAACTGTTTATTGTTATGATGTAAAAACAGGCGATTTACTTTGGGACTATGAAGCAAAAGATCCAGATAATGAAATATTGTGGAGCAATAATTGGCCATTATACTATGCCTTCATTGCAGACAGAAAACTCTACACTTTTCACGCAGAACATTCACCAATTAATCCTAAGCCAAGAGGCGGGCCATTCATCTGCTTGGACATAGAAACCGGAGAAGAAGTCTGGTCAATGCCTGTACGTGGAAACCATTGGTCATCATATCCTGCTATAGGCGATAGCATAATAGCAATGTACAACAGTTATGATCAGCGCATATGGGCCATAGGAAAAGGACCTAGTGCAACATCTGTTACCGCATCACCAAAATCTTCGATGTATGGAACCAACGTGATACTAGAAGGAAGAGTTACCGACATATCTCCTGGAGCATCGGAATATGCAATAACTGCAAGATTTCCAGATGGATTACCAGCTGTTTCTGATGAATCGATAACTGATTGGATGGAGTATGTGTATATGCAATTCGAGCGCCCATCCGATACTGTTGGCGTCAATGTGAAATTGGAAGCGGTTGATCCAAATAACAATTACCAAAATCTTGGAACAGTAACTACAGACGAATATGGTAACTACGGTTTTACATTTACTCCAGAAGTTCCTGGGCAATATAAAATAATTGCAACTTTTGGAGGCTCTAAAGCATACTACGGTTCAGTATCAACAACTTACTTGACTGTCAATTCAGCTACATCAGCTTCAACATCAATTGAATCTGAAGAACCAGTAACTCAAACTGAGACAACAGACACAGAAACACCTGACACTGAGACACCTGATACCGAAACGCCTGATACAGAGACACCTGACACTGAAACGCCAACAACAGAAGCGCCTTTGATTTCTACTGAAGTGGCAATCATCGCAGCTGTTGCAGTTGCATGTGTCATAGGTGTAGCAGCTTTTTGGGCACTACAGAAGCGGAAATAACCAAACAATTTCCCCTCCCCTTTTTTTGTGGGAGACAAACGCATTGAAAGAAGTGGGGCTGAAAAGGCTCAAGCACGGAAATGAAATGATCAAGCGATTGTAGCAGAGGTTTGTTCGTTTTTCTTCCTCTATTACTCTGTGCAAGAGCTTCAGCAAACCCTTTCTTACAATGTTGGGCATGTTTATAATCAACAATTAGCGCTTTTTAGTAAGTAATCTTTTGTTTTTATGGTTCATCCCAACCTTGAAATCAATGGTTAAGAATTAACACAATTATTGTGTAACATAGTGATTTGGGGCAAGGCTTAAGACTATATGTGCATTGTAAAACAGGTTAAGAAAAAATCAACCCGATAAAACAGGAACCGAGGCGAAAAGTGTGGTCTTAACATTCTTGAGTTTGATTTCATTTGTTGCACCATTTCTTAACGCTAGTCTGGTTAATTTCTTTAGCCGTCTGCTCTTGGATATCGATGAGATGGTTCTCACAGGGCTAATTTTGATGTTTAGTTTCTTTGTAACCCTGTTTCTCACAAAAAAATGGATCAAATCAGCCCAATCAGCAAAACTTGTAGGAAAAGACATGAACAAACCTGACCATCCACCCGTTCCACGGTCAGGCGGATTAATTGTCGCAATAGTCATTTGCTTCTCTTTGCTGATTTACATCTTCCTGAAAACTTTTCCCATACTCGGAACCCCCTCAGCAAACGTAGTTGAAGCCTTCGCCATTTCATTAACTATACTTCTTGCGGGATTCATAGGCTTCATCGATGACATTCTAGGATGGAAACAAGGGCTAAGTCAACTTCAAAAAATTGCGCTCACAATTCCCATCGCTCTTCCCTTAACAGTTTTGAATGTTAACAACACCGTCATGGAGTTTCCCTTTCTAGGCAACATAGACCTAGGGCTTCTTTATCCTCTGCTTGTTGTCCCCTTAGGAATAATAGGCGCAACAAACGGATTCAATCTCCTCGCAGGCTACAACGGACTAGAAACAAGCATGGGCTTAGTGATTTTCGCTACTTTTGGTTTCACTAGTCTAATCAGTGGAAGCCTATGGATTGCATTGATAGCGTTCGTTGTCTGTGCATCTTTGCTTGCGTTTCTGGCGTATAATTGGTATCCCGCAAAAGTTTTTCCAGGCAACTCATTTACGTATGCTATTGGAGCTCTGATAGCAACTCTAGCCATTCTGGGGAACATGGAAAGAATTGCTGTTTGGCTTTTTATTCCATATTATCTAGAAATAATCTTGTATTTACGCGCAAGATTCATAGATAAGGTGGGGGATGTCCAAGCCTTCGCAAAAATCAACCAAGACGGTTCATTAGACCTGCCTTATAGTCACATCTACGATACAACCCACTTAGCTATCTGGTTTCTAAAAAAAGTGAAACCAAAAGTCTACGAACGAGATGTTGTAGCCTTTATCATAGTTGTTCAATGCGTAATTGCCCTCTTGGGAATAGTATTACTGCTCTAAACCCGCAACAAAGAACACATCTTACGCGAGTTTTTTTGCTTTCTACAACATAGGCTGGCTAATCTATAGCCTAAAAAAATAAAAAGTATTGAGCACCCAATGAATTGTGGTGAAATAAATGAGTACATCTCAGCCAAAGGCAAGATTTCATATCCGCATCAATGAACAAGATTATCTGAATGTAACCGTTTGGGCTGGAAAAGCTGACCCCGCAGCAGAAGTTATAGTTACACAAATTAGACGAAACACTGGAGAAAACTGGGAAACCATTGGGCGACTAGCAGTATACAGGTCGCCAGATGGAAGCTATTCAAAACTTCCAGAACGCCAAGAATAAAAACAAAAATAGCTTGGTTATCTTTGTAACCTTAACTTATGCCTTGTTTAGTCCGTTTTATTCTGCCTCTTCGATGTTGAATGGTTTTCCTTGCTGTAGTATTTGTTTGGGAAACTTTTGTTTCCATTTTTTGATAAAGGGCAGTTCATCTTTTTCGTTTCGCAGTTCGTCAGGTAACATTTCAGGGATTTCGTCTCGGATTGGATACCATCGTGAGCATTTGGGACAAACTATTACGCCTTCCGATATTTCTTTTGTTTCTTTAAAAACGTGGAGCTCCAGTGGATAATGTTTGTCAATTGGACATGCTAGTATATCCATTAATTTCTTTTTGATAATTGGTCCCTCCAGTTGTTACTATTGTGTGAACAGTGTGGTTATAAAAGATTTGCCAAGACTAGTTTTGCACGTGGATGTCAAGAACCACTTGGTACCATCTGGGTCCAATTGGTCTCACGATTCGCCCAGATTCTACATCAAACTCCGTGCATAATGATCGCATTTTTTTTGAAACCTTTGTTTCAGCTTTTTGTACAGGATTGTCACTCTTTTTTGCGTATTCAAAATCGTAGTAGTGAATCCATCCGCCTTCAGGCTTGAGTGCTAACAGGGCGTAGTCAAGATACTCGTATGCTATTTCAGGTAGCGGCATTAGAACACGGTCTGCAACGTTTTGCAGCTTGTTTTCGGTCACCGTTTTTGCGTCTCCTTGAATGGGAACAACTGTTTTTTCAACTCTGTTGAGTCTAATGTTTTCTTGAAGATACTTGAACGCAAACGGATTAACATCTATCGAGTAAACTTTTGTGGGTTCTGAATGCTTCGCGATAGCTATTGAATAGCAGCCTACACCCGCAAACATGTTCAAAACAACTTCGCCCCTTTGAATCAGCCTCGTGATTCTCAGCCGTTCATAGGAAAGCCTAGGAGAAAAATAGGTTTTCATCAAGTCCGTTATGTAGACGCAGCCATGCTCCTTGTAGCGGGTCCGTGTTGTTTTTTCGCCTAACACAAATTCTAAGTTACGTAACCTGTAATCGCCTGAAACAGAACTGGCTTGCCGCCAGACAGACTTGACTTCCCTGTGAGTGTTCATGACCGCTTCAGCAATTAGTCTGCTGTGCTTCTCTAGTTGTTTTGGAACTCGGATAATGGCAATTTTGCCGACTATATCATATGTTTTGTAGAGTTGCTTTAATTGTTCAGGTTCAAGTTTGTCTGCGAGAACAGTTTTCAAGTTTCCTTTCAGTTACATCATTCTCCAACAGAACTAAACAAGGTGCGTATTATGCTGGGTCTTTTGGTTTGTATTTTCCTCTTCCCTTGTATTTGCCACTGTATCGTCTGCTCTTAACCCTTTTTTGGATGGCTTTTTCCTCAGCTTTTTCTACATCCGTCATGTTTCGTCCCCCTGCCAAAAATTCAGCATTCACTAAAGAATATAAGCATTAAGTGAAATCGCGAATGAAGCACTTCACCTATTGTTGTGGTTGTATTCTTCAATGCTGTTTACGGATTTGTCTATGCATCTTTGTAATGTAGCAAAAACAGTTTCTGGGTCACCCGCTTTTCCAACGAACCCATTTGCGCCCAATGTGAATGCTCTGAGCGCTTTTTGTTTATCTTCTGTTACCGTAAACACGATGAATGGGATGTTATTCTTGTTTTCTCGAAGCGATTTCAGAAACTCGAAACCATTTTTCATAGGCATCTCAATGTCACAGACTATTACATCCGTTTCTTTTTTCTTCATCTTTTCTAGTGCTTCGTCAACCGAAAAAGCTGATTCTATGTCATAGTCGCCATGAAGTTTTAGGCACTGTTTTGCGCTTTTCAAGAAGTCAATATCATCATCCACAAAGAGAACATTAATGTGCTCTTTTTTGTTGTTGGGCTGCATCTTAACATAACTTAGATGATGTTTAGCCATAAAACCTTGATGGACACAATAATCCACAAATAGCCAAAAATGGTTAAATAATAACACACTGTAACCTTAATGGTTGAGGAGAGCCTCTATTATTGCTAAATAAAAAAAGAAAAACCGTTGGGCGCTCATTCAGAATAGACGAAGAATGGCTCAATGTCCTAAACGAGGAAGCTGAAAAACAAGGAGTTAGCGTCAACTCACTCCTAAATAGGCTCCTGCAACAATATGCTTACCTTAGATACATGCTACGCTACGGGGCAATAACACTAACACGCAAAGGCTTTTTAGGCATACTGGAATGCTGTCCAGACGACAAAATAAAAGAAAGCGGAATAAACGCCGGAGAAAACATAGTCAAAGACCTTCTTTTAACAATGGGCGTCACTCCCACCTACAGTTTCGTACTTTGTTTAATCAAGAAGCTTCTTTCTGAGTTTGCCGGATGGTTCGAATGTGATCATCACATCAAAAAAGATAAAGAAATCCTTCATCTAAGGCATGAGTTGGGACGAAAATGGAGTATATACCTATCTGGAATAACCGTTGGAACATTCAACACGATCCTACACAAAGAAATTAGCACCGAAATCTCAGACACTTCAATAACAATAACAATCGACAAACAAAACATCAAATAAACATGTAACCTCGTGCAGGATTTGAACCCATCTTTAGCCTTAGTAATTTTTTCTATCAAGGTTTTAATCCACATTTTTTCTCTGTTTTAGTATATTACGGCGGTTAGCCAAATATACTTTTGATGTTTTCTTTATTGTCCTGATTTGCCAAGTAATAAAGAGAGTTTTGCAAGCATAAATTTCATTAATGAGAATTGAAAAAAGGGTTCAGGGGAAAAAATGAAAAAAATACTTATTCTCTTGATAATCGTCTTAATTGGTATTGGGTCTGTTTCTGCAGTTTATGTAACTTTTGATTCGCAAGAAAACAGTAGAGTAGTCAATTCTTGTGATTGGATAGAATATGATGCTGTTTTAACCCAATATAATCCAGCAAATTCTTCACAATCAATTACAGAAACCTCAAAAATGAAAATTGAATTTAAGGACATACAAGAAAAAAATTATGTTCTCAATGTTACTTTCTTTTATTCGGATGGAACCCGTGAAAGTAGCTTATTGAGTGGGGAAGTAGGTAAAGATGATTTCACAGGATTCATTGTACCTTCTGATTTAAATGTTCATGACATTGTTACAGAAGGAAATAATACTTTTACAATATTTGGTGTTGAAAACCAAAATATTTGTGGTCAATCAAGAGAAATTGTCTTTGCAAACATTACTACTATGGAAGGAATGGTGTGTTATTGGGATAATAAAACGGGGGTATTAGTTAAAGCAAACAGAGATACCGTTTCTATCTACTATGATATAGAAGTTACCGATACAAACATTTGGTAAAAAGAGGACATTTTGCAAAAGTACATGTGATATCGCCATCATTAAAATGAGAGGCATTCATGAAGAGAAATGGGTTGGTTACATATCAGTTTCAGTTCTTATGCATGTTTTTTTTATCATTAACGCTCTTGGAACGTTTCTTCTTTTGTTGTTGCTGTTCTTGCGATATAATCGTCCTCCCTGAAGTTTACAATATGTGTGTAAATCAGGGTGTTTTCAATTCTTTTATGACCTAATTGTTGTTTTACTAATAGAATATCTTTGGTTTTGTGGTAAAGCATCGTTGCAAAATAATGTCTAAAACTGTACATTGAGATTTTACGAATTTCTGGTCTTTTTAGTTTGTTTGCGGTTCGGGTTCTTAATGTGGTAAATACTCGTCGCATGGTCTTTACTTTTGGAAAAATGTTATCGTTTAGGTTGAATGTGTTACTACCAATATATTCTTTTAACATTGCCAGAGTGTGGTCTTTTAACTTTAGACTTCTTCCGTTTCCATGTTTAGCAGTTTCCACATTGATTGTTCCTCGATTCAAGTCAAGCCATTTTAAGTTAGTTCGCTCAATTTCTATTGGTCGCATTCCAGTATCTTTCATAATACTTAGAATTAAGCTGTATTTTTTCCCTGCATCAGAAACTAAAGCTGTAATTTCTTCCGTTGTTGGAACATAAGGTGGCTGGCTTGAACGTTTGATTATTGGCTGTTCCCAATCTATATTGTTGTATTTTGTATATCTAAAATAGGCATTTGCTAAACTCTCAATGTAGCTGTTCTTTGCTTCTCTGTCTGACAGAAATTTTGTCACTTCTTCGGTGTTGTCAAGATTCGATGATGTAGCTATTAGTCTTAGTCTGCGGACTGTTACTTCGATTGTGGTT
>PIXT01000017.1 GCA_003096235.1 Candidatus Bathyarchaeum sp. | reverse complement strand
GGAGGAAGAGGCAAACCCGAAGCCCTAAACTGTGGACTAAAACAGGTCTCAGGAGAAATCATCTACTGCTTTGACGCCGACTACTACCCCCAAAGAGACGTCATCGAAAAACTCACTGTGTGGTTCACGGACCCCAAAGTTGGAGCAGTCCAAGGAAGAGTTACAGTTCTAAACGAGCCAGACAGCCTAGTCACAAGACTAGTTGCCCTAGAAAGAGCCGGAGGCTACAGAGTAGACCAATATGCACGCAACGAATTGGAGCTAATCAGCCAATTTGGCGGAACAGTTGGAGGATTCAGAAGAAGCCTAATCCAGAAGCTTGGAGGCTGGGACCCAAACATACTAGCAGAAGACACAGACCTGACCTTCAAAATCTACCTGGAGGGCTTCAAAGTAAAATACATCAACGAAGCCGAGTGCTACGAAGAAGCAGTTGAAAACTGGCGTTCATACTGGAAACAACGGTCACGGTGGGCAAAAGGCCACATGCAATGCGCCTTCAGGCACCTGTGGCCAGTAATCAGAAGCAAAAAAATGCGTCTGCGAGAAAAAGTTGACGGCTTTCTGATGCTTAACGTCTATTTTGTTCCCATAATGGCAGCAGCAGCGTGGGTCATAGGCACGTTTTTGTTTCTGGTTCAGCCAGTCGAATGGATAAACTACCTGTGGATGTCTTTGCCCATCACCTTTTACAGTTCTGTAGGAAATTTCGCTCCCTTCTTCGAAGTAGGAATAGGAGCATACCTAGACGGTAGAGACAGAATCTGTTGGCTAATCCCTATCCTGTTTTTAACGTTCTTGCTCAACATTTTCATCTGCACAGCAGCATTCCTCGACCTTTCCATCTCCAGAGTCACGGGAAAAAAGCAAACGTGGTCAAAAACAGTCCACAATGGCAACGGATACGTATACATCAACTAAATTTGCAACAATTTACACTTCTGATACAGACGTAGTAACAAAATATTTGAGGAAACAACCAAACATAATGGGAATAAGACAGGGGCAGAATACTTTGAGTCCGCGCTTTCTTATTTTTTACAACTTCCACAAGATTTCTCCACTGATTCTGCATCGGTTAATGCGACTCAAAAAGTTGAATCCTGAAAGCCTAATTGTTCCTTGCTTTGGAATCAGACAACAAATCTATTTTCCACTGCTCTTTAGGCCCAGACACACACCTGACAAATTCTTCAACTGGTTTTTCTTGAAATCACGCAAGATTACGGAGTATTCTAAGAAAATCAACACGGTAATTGAGGCAAAGCGGCGTCAGGAGGAATTACATTCGTTATGCACTTTTTTGGACAAAAAAGGGCTCAGACTATACTGTGATTTTACGCCCATGGGATATTACAACATGGACCTCAGTGTTTTGAACTGGTACTCCTCTGAAGGAAAGAACCTTGATTTTGATTTTCTAGTCTACTACGAGTACGATGTTTTCACTTCAAAAAGCATAAACAAGCTATACGAAAAATACACAGAACACGACGCAGGCTTTGTTTCCTTTCATAAGGCACAACCAGGGTGGTACTGGAACAGAACACCTTTTGGCGGTAAAGACTCTGTTCCCAAATGGTTAATTGCCCTTGGAAAAGACACAACACTTTATCGAGGCCTGTTTGCTTGCCACTTTGTTTCCCGCAAAGTTTTATCCAAATTCGAGTCAATGAACATGCCCCAAGGATACTGCGAGTTAAGATGGCCAACAATCATTACTAACTTTGGATTCTCCTGCACACCCTTAGACTTTCCAATGGTTAAGTTCAGACCCCGCTTGTCAAAACAAGAAGTTGAAAACAATTTGGAAAAAGGAATTTTTCACCCTGTTTTTGAAAACATAAACGAGTGAGGTCTTAGTCTGGATTCTTGCTTTGCTCGATTGTCGCTTCGTAAATTTTGTCCATGTTCCAGTACTTCCAAGAACCCCAACGACCAACGCTTTTCACGCCGATTTCCTTTAGGTATTGGAAAATGGTTTCCAGTTTCTCTTTTTTTCCCAAAGTACACACAGGATAACCAAATTCAGTGAACCAACTTTTCACAAAAACAATTTCATCTCTGTTGATAACCTTTAGTTTTTCGAGGTCACTGACGGTTTGCTCAATGACCGCCTCTTTGGAATAAGGTTGTCCCGCTGGAACTGTTACCTCAGCAAGAATTGCCGACTTGCCTTTGGGCGCGTTCTGTTTACTGTAATTGCTCATCCAGCAGTACCTGTGAAACAGAACTTCTTTGTTTGGAACGTAAATCCAGTGTTGATCTGGAGCCTTTTTGTTGAGGGCTACTCCGACGGTAATTAAATTGTTGTAATCCAAGTTTTCAGCAGCCTTTATCACAGATTCAGGTGCACCTAACGCCTTTACTAAAAAGGGAACAGGAATCGTGCTGTGTAGCCGTTTGGTTTCGATTTTGTCGTTGATTATCCACTTGTTGTTTTTCTTCCTGATTTTTACGACAGTTTCGTTGTAAAGGGTTTTAACCTGTCTGTTTTTGATGTCAGACAAAACTGAGTTGTATAGAGTTTTGATTCCGCCGGTTTTTGGATAATAGAATTTTGCTTGTTCAGCGTAGCCAACAGTTTTTATTCCTGCAACACTTGCAACAACATCCTCAAGGTTAGGAGTAGGCAGCCGACCTGAGATGTAAACCCAATCATTAGCTAATTCGTCAAGGGGATGTTTCCATATTTTTTCATTGTATGGCCCAAAATACGAGCGAGTTGCTTGTTCACCAAAAACTGAGTTAAAAAATTCGCCTAAATTGCGGGGTTTCCAATCTCTACGCCTTTGATTTTCAAATATTGCCTTAATCATGTCGTAACCTAACTTTTCTCGTTCCTCAGTTGGAAGTTCAGAAATGCCATTTTCCAAAGGATATGGAACCATGAAGTCGCCAAAGTTGATGAACGAGTTTCTTTTGTGTTCAACATAGTTCCCGTTCAGGTGACCAAGTAACGAGGTTAAAGTTGTAGGGTTTTTGGAGAAAATTACATGGCTTCCGCCAACGTCAAAGGTGAAGCCGTCGCATTCTTCAGTCAGTAACAAGCCTGCTGAGCTCTCGGGATTTCCTGCAGTGATTAAAAAAAGGTTTGAATCTACGGATCTGTTTTTGAGGGCGTTGGCTAAACAAACCCCTGACCAGCCACCCCCAAGAATCGCAGTATCAAAGAGCATACAACGGGTCCCCTCGGTTCGTGTACCTGCAAAAGATAGAAGCATATGGCTAATTTATTTTCCCTAACCTCACAAATGGTTTACAATAAACTGGTGTCAAACTTTGACCATCAACTTTTTCTTTTGATACAGCGTTGAAACAGTGTTTCTGATGTTGTGTCTGGTGGGGACAGAATGCAAACCCAGTACATAAAATACAAGCCCAAAAAAATACTAAACACCCACAAGCATGCTGATTCGTGGTTCTGGGACAAGTATTCTGCTCACCCGTACATTGGCTGCGAACATGGCTGTGAGTATTGCTACAGCAGAGAAACAAAGTATTCCCGCTATGAAAACCCTGAAGACTTCTCAAAGATAATAAAAATCAAAGAAAACGCCCCCGAACTCCTAAGAAAAGAGCTTGGCAAGGTTCCTAAAGACACGGTCATTGTTGGGGATTATCAGCCAATCGAAAAACAGACAAAACTTTCTCGCAGGATGCTTGAGGTTTGCCTTGACCTTGGGTTCCCAGTTTCGCTGTTAGAAAAGTCTCCTCTGGTGTTACGCGACCTAGACATAATCGAAGAAATCAACAACAAAACTTGGGCGTCAGTAACCTTTTCCATAATTACAACAAAAGGCGACAAAACAAAGCAAATTTTTGAGCCAAACTCGCCTTCTGTCTCTAGCAGATTTGAAGCAATCAAACAGTTTTCAGACAGAGGCATACTCGCAGGGGTTGCGTTCATGCCCATACTGCCCTTCATTTACGATGACGACGAAAACCTAGAAGCCGTAGTCAAGGCCACTGCAGAGAACGGCGGAAAATTTGTGTTATCAGGAAGCTTAACTCTAGCATCTGCCCAGAAAGACCACTACTTCAAGGTTCTAGAGAACCATTTTCCGGAGCTGATTCCAAAGTATCAGCAGTTGTATGGTGGCGCCTACGGCTCAGAATGCAACTACGTTGGCGCAATTGGCAAAAAAATCAGCAAATTATGTGAAAAGT
>PIXT01000016.1 GCA_003096235.1 Candidatus Bathyarchaeum sp. | reverse complement strand
CTTCTAATAGCGCCTTCTTAGACAAGTCTACTCCAACAAGAGTCCCTACTCTTTTGCTGATGTGTTGAAAAAGAAACCCTGTGCCACATCCAAGATCTAAAACAGCCTCGTTTGCGAATGAATTCATGCTTTTTAGGATGTCTTGTATCTTGGCGTTTTGTTCCCCCACATATTGAACATTATAAATTGCCGCTTGTTGGTCGTAGTGCCGCATAGTTCCATGTTTCGTTTTCCATTCTTGCATATTTCTCAGAAGTTTTATCTATCTTCACTCTTCTAAGATTGTCGGCGGTCAACATGTCCAACAGAAACCCCGTAGATGTCCTAGAAAACCCAACAGTGGAAAACGCAGCCGAATTCATCAAAACTGCGGTTTCAGAACGAAAAGTCGTAATTGTGGTGGGCAACTGCTGGGTAGACTACAAGGGACGAGCAAGCTCAAAACTGGAATCTGGAGAACGAATCGTCATGATCAAGGAGGATGGCTCAGTTCTGGTTCATCGTCCCAGCGGATACGAGCCTGTCAACTGGCAACCCGCAGGCTGCCTATTCCAAACCAGCACCAAAGGAGAAACTCTACGTGTTCGAGCTATCCGACGTAAACCCTCCGAACGCGTCAGCATATTTTTTGACAGAATTTATCTTCTGTGTGCTATGCGTTTGATTGACCGTGGAGAATTTTCGTTGCATGCCAGCGAATCGGATATGCAAAAGGCGATTCTGCTTGATCCATCCCTTTTTGAGGAGGGCTTTGAGCCTATATCATACGAAAAGAAGGTTGAGCCCGGGTTTGTGGACGTTTATGGTGTTGACAAAAATGGAAGGCTGGTTATTGTTGAACTTAAACGGAGGACTGCGGGACGGGATGCGGCGCTGCAATTGGCAAAATATGTTGACTGCATCAAGACAGTAACAAACAGAGAGCTTAGGGGCGTTCTTGTTGCTCCTCGTTTAGCTAAAGGTGTTCAGACTGTTTTGAGCAGTTTGGGGCTGGAATTCAAAGCTTTGGATCCTAAGAAGTGCGCCGATGTTTTGCGAAGGTCAGAGAGTAGAAAGCTTGTTGACTTTTTTGATGCAAAATAGCTTTTTATGCAACAAAACTTGAGAATGTTTATCTTACGTAGTATGGTTTTTCTTCTGTTTTGAGTTTATTCATGATGTTGATTAGAGTATAGTCAAAGTCTTTGCCCCACAAGAGCCATCGTAGCCCATGGTAGAAACGCAGAAACTCTAGCCCTTTATCTGTGGCTCTGTAAAAATTCTCGTCTTCTTTTGTTACACTAACCAGCTTCAGAACCATCATAACTGACATATACTTTTCAAGGCTGTCACGGTCTAGGTCGCATCCAATTAATAGTTCTGATTCTTTGGACCCCACGGCAGCTACCCGTAGGATGTCTGCGACAACATCAAATTCTCGTCTATCATTTGTTGTCAAAACATCACCTAGATTTTGTACAACATGATTTCAAGCAACTTTAACGCTTGTTTCAAAATTAGTAATATGTCAAAGCTGATACAAGCCGCTTGATTATAGGATTTTTTGCTGTTCGTTTATATGTAAAAAGAAAATGGGGCTAGTTTTTTTTAGCTTACATAAAATGGAGGGTGTTCTTTTCCTTTGAGTTGTTCCAGAAGCCGCATCAACAAAAAATCGTTGTCCTTGCCAAACAAAAGCCATCTAAGCCGATGGTACGTATTGAGGAAGTCTAACCCCTTGTCGGTTGTTCGACACTGCATTTCATTTTCGTCGTCTATGGTGAGAAAACTTAATTCGGTCAAGGCTGAAAGATAGTTTTCTGCTGACATTGAATCCAGTTTACATTGATCCATAATCTCTGTTTCTTTGGAGCCTTTGGCTGCAACTCGCAAGATTTTTGCAACAACTTGGACTTCGTTTTTCTTTCTCGTATTCATACACCGCCAGAGCAATTGTCTAATAAAAATGGAATTTGATTGTAGACATTTAAATGGATACTTCAATACTGCCAATACTTACTTGATAGATAGTAAAAACTTCTAGAACAAATCCCACTGCTAAAAAGAACCTGTTCTAAAGCAAAATATTCACAAAAGTGAAGCGAAGCCTTCAATTCCTTAGATTGTGATTTTTATTGTTATTGGCTGAGTCTACCCAACTGTTGGGCGTGTTACTGTTTTTAGTTAATTTCATGTAGAAACAACTCAAAACTAAAGAAAAGGCGTTTATAAAACTAAGTTAAAAATGGGGCAAAAAGTATTAATCAATAATGTGCTAACTATTTAGAGGAGTGAAAAGAAATGGAGTTCGATCATGACTGCTTTCTTTTTACACACCAATAACATATAGGCTTGATTCCGGTTTTAAAGATGTCTTTCAATGAAGAAAATATTTCAAAGCTATTACTTATTTTGTCCCACCAAATAAGAAGAGACATCATAACTATTCTTGACGAGAAAAAAGAACAATCTTTCTCGGAATTAATGAATATTCTCGGTATTGATACTGGAAAAATGAGTTTTCACCTTCGAAATCTAAAGCTGTTTTTAGAACAAACCCCCTCAGGAAAATACAAATTGAATAGATTTGGTCAAAACGCATTACGGATAATAGAAGATACCAAAGCCCTTTCGATAGATGTTGATTTCTTAGAAACCCAAAGTAGCCGCCATATTGCCAAATTCTCTAGGCGTGCCATGGCATTCCTTTTTGATATGGGGGTGGCTTTCACGATCACTGTAGCAGTTGCGTTAGTTGCCGAAGTATTTGTTCTGTTTACTGGACAATTTCTGTTTCATCAAAACATTATTTTGTTTTTAGGTTTACTCTGGTTATCTTCAACTCTTCTTGAAGGTTTTGGAGGTCAAACCGTTGGAAAATCTTTGTTTGCGATTAAGGTTGTGAGTGTTAGTGAAAAAAGAATAACTTATGATGCTGCAGCGGTAAGAAATTTTGGCAAATGCTTTCTATTGCCCTTTGACTTGCTGCTTGGTCTTAGGTTGAGTGATGCGCGCTTCATTAAATTCTTTGACAAATATTCTAGAACAACCGTTATAGCAATATAGCTATTTTTTTACAAATTCTAAATCACATCCAACAATTAATTATTTTTAATACGTTTTTTTGTTAAATTTTTTTTGCAAAATAGAATTTGCTAAATGCAAAAGACATTTTCTCAAAAAAACTTAATTTTTGCCCAAAAAATCACAAGATTACATTTGCTTGTAGGCAAGGCGATAATAAGTTGAAAAGAGAAATCAAAAGAGGGATAAATGCTTTCAAAAATTATGTTTTAAAGCTGATGGTTATTCAACAATTTCTGTCGATTATGCTGAATATGCTCAAACGATCAAGTTTATACTTGAGACTAAAGTTGTCCACAGTTTTACATGGTATGGCTCAATTCAAGACTAAAATGGCGAACACAATTTCACATGGCTTACACGCTATAAAAGTAAATGCAACCAAATTATCAGTAGTTTTGCAGTATACGTCTTTGTTCAAAACCAAAATGGTAACGGCGCTTTCGCGTGGCTTTCATGTTGTGAGTGTGCATGCAACTAAAAAACGAAAACAAACGATACTGATATTGTTTGTATCATTGGTTTCTGTTGTAAATCTGTTCTTTCTGAGCACAATTAGTGCACAATTGTCTGTTCGAACTAATCTGTATAGTTATGGCTCAATTCAAATTCAAACTGCAGGAGTTACAGCATACCGAGATGCCAGTTGTAATACCCTTATGTCTGATGTTGCATGGGGAACAATAAACCCCGGTACTTTTGGCACTAACATAATTTATATCAAAAATGAAGGAGCCGCTCCTATAACACTGTCATTGGATACGATAAACTGGAACCCAACAAATGCAGCTGATTATATGTCACTAACTTGGGACTATGATGGACATGCACTTGAACCAAACGAAGTAGTTCAGATTACACTCAAGTTATCAGTGTCCCAGAGCATTAACGGAATAAACAACTTCAACTTTGAAATCATAATAAATGGAACAGGCTAACTCCATACAACCACAAAACCTCAGCAGAACTAAAACTACCCCCATCTCTTTTTTTTGGATTACTTTCCAAAATGTATTCCTTGTTTCATGTAGCGGATGAACCACAATTTGAACGAACAAGTTTTGCTATTTCGATTCTGTCCACATTGATTCAAAGTAGTGCTTTGCGAGTGATACAAGCACGTCATTGTTTGACCATAACGCGGGTGATTGTTTAATGTCAGATGTTGATTCAGTAAAAATGAACACTTCTTTTTCATCATATATTGCAATTATGTTCGTAGGAACGGAGTTAGTGGTTCTGAATTCTGCTTTTGGTTTTTTCCAAATTGGTTTGAATACATGTATTTGATTCTTTTCTGCGCTTTCAATTATTACGCGACCTCTTACATTTCTATCCCATGCTTGTTCCAATGACTCAGATAAAAAATTACATGCCTGTTGAAGTCTTTTACATGTTGTGACAACATCAATACTTTTTTTTGTATTGTCTATCGCAATTCTCAGTCTATTAATCAAGGTTTCTTTTGAAGGAACCATGACAAATTTAGATTCTATATTTGATACATGTTCAAGTTGACTGTTTCTGAACTTGTTGATGAACGCTTCCGATTTGAATTTCACTTTGTTGAGCTTTGTTGTTTTGCGATCCAACAATATTTGAAATGCTGTTTCTGGTGGAATTGCTCTGAACAAATT
This sequence comes from Candidatus Bathyarchaeum sp., assembly GCA_003096235.1. The sequence goes on along the minus strand of PIXT01000016.1, from coordinate 11,569 downwards.
TGGGTTAGAAATCACTTTTTCAATCAAACCCAACTTTGAGAGCTTTAAAAGCGTTCGATATACGTCGGGTCTTGACACACCAGATGTTTGAGAAAGAACTTTTGCACTTGTCGTTCCGCTTATTGTTAATGCATAATAGATTTTTGCCTCTAGAAGTGTTAGTCCTAATTCTAATAAAACTTGAATGTCTTCCTTTTTTTCTTGAGTTAGAGCCAAGGTAGCCCCCTCCATAGTTTCTTCTCTTTTTGAGAGTATAAGCTTTTGGTGTTGGATGGGTGTTCCACAAACAATTCTTTAAAACTTTAAAACCGTTAAGTTCTCCTCTCAAAAATCTTGAGGTAAAAAAAATGAAAAATCTAAAAAAAAGTTCGAAAACACTTACAATGCTTTTAATTCTAACATTGACTATTTCTATGCTACTAACTGCTATTCCATTGATCGTTGAAGCTGAAGAGTTCGATACCTGGATATACCTTAAACCTACACCTAATCCTATAGGCGTTAATCAACAAGCAATTCTGCAATTCTTTACGCCATATCCTCCTCCCGCTCAACTTCCTCCCGAACGCCCTCGGTACGGATATTGGACCGACATCACAATTGATGTAACAAGGCCTGACGGAGAAACTGAAACCCTTACAGGATTACAGTCTTATGAAGCTGGAGCTGGATATGCTACCTATACTCCTACACAAGTTGGCGTATACACGTTCAAAGTTAACTTTCCTGGGCAAACAATAGAGATAGGACCCCACGCCGGCGACTATTATAACCCAAGTAGCAGTCCCGAGGTAACACTGACCGTACAAACTGAACAAATATCCCAATGGCCATCATCTGAACTCCCAACAGACTACTGGGAAACCCCAATCTATGCAGAAAACCGAGAATGGGCACAGCTTGCAGGAAATTGGCTGAATGGCGAAGACTACACGCTACAAGGTAATGGATATAACCCGTACACTACAGCACCAAACTCTGCTCACATACTGTGGACAAGACAGGAAATGTTTGGTGGAATCGCATCAGCAGAGACTGCATCTTATCCATGGTACACCGGAAGACGACCTAATGAAAAACTTACGCCACCATTGATTATCAGCGGAAGATTATACTACAACCATAATGGTTTTGGACAATATGGTGAAGCACAAGAAAGCGGGTTTACTTGCGTAGACTTGTACACTGGAGAAGTAATATGGGATAAAGACATCCAAGATCAGCTATCAATCGGGCAGGTATACTACTTCTATTCCACCGCTCAAAGTGGAGTTTTCGGATACTTGTGGAGTCTAGGACGCTCAACTTGGACTATGTACGAAGCTTTCACTGGTGACAAGATATTAACTATTGAGAACGTATCTTCTGGAACTAATGTTTTCGGTGACAATGGAGAAATACTCAGTTACAGCATTGATGACGGTAAATTGACTTTATGGAATTCGACAAAAGTTCTATTGACTGGAATGAGAGTTATCGGAGTAGCTATTGACTGGACACCTACTTCAGGAGCGTATAATTATGATGAAGGACTTCAATGGAGTGTACCATTGGAAGACGCACCTGAATCCTTGAGAATCAGCAAAATCGATGATGTAGTTTATGCTAACGCTGGAGATTTGTACATTGCATACGACAAAAATGATGGAACAGAATTATGGAGGTCAACATTAGATCGATCCTTTGTTCCACCAGGCTCACCACAGATGAGTGATATATCCGAAGGAATACTGGTCGAGTACTATCACATGCTACTACAATGGTATGGATATGACCTTACTACTGGAGAAGAAATTTGGGGACCAACCGACATCTATGAAGATCCAATGGCAATGTTTAATCGTGATATGAATATCGCTAACGGCAAATTTTACACAACTGGTTACGACGGTATAGTATATGCTCATGATCTAGAAACCGGAGAACGTGAATGGAGTTGGTTTACCGGAAGTTCTGGATTGGAAACTCCGTATGGTGGTTGGCCTCTGCATGGATCTTACACAAGTTTCAAACTTGCGGACGGTAAGGTCTTTGTAATCAACAGTGAGCACACCCCTGGTCCAGTTCTATACAAAGGCGGAAAAGTGATTGCTATCGACGACGAATCCGGTGAAGAAGTGTGGAGTATATCTGGAACTCAGGCTGAAGCCTCTCCAATGGCGATAGCCTATGGGTATCTTGTATACCTCAATGGATACGATGGTAAACTCTATTGTTTCGGAAAAGGTCCAAGCGACACAACTGTCTCTGCACCACAGACTTCAGTAGCCAGCGGCTCCAGCGTAATGATAACTGGAACTGTCACTGACCAGTCACCTGGACAAAAAGGAACTCCTGCCATTTCTGATGAGAGTATGTCTGCTTGGATGGAGTATCTGCACATGCAAAAGCCAATGCCCGATGACGCGAAAGGTGTTACAGTAATGTTAACTGCTATTGATCCAAACGGTAATTATCAAGAAATAGGCGAAGTTACAACCGATCTGAGCGGCAACTTTGGAAAGAGTTGGGTACCTCCAGTTTCAGGTGAATACCACGTAACAGCTACATTTGAAGGATCAGAATCTTATGGAAGCTCATTTGATACATGTTATTTCGTTGTTGATCCAGCGGCATCAGCATCAACACCAATAGAGCCTGACACAGAAACACCAGACACTGAAACCCCCGACACAGAAACTCCTGATACAGAAGCCCCCGACACCGAGACACCAGATACAGAAACTCCAGACAATGAACAAGTCGCAGAAACACCGCTAATCTCCACAGAAGTATTGATCATCGCCGCTGTCGCAGTTGTATGCGTCATTGGCGTAGCAGTATTCTTTGTGCTAAAGAAGCGAAAATAAACAAAATTTCCCTTCTCCCTTTTTTTATGGGAGACAAACATCAAAAGAAGAGGGGCTGAAAAAGGCTCAGCGCGGAAAATGAACTGATCAAATCGATTGTAGCAGAGGTTTGTTCGTTTTTCTTCCTCTATTGTCCGTGCAAAAGCTTCAGCAATCCCTCTTTTTTCTTAATGTTTTGTGCCTTGTTGTCTATGGGTTTATTGTGCTATTTTGGAAATATAGCGTTTGATTTTTGAATTTTATGAAACTTGTGTTGCCTTTTTATTTTTTATAAGCTACTTTTTTCTCACTTTTTTGTTTTTTATTTCGGCTCTGAGAAGTGTTGCGTTTGTTGGTATTGGATGGATGTTCCACAAACAAGCTCTTAACAATTTAAAACAATCAATGCTCTATCCACAAAAATCTTGAGGTAAAAAAATGAAAAAACTAAAAAATCTATCAAAAACATTCGCAATGCTTTTAATTCTAATGTTTGCCACTTCTGTTGTAATTGCTGCTTTTCCAATTGCTATGGCACAAGAACCTGAGCGTATGCAGACATACCCATTCATTGGTGTTACTCCTAACCCTGTAGGCGTTAATCAACAAGTGTTAATCCATCTTGGGATTACCTGTGAGTTGCCAGGTACGCACTATAGTTGGGAAGGTATAACCGTAACCTTGACAAAACCTGATGGCACCAGCGAAACTCTTGGTCCGTTTAGTACAGACTCAACAGGAGGAACTGGAAGCGTCTACACTCCCACAATGGTTGGTACATACAAATTACAAACACATTACCCTGAACAAGTGATACCCGCTGCGTTGCGAAGATACTATTCTGAAGCTGTCCCCGAAGGCACTATAATGGTGGCTAGTGACAGCGAAATAATTGAACTAGTAGTACAAGACGAATCAATAGACTTTTACTCTGGTCACTCATTGCCAACTGAATATTGGACTCGCCCAATAGATGCACAACTATGGGAATGGTCTGCAGTTTCAGAAAGCTGGGTGAGCCCCCTTGGTAACAGTGAAGTCAGAAAAACTCTGTATAATGATGGACCAGAAACTGCTCACATACTTTGGGCAACTCCCCTACAGACAGGAGGACTCGCTGGAGGAGAATTTGGTGCACATTCATACGAGTGTGGAGCCGCATACGAAGACAAAGCTTCTCCTAGAATCATTATTGCTGGAGTATTTTACTGCAACAAGTTTGAAAGCAGAGGTGGAACCAATGTCGACCAAGAAGTCGTTGCTATAGACTTGCATACTGGTGAAGTGTTATGGAGTCAACCTCTTGTTGATTCCGAAGGGAATGCTTATCGTCTTTCATTTGGTCAACAGTTCTATTGGGACTCATACAACTATCACGGTGTTTTCGGATACTTGTGGGGAACTAGTGGAAGAACATGGAGCGCATTTGATGCAGCAACTGGACGCTGGATATACACGATGGAGAACGTACCCTCTGGAACTACACTTTATGGTTCAAAAGGCGAAATCTACCGATACAGTGTTAACACAGATGATGCTTGGATGACTCTATGGAACTCAAGTAGAGTCGTGTCCGATGAGGGAAGCTGGAGACCACATGGAAACGTCTATGAAAACGCGGATGAACTTGGGCTTGAATGGAACATAACTATACCAACAGGCTTACCAGGAAGCGCCGCGGAAGTTGTGCTTGGTGACCGAGTAGTCGGTTTGGATGTAAGCGCTACTTCAGTTAGTTCATGGGGTTTCAGCTTGAAAGCAGGTGACGAAGGAGACTTACTGTTCAGTGAAACTTGGACGCCTCCCGCTGACTGGGATGAAGGCAGAGTATCTGTAGCATCTAAAGGCGTGAGTATAGACGATGGAGTTTTCGTTGTAAGCATCGCAGAAACTCGACAGCATTGGGGCTTTGACCTTGAAACATGTGATTTGATTTGGGGTCCAACTGAACCACAGCACTATCTGGATTACTATCAGAACATGCCAAGTTGGATTGTTGATGGTAAACTCTTCTCTGGTGGAATGAGCGGAATAGCTTATTGTTATGACGTTTCTAACGGTGATCTACTATGGACATACGAAATGGAAGACCCATACAACGAAGTTACATGGGGCGTTAACTATCCTCGCCGTTACCCACAAGGGTTCATTGCAGACGGAAAATACTACAGCGGCTATTATGAACACTCTCCAATTGATCCAAAACCACGTGATACACCATTCTTCTGCATTGACGTAGAAACTGGAGAAGAAATCTGGACTCTATCATTGTGCGCAGCAAGTTACCGTTTGACGGCACTTATCGGCGATAGTGTACTAGTGGCTTTCAACACCTATGACAATCGGATGTATGGTCTGGGTAAAGGTCCAACTCAAACAAACGTTTGGATCCAAACCGATGTACTACCACTAGGCAGCAAATCACTAGTAAAAGGCACAGTGACCGACATATCTCCCGGCACAGAAGAATATGCTTTGACTGCACGGTTCCCGAACGGCGTTCCCGCAGTAGCTGATTCATGCATGAGCGAGTGGATGCAATATGTGTACATGCAGTTTGAACGACCTGCAAATGCGATTGGTGTTCCAGTAAGAATAGAGGCAATTGATCCTAACGGCAACTACCAAGATTATGGTACAACTACAACTGATTCATATGGTGATTTCGGCTTCACCTTTGAACCTGAAATTCCTGGACAATACATGATAATTGCAACCTTCGGAGGCAGTGAAGCATACTATGGTTCAACATCAACAACTTACCTGACTGTCAATCCAGCTACAACCGTTTCAACACCAATTGAACCCGAAGAAACTGTTACTCCAACTGAGCCCGAAGAACCAGAAACCGAAACCCCTGATACAGAAACCCCTGACACCGAGACACCTGACACTGAACAAGCAGCAGAAGCACCCTTGATCTCTACAGAAGTAGCAATACTTGCAGCTGTCGTCGTAGCATCTATCATAGGCGTAGCATCGTTTTTTGCACTAAAGAAGCGAAAATAAACCATTTTCCTTCTCCCTTTTTTTGTGGGAGACAAAATCATTGGAAGATCAAAGGGGCTGAAAAAGGCTCAGCGCGGAAAATAAAATTGATCAAATCGGTTGTAGCAGAGGTTTGTTCGTTTTTCTTCCTCTATTGTCCGTGCAAAAGCTTCAGCAAACCCTTTTTCTTCTAAGATTCATCTAAAGCCCAAAATATTTCTTTATTTTCTGAAGTAATCTGTGAGTCGCTTCTGGAACAGTGTGTTCTTTAGTATGCTGCTTTTTTCGATCCACTGTTTCATTGGAATCTGGAACTGGTTGCCAATTCTTACTAACGCTTCCTTTATGGTGTTATATTTTAGTGGTTTATGTTGTAGAGCGTTTCGTACGTTCTCTCTTACCTGCCAGACCCCTACCGGCATGATGTATCCTGGGTGTGCCTCTCTTAAAACAATCACAGATGCCTGTCTGCGCTCTTTCATTAGTAATTCTCCAACCGCTAAACGCGCCGCATAATAGCAGCCTCCGATACTGGCGTATGTTGTGCGACCGTCGAAGCATTCCCAGTCCGAAAAGAGGATAGTGTTTTTGCCGTTTGGGTTCCATGCTGTGCCCGGATACCATGCCTCCATTGCCTCATAGCACCATTCTCTGGGGATCATCAAGACCTCAAACCTGTTGTCTAGATAGTTGGACTCGTAGACTCGATACTCGTTGATTTCAGGAAATTCCTTGATTTTTTCCATCATCTTTTTCGAGATGATGCTGTCCACCGCAGTTATGCTCCAACGCGTAGGAACTAAACGTCTTTGTTTCTTGACTCCAAAAGCGCCAACACTAAACGCCCGCTGAATCTTTGTAACCATTGTTCCGTTCTGGAATAGTGATGTAACTGCTTCAGAGGCGTTCAGGTCATCGTCAAAGTAAGCCTTTTGCATGTGCTGATCCCATCTAGAGTTTGATATTTGCATCTTTTTTAGTGGCGCAGAGGGTCCAAAGGGCTGAATTTGGTCATCGAGAACAAGAGCGGCTGCGGGCTTCTTTTTGAGCGACAATTCAACATCAACAGGGTTAGCTGACAAAGCTAAATCAATGGTTTGCTCCATGATTTTTCCGGACTCTTCAAACTTTTTTACATGAACCCTGTGTTTTCCTCTTACAAGCAAGGAGCGAAAACCCACAATTTCGTCGATAGATTTTCCGAACCATGATTCTGGCTGGTCATAACTGCTTGTGTCTTCGTGGATGGGCGGAACAAGAGGTCCAGCATAAACGTAGGGGTAACCAATTCGTCCCACAAAGACTCCTGGTGGGCATGCTCCATCCAAGTCAGTGCTCTGTAGAAGCGGTGCAGACCTGAAGTACGAGCTAAACCTAACAACCAGTGGACATCTGGTTTTGCCGCACAGCAACTTGCCGCCTTTACACGCTACACAGAGGCTGTTTCCTTTGGTTTTAGTTGCTAACTGGTTTTTGTTGTAGTTCATGTCTGCGGCTATGTTGGAGTCGTCTAGAAGCTGCCGAATCCACTGGTTATCATTCAAGGAAGGCTTTGGTTTGCTTTTTTGCACGATAACCTTGCCGTTTCTTTTTCCTCCCGTTAATCGCCTCATCTTTACTCCGCCGAAAGCTCAGCTAATAGCTTTGTTAACGGAGTTAGAAAAGATTTTTCTGATATTCATCAAGTTTTTTGGTTCAACTGTGAGTTTATCATGTTTTCTTATTTGTTTTCTAAATGAATTTGTATGTCTGATTCTGATATTCACATATCATATATTAAACACGAATAAAGATGTGTTAACGGAAACGGTACTACATTCGTATCCAGACCACACAACACGTATGAGGGGTTAAAGGATTCTTGATTGTAACGCTTCATTCATACAAGGGCGGAACAGGCAAGACCATGTTGTCTGTGAATCTGGCGATGATTTTTGCTGACAAGGGCAAAAAGGTTTGTTTGCTTGATTTGGATCTTCGAGCTCCAAGCCTTAGTTCCACATTTAAAAACAGTAATGCCTGCTGGGTGAATGATTACCTGAACAAAGCCTGCAAGGTAGACGGCATTTTGTCCGATTGCACTCCTCCCTACATAAAAGAGGGAAAGTTGTTTGTTGGTTTGGCTGACCCGTCAACAGAAGCGATTCGAGACATGTCATCTAAAGACAGGAAATGGGGCATGGAAGCTCTTGGTAGGCTTCTTTCACTGAAGACTTCTCTTCTAAATGATATGGGCTTTGATTATGTGATTCTTGACTCTAGTCCGGGGCTTCAGTATTCATCTATTAACGCAATTGTCGTAGCGGATGTTGTGCTGGTGGTAACTTCTATCGACATGTCGGATGTGGATGGAACACAAAGAATGATACATGATCTTTACGAGCTTTATGAAAAAAAGACGGGAATTGTAGTTAACAAAGTTCCTGAATCAATTCTTTCAGGAAGAACCCACATTAAACTTGATACCCATCAGTTGCCTATCTGTGATCTGATTCCTTGTTCTTGTGATGTGCTGCAATCAGGGGGAGAATATCTTTTTGCTTTTGAAAAGAAACAGCACCCTATCACGCAATCATTACGTAAAATTGCACAGAAAATAGAGCACCTGTAACCAAGCTTCAGTAGAATACGATGTCTTCATTATTTTTTAGTCATGTTCTTGAAATCTATTTTTGGTTCAATCCAAAAATCTTAAAACCGATCAGATTGTTGAAGTTGGTACATGTCTAGTACAACCGTAAAGCTAGCGGCTATAATCGTCGCTGTCACTATTGTTTTCTCTGCTTTTAACGCATATTTGATACTTGACCGAATTCAAGTTCAAGAGCAGCTTGACGCTCAAGAAGAACAAATTAACGAACTACAAACTGCGCTAGGTCAGCTAATTGAACAGGAAGAACGCATCAGTGAACTGGAAATTGCCCTAGATGAGCTTGGTTCTCAGGAAGAGCAGATTAGTGAATTACAAATTGCTTTAGATGCCACAAAAGATGATGTTGAAGGAGTTTCGTCGACTCTGTCCAGTCTGGCAGCTCAACTTAGCTCCCTTAATCAAAGCACAGCTACAGGATTGGCTGAAATCGAAACTTCACTTAAAACTCTTGCAGCAGTAACCTCTGATCTTTCTGATCTAGAGCTAATTGTTGACCAGATGCTCATTCAGACACCTGAACAAATCTACAATTATGCTTACAGGTCTGTTGTGCTGATCACAACTCCGGTGGGGCAGGGTTCAGGCTTTTTGTTTGAGAATCAAAACACGGTAGTCACCAATTATCATGTAGTTACAACGCAAACTGAAATAGAAATCGAGTTCTTCGACGGAACAAGAACACCTGCAACAGTGGTGGGAGCTGACGCTTACTCTGATGTTGCAGTTTTAGAAATATCTGGTGCTCCATCTGAAGCTGAGCCCTTAACTTTTAGTGACCAATCTGTGGAAATTGGGCAGCAAGTAGTAGCCATAGGTAACCCTCTTGGGCTTACAACCAGTCTTTCTGTCGGCTACATCAGTCAGATAAACAGGCTTCTTGACATTGAACCCATAGTTGTTCCTGTGTTGCAGTTGGACTTGACGGTTACTTTTGGCAGTTCAGGAGGTCCACTGTTGGATCTTTATGGAAATGTTGTTGGAATAACAAACGCGGGCACTGATGTGGGCTTCAATTTTGCGATTCCAGTTGACATCGTGAGGCGGGTAGTTTCTTCGATACTAGAAGACGGGGAGTACCTGCATCCTTTTGTGGGGGTTTCGATAGTGGCGTTGACTCCAGATATTGTAACAATATTGAATGTTCTAAATGTTGATTCTTACCAGACTGGGCTTTTAGTTATGGCTATCTTTCCGGGTTACCCCGCCGAAGAAGCGGGTTTAGTGCCTGCTGTAAGCACTATTACTCCTGATGGATTCGCAGCTTATACTGCAATGGACATTATATTGGCTGTGGATGGGCATTCTACTTTAACCATAGAAGATTGGAGTGCGTACATGGAAGTGGAGGTTTCGCCTGGGCAATCTGTAACTTTGACTGTTTGGCGGTCAGGTGAAACAAGTTCAGTTACGTTTACAACCACAGAGCGACCGCCTTACGAGGGGTAATCAATTTTTAGTTGTTTGTAATTTTTAATCTTGACAAAATGGTTATTCTGATTTTGAGCCAAAATCTTTATTGACTGATGGAAAAATTAATTTCATACACTACATCTTTAAGTTTCTCAAGTGTAGATGTAAGCGGCGAATAATATGGCAAATCTTAAACTTCCCATAATTATTGTCAACTACAAAACTTATTCTGAAGCTACTGGAAAAAAAGCTGTCAAGCTTTCTAAAATCGCAGAAGAGGTAAGCATGCAAACGGGAGTAAACGTTGCTGTGGCTCCTCAGTTGGCGGATATTGCATCTGTTTGTGATGCAGTTTCGATTCCAGTGTTTTCTCAGCACATTGACCCCATAGCTCCGGGTAGTTCCACGGGACATGTTCTTCTTGAATCTGTGAAAGAGGCTGGAGCCATTGGAACCTTAATCAACCATTCTGAGCGACGGCTAAAACTTTGTGACATTGAAGCAATAATTGCACTGACACGTGACGCTGATATGGTTTCTGTGGTGTGCACTAACAACGCTGCGGTGAGTGAGGCTGCAGCTGCACTTAAGCCTGACATAGTTTCTTTGGAGCCGCCTGAATTGATAGGCACTGGAATACCTGTTTCTCAATCTAAGCCTGAAGTGGTCAAGGACACTGTTTCGCTTGTTAGGCACGTGAACCCTTGTGTGGTGACCCTTTGTGGTGCAGGAATAACTAAAGGCGAGGATGTATCTGCGGCATTGAATCTTGGAACTAAAGGTGTTTTGGTTGCCAGCGGAATAGTGAAAGCCAAAGACCCCCGAAAAGTGATAATGGAGTTTGCAGAAGCAGTAAACCAGTCATCACTATAGGTGAACAAGCAAAGTTTGTTTGTAACTGGCGATTAATTTGGCACTTGATTTTAGGTGTGACCTACCATGAATGTCGAGCTGAGATGTATTTCCTGTATTCTTAATCGTGGCTATCTTCAAATCCAAGACGCCACGGAGGACAAGTCTCTCCAGTTCGAAACCTTGACTGCAATCCTAAAGTTTTTGGCTGAAGAATTCAACCAAACAGCAAATCCCGCCTATTTAGGAACAAAACGGGATCGTCTGATACGAGAGCTAACAGGCAACCCTGACCCCTACAAGCAAAAGAAGCAGCTTAGCAATCAGAAGGCTCTGGAAGTTTTGCCCTTGGCTCAGAGTATAGTTTCTAAGGAAACTTCTCCTGAGTTACGTTTTAGGAAAGCTTGCCTTTCTGCGATTGTTGGCAACATCATGGAATTTGATCTTCCTGATAATCCGTTCAAGTTTTCTGATCTTGAGATGCTGATTCAGCAGGCAGAAAGTGACTTGGCAGTGGATGATATTTCTAAGATTTTTGACATAGCAAAGAATGCTGAATCTGTTCTTTACTTGACTGATAACGCTGGAGAGGTAGCTCTTGATACGCTTCTTGTTCAGGAGCTGAAAAATCTTGGTTTGCATGTTACTGTGGCGGTTAAGGATGGTCCGATACTTAATGATGCCCTGTTGGAGGATGCGAAGGCTGTTGGACTGGACAAAGTGGCGGACAGGGTAATGTCGTCTGGCTCTGATTTTGTTGGCTTGTTTCCTGAGCAGTGTTCCGAAGAGTTTCTTGAGCTTTATCGTTCTGTGGATTTTGTGGTTGCAAAGGGTATGG
>PIXT01000015.1 GCA_003096235.1 Candidatus Bathyarchaeum sp. | reverse complement strand
GCAGAGATTGTGTATGCTCTACCTTGTTTTTTTAGGGGTCTTCGTTCTGGAATTGGGGTTATGGCTGTTTTTCCGGTGTGGACGTTTTTTGTGACGTATAATCCGCAGTAGCATTGGTCGTAATCGTTTATGTCTGGGTCTCTGTAGTCGCATGGACAGATTATGTCTTTGTCTATCTCCAGATTTCCTGAAGCTAGTCTGCAGGGGCATGATGGATAGCCGTAGCGTTCTTCGTTTTTTTGTAGTCCTTCAAGAAGGTCTTGTAGAAGCTCGGGGTCAGGTGTTAGGTAGTAGCCGTTGGCTTTTGCGTCGGTTTCTGCTCGTTTTCTAGCATGTTCTAGAGGCTTCAAATTTCCAGAACCTCTTTTAGTTTGTGTTGGGGTGCGCCCGTTAGCAGGGTTTGGTTGTCTATGATTATTGTGGGGTATGCAAGTGGTCCTCCGCGGCTTTGGATGTCTTGCCTGATTTTGTTTTTGTCTTCTTGGTTACATAGGTCGACGTCAACGTATTCATATTCAACATTGTTGTCGTTTAAGAATTTCTTGGCGCGTTTGCACCATCCGCAGGTGCTTATGGCGTACATGAGAACTTTGTGTTTGTTGTTTTTGCCTGAAACTTTTACGGTCTGCGTTTTCATGTCCCCCGTTACTGTTGAGTGTTGATAAGTTAGTTACCATTGTAGATGCTAGTGGTTCCTCATTAACATATCACAAAAATAAGGGTCAAAGAAAGTCAACAGTTATATCAAGTTCATGTGGTCCGAGGGCTTACTCCCCAGCAGCAATCTGTAGTGGTCAGGTTTTCCTTCTTGCTGCAGTCTTTCAAGTTTGCCTTGTGCAATAACGGTTTCACCAGTTTTTGCGTGTTCACAGAATCTTCCTCGAAAGGAAACTATTTCTTCAAGGTTTTCAATTTTTGGTCCTTTAAGAATTTCCACGTTAGCGAGCTTGTATGTGCATGGTGTGAAGAGCGCCTCTGAATCGTTTGTAACGGTGGCTTTTATTGTTGCGTTGCCTTCGGGTTTGTAGATTATGCTGCCGTATTGTTCATTGATTTCGTTGTGGTCTTTTACGAAGCGGATGAAGAAGTGTTTTTGCATGAATTTGCCGTGGGATATTTTTCGGGAGTCTGTTCGAACAAAATCTTCGAAAGATACATTGGTGTCTTTTGAACGAAAATCGAACAGCTCTTTTAATCCCTCTGTGTCATATGCGTCAAATGGGCTATCCTTGTCTTCTAGCATCTGTTTCATTGTCTGGGCTACCCTGTGCCCTGTTTTGGACCCGTAAACTATTAGGTCAATGTCAGAAGCTGCTTCTTGAAGCTTAACAAGAATGGAACCTGAAACGCCCAGTTTGCTCCATTCCACCCCAGAGTTTCGTTGGAGAATATCCATGAACAGTAACGTTGCTGCTTCTGCTTCGTCCAAATTTTTTCTATCACGCAGCTCTTGTAAGCCCTGAGCTGGTTGGTAGTGATGTTTTATGTCTTCTAGGGGTACCTCGCACAGTAGGGTGTTGAAGACGGGGTCGTTAACTAGGTATTGTGGGTATTGTTGTTTTAGCAGCTCGTAGCGTTTGGCGAGTGAGTAATATTTGCTGTATCGTTTTTTGTCTCTTTTTCTGGTGCCTTTTGGGTCGGGAACATAACGAATGAACGCTACTACCCTGTCTGGAGGATGAACTACTCCTTTAACATCAAAAACTATGCCGTCTTTAGATTCTATAAGGTCGCCTTCTCTAAATTTGCTGTCCATTTCGTAGCCTTCTTTTTGGAGAGTTAATTATTGACGTTATTGTGGCATTATTTTTGTTTTTAGGCTGTCTATGGCGGTTACTCGTATTCCGCTTCTCTGTAAGGCTAAAAGAACGCCGCTGCCGATAATTGCTCCAATAAAGCAATTCAATGAATCTGCTATTGCATAATAGATTGTCAACGGTGCCCAGTATGGATACAGTTCGGGGACGCCCCATCCTAGTACCCAAACTCCAATGTTGTTGCCTGTGATTGTGTCACCGCCGATACGAGCTATCCACGCCAAACACCAAAGAGCAACTGGCAGATACTTCTGGTTTCTAGCGACTATCGTGTTAACAATCCACTTCCGCACCGGAGGCACAACAATAAACGCTAAAGCAAGCCAGTATCCCCATGTGACAATCGGCATTTGTTGGTACCATGCAAAGGGGTGCGCAAACCATATTACAATTTGAGCAAGAAGTATCAGTGTGGCTTGTTTCCATCGGTTAAACAAAACGAGTCCACTCATTAACGCCGCTAATGTGGGAGCAAGAAACGTCAATATTCCAATTGAAGTGGCGGGATTGACGTATGGAACTGCCCATCCGAATATTAAAGCAGATACTGTTCCGTATATTGGACCCAGCAGGGGTGCGGTTAAGCTTGAAAGTAAAACGCTGGAGAACGTGATGGTTACACTCACTCCAGGAACAGGGTAAATTATCAAGAAACTAACTGACAAAAGAAGAGCACTCCAAACAGCGATGAGGGATATGTTGACGCTGCTGAGTGTTTTGTTGTTTGTTTCAGACAAAATTGTTCCTCAATAAAATGGGGTTAACGGTGTAATTTTTTACACTGAAGCTTTTTTTTATCTATCTTGGCGTTTAGTATATAAGATTAGCCATAGGGTTCCAACTTTTCTAAACAGGTTGTTTTCGACAATTTTCTGTTATAATGTGAGCGTTAATATTGGATACCGATTTTTTGTTATGCTTGGAATTTCTGAAAAAAGGCTGTTTTCAACAATGTTCTGCTATTAGTCTTCTAATATGCGTGGGCAGGCTGGCTTTTTGGTTAGTTCCTTTCTGTAGAGGGTTGCAGAGTTGATTAAGAACAAATGTGAAATAGCTGATGCATGAAACTTTGGAATCTTGCTTATTTGTTAAACATGCGTTTTTGTTTAGACAGAAAAAATTAATTGCTAATACTACTGAACATTACAAGTTCAGGTGGCGATTAAGTGAAGTATAAGATTGAGATTGAACGTGGCGGATGCATTGCCTGCGGCGCGTGCTACAGTGTAGACCCGTCTCATTTTGAACCGGATGAAGAAGGGAAATCAACAGTTATAGGTGGAGAAACTGACGTTCTTGGGTCCTGTGGAGCTTTTGAGGATGATGATATTGAAAACGCTAAAAGTGCAGAAGATTCCTGCCCAGTATCCATAATCACAGTAACAGAACAGTAAAAAACGGCTGAAATAGCGTAAAGTTTAAGGGTTCGCAGACGGCTTTCCCTCTAAATACTTGTCTAGGTTGAGGAATGAATAGTTGAGTTCTGAAGAAATGTTGGTAGAGAAGAAAACAAAGGTCCTCATAAAACTTCGTGGTTACAAGGTACTCAAAAAAGAAGAGATAAAAAACGCTATCAGTTACACCATCAAAATGAAGGATGGCAATAAGGCGATTATTTGGGCAGTCACCACTGACGGAACAGTAGGAGTTGCATACATCACACAGCTCAAGAAAGCTATGGATGATGCAGAAATTGAAAAGGGAATAATCACCACCATCGGAAAATATACGCACACAGCTAAAACACGCTCTAAACAACATGGAATAGAATTGATTCCCAAAATCTTTCCATCGTTCCAAATATTTAATCATGATTTCGTGTCAAAACATGAGCTGCTCACACCTGAAGAAAAAGAAAAATACATTCAAGATTCAAAATCACAAGCGTATCAGTTACCGCGAATTAACTCTTCGGACCCAGCCATCATTGCTGTTGGCGGCAATCCAGGCGACATAGTTAGGGTCATCAGAAAAAGCAAGACTGCAGGAAAATATGTAGCCTACAGATATGTTGTCTAGAAAAAAATTCTGACAAGTGGTAGAGACTTAGTTTCTGCCATTTGTAACTCAATCATTTTTAGTTATTTGCAACGATTTTAGTGTAGTTTATCTGCAGCAGCATTCTTCTTTGTTTGACAGCAATGAATGAAAATATTTTTAGGGGCAACTTTATTCAGGGGATACATAACTCAAAAGTGAAGTATAATGGATATAACAACGCTCGTGATTGCGGTTGCATTAGCAATGGACTCTTTTTCAGTGGCAATAGCAAATGGGCTTGCAACTGAATTTGAAACAACTAAGGCAATCAAAGTAGCAGCTTTTTTTGGCTTTTTTCAAGCAGTCATGCCAATTATCGGATGGTGTGCTGGCGTATATATTATAGAGTTGATTTCAGAGGTTGATCATTGGATTGCGTTTATTCTATTAGCAGTTATTGGCTTTAGAATGGTTTACGAGTCAGTCAAAAAGGAATCGAACAGCATCATCAGTTCACTTAGCATCAAAATTTTGGTGATACTATCTATTGCCACCAGCATTGACGCTTTAGCTGTTGGACTTAGCCTTTATGTTCTGGATATTTCGATTGTAACGCTTGCAATAGCAACAGGAGTTGTTACATTCACGCTATCTTTTCTGGGCGTCTACCTTGGCGGCAGATTTGGATGTATTCTAAGAAACAAAGTTGAAGCATTTGGCGGCATAATTCTAATACTGATAGGCCTGAAAATACTTCTTGAACACTTGGGAATCATTTAGTAACTAAGTTCTGGTTCACCGCAAAGAGATGTAAGCGGTAAATTTCACTATATTCTTTTTCCCGTAATATGTTCGATAAGGAAACACAGTATTTTAGGCGTTAAAGGTATAGAAGAAAAGTACTGAACTGGATTAGCGAGGAATTATCTTGAAAAGTAATACGGGTCAAACACTTTGGGAACGCAGAGACCGCCTTAAGATAATGGCAGAAATAATGGAAGCTGCAAAAGAAAGCCAACTTAAAACACGAATCATGTACAGAGTGAATCTGAGTTTTAGCCAAGTTAAAGAGTATGTTTCTTTCTTAACTGAAATGGGCTTTCTTAAAGTCCAAATAGAGAACAAAAAGAAGAGCTACAAAACAACTGCTAAAGGCAACAAATATATCGAAAATTACATAGAAATGGCAAATCTTCTCAAACCACAAGAGCGTGAAGTTGCAATGATAATGAGGTAGCTCGCTGTGGAAGTCACAAAACAAAAAGACTACAGCATTTTTTCGGCGTTAGTTGAAACAATCCATAAAAAAGATCGAAAAAAACTACGATTTGCTAAATGTCAAGAATGTGGACGATTCACGCCTTTCAGGCTAATTTCTACGAGTAGTGTTACGGTTAAATGTAAAAAATGTGGAAGTAAGGTTTCATTAAAAAATGTGAGCTGATTCTTGAAAAAAGGAAAAATTAGTTCAAGGCACTTCAGTTTTTGTTGCATCAATTTTGAAGAAGTGTACACAAGTTTATAAGTAACTTAAAGGTAAGAATTTTTAGAGTTAGTGCTCTGACGAAACTAATTCTCTTAATCAATGAGGAGGTGCAAGCCGAATGTCTTATGGTGGACCAAGAGAAATGCACGATGCAGTCTGTGCTGAATGTGGACAAAAATGTCAAGTTCCTTTCAAGCCCGACACAAGCAGACCTGTATACTGCCGCGAATGTTACGCTAAACGAAGACCCCCGAGAAGAAATAGATATTAAGCTAGCAAGCTAGCATCTATTTTGGTCATTCAATTTTTTTATATTCTTTTTTTCATTTCACACAATACCAAACAAAGGTATACAACGTGTGAAAAGTGCACACATACATGCAGATTGTTTGCTTATCAGAAAAGCAAGAAAGAAAGTCACTAAATTGTAACTCAGCGTGCTAATTCAATTCTGCAACTAAAGAAGATTCTCATGTAGGACTAAGTTGAAGAAAAATCAAAAGAAAAAAAGATAGCTATTGAGGAAACGTATAAAATACGTTTACTCGTCGTAGTATATCAGGTCTAGTTCTTCAAGTTGTTCATGAAGTTTAGCGACTGCTCTGTAAACGTCTTCTTCTTTTGTGGCACCTGTACAAACAAGTTTCCCGCTTGCAAATAGAAGAATCACCACTTTGGGTTCATCCATTCTGTAGATAAGCCCAGGAAACTGTTCTGGCTCATACATAGTTTTTCCGAGAGAATAAGCACAATCTTCTAGCTCAATTCGCCCTAAAAGATTCGCTGAAGCAACAATGTTCACGACTCTAATTTCGGGTTTACCAGTTATGATTATCCCGCTTTTTTTCAGTTCTCGTACAACTTTCAGAACAGCTTTTTTTGATTCATTCTCAGACTTAGCTCCAGTGCAAACCATTTTTCCAGTACTGAAAATAAGAATTGCAGTCTTGGGTTTTTTTATTCTGTAAACTAATCCCGGAAACTTTTCTGGACGATACTCAACTAAGGGGTTCCCCTTAACAACAGCGTTCAGGTCAATGCTCTGATTCAGCGTGGCAGACGACACTACATTTTCGATTCGTATGGAATCTTCAAGCTTAGGCATTTTAAATCCGCCTTATACCAATCATGACTTTTAAGGACGTATTTAAAGGGTTCTGGAAAATGTACAGCATAAAGGCTGATACGCACAAAAAAATGTACAATAAACAATTTCAACAGAAATGGACTAGAAAAAAATAAAAAGAAACAAAGAAGAAAGCAGCCGAAGCTACTTCCAGTTGTCTTGCAGGAATTTAGGTATACCTGAAGAATCTCGTGTTCCAACGAGAACCTGCCAGTTGGAGAGTTCTTCTATTTCTCCACTGATACGCGCTGCTTTGCCGGGTATTATCAGTTTTCGGTGCTTCACTTTTTCCTCTATTTTGCTCTCTTTGATTGCGTCTGCAACAGTTTCCGCAGTCAATTTTCTGCCAGCAACACCACTGTCTATAGCTGTTCCTTCAGAATCAACAACCAACAGATATGCATCAGTGCCAGATGATTCAATGTCTTGTGCTACAGTGTAGTATGTCAACGCAAAGTTGGATGTCATCAAAACTGGAGAGTTCTCATCAGGAGCGCCAATAGCTCTTAGACCTGCTTCTACAGCAACGGGTTTTCTGGGGTCAGTGTAAATGTTTTGCCTCAACACTGTTAGCGGCAAAAGCGCCCAGCCTTCTGTACCATGCATAATCAAGAGATCAGCGTAACGGGTTACAAGCATCGAAGCAACGTAAGCTTCTTTCCACGCATTCACTGTTGGAGAGTTTGCGGGTTCAGTCCAAGCTACAATAGGAGTACCTATAATAGGATAACCTAGCAGCTCATCGCCCATAATGCATGCTGCCCTGCGAATCATAGTAAAGTTGTTTATTGTGTCTCCTAGACCTGCACTGGGGAAAGTTCCGGGATCTAACACAAGATCTTCAACACCGTATGCATTCATGGTTTTGACCAAAGACCTAAGAAGAGAAATATCATTTGGCGCTGAAACAGCTAACGGACACTTATACATCAACGCCAATTCAGCCATCTCTTTCCAGTTGTCTTTAGTTGCAGCGTAGATTAGAGGTCTGGCTTTCGGAATTGCCATTAAACCGCTTTCGAGTACAGCGGCATTAAATGAGCAAAGAATTATTGGTAGATTCGTGTTTTCTGCAACTTTCTTAACTGTGGCTTTGAATTTCTCGGCGTCATTTGAAGTAGAACGAACAGCAACCATTTGAAGCTGCAAGTTGTTGCCAATGTAAGTGTATGTGAAGTCTTGAGTTTTTTTGACTCTGGCTAGCACTTCGTCGTCAGACATTTCGTCTGTAACGTCAATGGCAATTGTTGTCGGATTGGTGTATGTGAACTCGTGACGATACATAACCAGTTTTCCGCCAACCGTAACTGCACGCTCACCAACACCAACAGCCACTTCTTTGACTGCAGGCTTGAGCATTTCCTTGAGTTTGTTGTAATTCTTTTCGTTTTCTTTGGTTAGAAGAGTAGGACATTGGTCTATGCTGACTTCTCGGTTCACCACTTTTGTGGCAAAAGCCATACAGTTGTCTTCTCCACATTCTTTGCAGTTTGTTTTAGGAAGCAGCATGTAAACGTCGATTGGGCTAAGTTGCTTTATTCCACCTTTAGTTTCTTTTCCGGACATGTCATATCATCCTCAATATTTTGCTGATACCCAGTTAGCGATCTTTGCGATATCGGCGGTTCCTTTTTTGTCGGTCAACCGTTTGACAGTGTTTCGAAGGGTTCTGACAGCTGCAGGATGCAACATCATAAACAAATCAACACCAGCCAACAACAAAGTTAAGCCAGTCACAGTTTCCCATAACGGTCCACGAAGCTCTCTAGCGCCCCATTCAGGATCCATCTTCTGCCAAGCCTCTCTTGCTGCCCACGCATTAGTTGTTCCAGACGACATAGGTTGCTGAAGTTCTGGATCTCCCATCAAACCTGCAAGCCTTGCACGTTCCATGATAGTGTATGCGTAGTCAAGTCCATAGCCTAGAGCCGCTGTTGTTGTATCCATGATTATTTGCTCTTTTGGCAAGTACTCAAGAAGGCGCCTGTTTAGTTCTCTTGCTTGGTTAAGATCCATTGGCGAGAAAGCCAAAGCAACGTGACCATGCTTCTTGATTAGGTTAGCTGACTTTTCTATGTCCATGTCCAAAGTAACTGTGCTTATGAGAAGTCGTTCTCCTTCAGCGGCTGCAGTTACTTTTTCAAAGACTGCTAAGTCTTTCTTTGGGTCACCACATCCACCGACAACAATTGGCACATCAACTGCCTGAAGTACATCTTCAACAGTTTTTGCTGCTTCAGCAGGTGTTGAAGGCTTTGGGTTTAGTGGGTCAATGCTAACCAGATGCAGGGTAATCATTTGTGCTCCGAACTTGTCAACTGCAAATTTTGCCCATGACACGGGGTCTTGTATTGCGTCGTTGAAGTTTGTTTTAACAGCTTTTGGTATGGGCACTTTGGAGTCGAACACATCAAGAGAAATTATTGGCGCGTTGAGTGTAGGATTTTCAAAGGTGTAGAAAGCGGGAGACTTTTCTCCACCAATAACGATTGATTTTCCTCTACTTCCACCTTGGCTCTTTGTGGCTCCAAGAGTAACTTCCACAATTTCTCCAGGATACTTCTGCACTGGAAAAGTGAAGGGAGCATCCAAGAGAGCTGCAGGTTTGACTTTTGAAGCAACCATCCTTTGCAAAGCAGGCATAACTCCTGCCTGATACAAGAACTCGATTTCATCAACTACCATGTCAACGTCTTCGAGCTCAAGCTCCTCGTTAGCTTTAAGGAGGTCTAAGAGTTCTGGAGGAAGATTAAGGTCAGAGTTTTTATCAGCCCTTTCGGGCATAGATTTTCACCTCTTTGGTTTTTCCCGTTTAATGATTACTTTTTCCGCGTGGATTTTGGCGTTCTTGAAGATTATCTTGAATCCGCCAGCGGCAACAGTTGCTGTAGAAACTGGAAATGCGGTCCCTTCTAGAGCTTCACCTTCAATTGCAGTTGCTTCTTCAGCTTCAGCCTGTTTCCATGTTTTAACAACAGGGTGATCCTTTTCCTTGAGGAATGCTGTTAGTTCATCAACTGTCTTTGCATCGTTTTCTGTTGCTACATTGTCGATGGCTTCTTTGGGCATAAATTCTTTAACGCGGTCCTTAACGCTTTGTGGCATCCAGACTACGCGGTCCCATCCGCCGTCAGCTTGCAGGAACTTGGGTGAACGCATGTACTCTATGGCTATACCGTGGAATCCGTCTACTTGTCTACCTCCAGCGCCAGAGTCAGCTAGTGTCGAGAAAGGCAGTCCGTTTACGGTTACTCCTTTGAATGCTCGGTCAACTATGCCGTAACCCTCTACTTCTGGAATATAGAAAGCCATAGCCTCGAAACATCCACAAGATGTGTGTGGATAACCAAAGCCAGTATACATCCAGACTTTGTCAACTGCGCCCAAGGTCTTTTGTTTGATGGATTCGTTGATTCCAGAGAATTCTCCCTTTTCTGCGTCAAGCAATTCTCCCTTGTCGATAGCAAAAACTGGACCCTTCGGATCGACCTGTGCAGAGGCTCTGCCATCGAACCAGCTGATTGAACCACAGTTTGAGTATCGCTGAGGAGTAATTACACACATGTGTGTTGGCGCGAAAGATTGGCACAAAGTGCAGCCGTAGAATGTGTCAACTTCTTCGTCTTTCATTCCTCTGGCTTTTGCATCTCGGGCATCATAGATTTGAACTGCTTCATCATACATTTCTTTGACTTTTGCGGGGTCAGTTATGAAGGTAATTTGAATCTTTTCAACAAAAGGCAACTCGCTCTTGTAGAGTCTTGCCAAAACCTTTCCAACGTGCGTAAAGGATGTTAGTCCTTTCTGGAACGATTTTTTGCTTACACGTATCCAGATGTCATAACGCTGGTTCAGGTGCATGATTCCTTCAATGAAGTTAAGGTATTCGTGAATCCGGCGTTCAGTTACACCTTCAAGATCCTCTTCGATGTCCTTGCCTGCGACTTCGATGTAGATTCCAAAGGGAACATTGCCGCCTTCTGGCAAGTCTTTCAGATCAGGTCCAATTACGGTGACCTTCTCATCTTCGACTTCATCCATTTTTTTGGCGCGTACTAGCTCGAACTTTGCTGGCTGTTTTGGTCCTCCTAGTTCTACTTGCATGTTGTTTCTTCGGATTCTTTCTCCTTCGTATACTACTCCAACATCCACGGGGATGTCATCAAACATTGACATTTTTTTAATTTCCTCCTAACTTGTTTATTATTGTCTCAAAACTTTGATTCCATTCCTCAGCTTTGAGGTTTGGGAAAGACCAGCTTGCATGGGGGTTATAGTACCTGTCCAAGCTGATGGTTTTTAGATTTGTGGAAAAGTGTTTTAGTCCAGCCAAAATCACGAACTCCATGTAGAATGGAAGCCCCATGAACAATGCTATATCATATGGACCTTTTCCGTCTAAGCCATTCCATGTTGAGTCTTTGAGTCGGTTGCCGATATCCATGGCGTTCATCTGTGTTGCGTCATTGAATCCTTGTTTCACAAATTCCTTTATTGTATGTGCAGTGGCAACAATTGGGATGCCAGAGGCTTTGTTCATTCTAATAGCATATTCGATCATTTTGCCGGTGTCTTTGTCTGTTTTGGTGGATAAGTATCCGACAATGAGGATCGGGCGTTTTGCCCGTTTAACCATTGCCGCGGCTATTTCAGGTTTCACAATGACGTTGGCCTTTGTAGGGCCTGCTATTTCGGCTGTTTGCCAAGATTCTGCTTTTGCGCTCATTTTTATCAACCTCTTTTTCTAATCATTCTTTTTAGTAAAGTTGGGTCTGGAATTCTTGTTTCTTTCCAGCCTTTTTCTTCGAGGATTTTTTGGATTTCAGGCTTCATAGTGATGGGTATGTCCATCTTGTTTCGGATAAACAGGTGTATGTCGTCGGGCATAACACCGTAGTAGCGTTTGTGCAGGTCGATGTAGTGGGTCAACTTCATGCTGCGTCCTTTGGTGGTGTCGTTAGGTCTGAAACAAAGCTTTGCCATCATCACTATAACTTCTTCTTTTGTTTCGGCTGTAGTGAATAGGTGCTCAGGAGTTGGACCAGTGTAAACTTTGTCGCCTGTTCGGGCGTCATACACGTACCAATCTTCTTTTTTGTCTGCTCGTCCCAACAGCATACGCCGATATTTGGATCCATGCGGACCAACCACTACGGGCACTCCAAGTCTCCAGAAACCAGACGCGATTGACGCAGCTTTCTGAGACATTGCACCCCAAGCAAGTCCAACAGCTCCAACTCGGTTGTGTATGTAGTCAGCGATTTCCTCGTAGTTACCTCGTAGGTTACGTTTTGCGAAGATACTTGCGATTTTGATTGCTGCTCCTGCAATGTGTGGATTGGATACACAAGATCCGACGTTAAGGACGCCTCCTGCTTCAAATCCGCCTGGGTACTTCTCGTATAGAGTTTTACCGTCTTCATCTTTGACCATGGCTACAGACATAGCTGCACATCCAGAGAGAACAACGATGAATCTGCGTTTCGCGAATTCTTCAGCGATTTCAGCTACTGCGTTTTGTCCTTCAGGATAGTTTGCACATCCAACGATTGCGATGACTCCAGGAATTTCGCCGAGAACTACTGGACCACCAACGTTTCGGATTTCGATGTCTTGAATTGCACCACGTCCACTGCGCATCATGTATTTCTCTTCCCAGAGTTTTTTCTCTCCAGCTTTTACCATAAAGCTGTGCAGTGGGAAATCTTTTGGACATGCACTGTCACATCTGGCGCATCCTATACATTCGTCGAGGATGTCAGAAAATGGTTCAAGATTGCCTTCAGCTGCTGCTTTCATTGCTTCAGGAATGGGCTGGTTATTTGGACATGCACGAATACATTCATTGCATCCACTGCATGCAGCACCTGCAGCTTTTATCTCTTCAAGGTCAGGAATTATGCTGAACTTGTTTCGTTTTGGTGCAACTGCCATAACAGTTTCAACAGCAACTTCTCCAGCTTTGTCAGGGTCTAAGATAAGCACACCAGGAACTTTGCTTTCCACCAAATCATCTATGAGTTCTTTTGCTGAGTCGTCAGTTCTGTTTCTAAGTCCCAAACAGTTTTTGGGGCTTGAAGCAATAACTGGTGTTTTGACTTTTTGTGCTTCTTCCAGAGCGTCTGCTCTGATACATTGTTCGTCAACGACAATAAGGTCGGCTAGTCCGCTTCTGATGTATTTTAGTTGCCAAGAAATTGGACCAACTACTTTAGCTCTTGGCTCATATCGGGTTAGGTCGTGTGCGGTACAACAAATTCCAACAACTTCTACCTTGTCCATCATTTTCTTTTTGTTCAGATAATCGATTATTCCAACACTTGATGGAACGTTGTGTCCGATTACAAGGATGGTTGGTTTTTTGATGTCTGCTACTCCAAAGCCCAATTCTACAAGTGGAGCTTCAGGGTCAGCTTTTGGAAAATCGTAAACTGAAATTTGGGCTAAATCCGCGATTTCCATTCCGACTTGGTCTGCCATTCCAGCGTGGAAGGCTTTTGATTCAAAGTCTAGGTTGCTTCCTTCTTGTCCGGTGTGTGTGGCTGAAAGGCAGTGTGTTACTTGTTCTTCTGCCCAGTCTAGGGCATCTTCCATGTCTTGGAGTGTTTTTACTCTAAGTCCACAGACAAGCCGTGTTACGGGGGCTTCTATGTCTATGTTTAAGCCTCCTTGGTCAAGTGGGAAGTTTCTTCCATGTCTTTCTATCAGGTGATGAACCAAGTGTCGGGCGTGGGCTGTGTGTGTTGCTGCTCCGATACAACATGCAAGGAGAACAATCCTTGACTGTTGTGCAGCCATATTTAGTCCACATGCCCCTCGCTTGTCTCCTGACAGGTCACATTTTCCGAATGTGCACAGACAGCAGACATCACAGAAGGGCAGATAAAATGGTTTGTAGCGTCGCAGAAGTTCAAAGTCCCAATCTCTCAAATCGGTCATTGCAGGAAATGGAGTTGGACCCATAGGTTCTTCCCAAGAGTCATCGACAATCTTGCCGACTGACACTTCAAGATCCTTTACTACAGCAACGTCTGTTTTCAGTTCTTTTGCTTTAACAACTAAACCTTTCTTAGCCAATTTAAGCTACCTCTAGTATCAGTTTGGGAATATTCACTCATTTTCCAGCTTATTTACCTTTCGAAAACGTCTAAAAAATGTAGTCTAAATACAAAAAATAAAATTTGCAGCAATAAAAGGATTATTGATGTCTTTTCATAAGTAAACTAGGATGTGTGAGTCAGTTAAAAAAATAAACAGTAATCGTGCGTTAAAAAAACGGAAAAAAATAAGCCACAGAAGAAGAATAAGAACAGCCAATCAATATTGCGTCACAAGTTTGTGTAAACTACTCAAAGTTGCCCGATAACTAGTATAACATATCAAAATGCATGCAGCAGCTGATAGAACTGGAGCTACAAGAAGTGGAAAAGCCAATCCAGAAAACAGATACAGTAAAACAGGAAGCAACGTAGCAATCACACAGCCAGCCATGACAAGCATTCCTAACCATACGCCTTTCTGGTCAACAAAACGTGCCCTTGGAACTTCAGTGAAGTCTGGAAAGCGGCTGCCAACAGCCAAACCAACAAAAGAGCACTCGAAAAGCACAGCAAATAACGCTACAGCTATTGCGAGTAACGCTTCTAAACGTGGCTGAACGATTACATGTATTAAAGCCGTAACAACAACCATAGCGCACACTGAAGGAACCAAAGGGGTTGCAAGTTTTGCTTTGACAACTTCTTTGTTTTTCAGTGGAACTATGAGTAAGTTTAGGAAAGCACTTCCTTCCTGTCCGATGCCAGTTAAGGTCAAATAAAAGGCGAACATGAACACGCCAATTAATGGACCCAAAAATAACGCTAATTTATCAAGGGTTGCTGTTGCGGTCGACAAAGAAGATTGGGAAGAAAAAAGGGAGATGACACTTATTCCTAGGGGCACAGCAATCCAAACCATCATCTCTTTTCGTCTAGTTAAGCCACGAAAGTCTTTTCTAAGCAAAGCAGATTCAGCAGCAGTAAAGCCTAAGCGTCCAAGCAAACCTTGTTTAGGAGTATATGGTTTTGAGGATGCAAGTTTGATGGCGAATGGTGCTGGAACCCAGTATTTTTCTCTAAGTTTTACGCTTGCCCAAAGAAGCAACCCAGTGAAGCCTATGCTGAGCAACGCATAAAGTAGCATCTGTATGCTTTCTGTGGCAAGATAACTCATTATCGTCAGAGAAGGCCAAAGTATAGGTATGAACCACGCTGATTCGATTCCGCCCATGAACTGTTCAAGAATAGAAAACAGAAAATTTACGTTGGAGACTAGCATGAAAACAACAAACATAATTATGAACACAAACATTCTTACGGCTACAGCGGTTCTGCCGCTACGTTTGTAAACTGTCGAAGAAACACGATTTGTTATTGCACGAATAATTTCTAAGACAAAAGCGCCTAAAAACAAGCCCAAAGTTCCGACAGTTAAACTGAACAAACCAGCATCCAGCATGTTTGTGGACCATGATAATCCAAAAGTGGCGCCGAAAATTATTCCAAGTAAGGGAGCTAAAAAGTAAAGCATTGAAATTACAGAAGCTAAAACAAACTCTAATGCATGTATAGGAAGCCAATTGATAACATCTGAAGAGCCCACCGAAGATGATTGACTGAACTCAAAAAGTAAACCATACATTATTGCAACTAAAGTCATCATCGATGGGAGAAAAATGGAAACCTGTAACATAAACCCGCTTGCACTAACTTCTTCAAGAAAGGCTCCAGCAAAGGTGGCGACTAAAAACGCTGCAACAGGAAAAGCAGCTAATCCCACAACAAGGTTTACTCTTGGAGATTTACTCAATCCTGTGGGAACAGAACCTTTGACTCTTTGTGCTCTCACAGAAGAAAGCGCCAAAATTTTAGCAAAGTGCAAAATGAGCTTAAAATTCAAGGCATTCCATCTCATTTTCCTAGAGCTTGAACAATTTCTTTTATGTCGTTTGTGCCAGTTAGTTTCAGAAAAATTTCTTCAAGTGTTGAATCAGGCATCTTTGCTTCTTTACGTAACTGTGCAGGCTTACCTTCTGCAAGTTTTGTTCCGTGATACAAAATGGCTATTTTGTCGCAGACGGCGTCGGCAATTTCTAAAACGTGAGTGCTCAGAATGGTGGTTACGCCTTCAGTTGCCAATTTGTGAATTAGGTCTTTTACGATTCGGGCAGATTTTGGGTCTAATCCACTTAAGGGTTCGTCAAGGATTAGCAGTTTCGGCTTGTGCAGTAGTGCAGCTATGATTGCGATTTTTTGTTGCATACCGTGAGAGTAGCCGCTGATCATCTCGTTTTCGCGGTTTTCCAGATCAAATGCGTTGAGGTACTCGTCTATTCTAGTTTTTTTGGTTTTTGTGTCTAATCCGTAAACGTCAGCTATGAAGTCTAAGTATTCAAGTCCTGTAAGAAAATCGTATAGTCGTGGGCTTTCTGGAACATATCCCACAATTTTTTTGACAGCCCATGGGTCTGCTGGAACGTTTATTCCGTAAACGTTTAGGTTTCCAGAGTCTGCTTTGAGTAGTCCCATTATCATCTTCATTGTTGTTGATTTGCCTGAGCCGTTTGGACCAAGAAACCCAAAAACGGTTCCAACATCAATTTTTAGGTTTAAGTTTTTTACAGCCTGAACAGCACCAAAGCTCTTGGAAACGTTATCGAGATTGACTGCGAACGTGGATTTGTCTTCACTCAAATTTTGATCTCCCCTGTTGATTTGTTATCATTTTGGTCATAAATAAAGATGCTTTCAATATTAACTTTGAAGTAGCGTGCTATCTTGAAGGCAAGGTCTAAAGATGGATTATATTTTCCTTTTTCCATTGCGATAACGGTTTGTCTGGTTACTCCGATTTTTTTAGCAAGGTCTTCTTGGGTCAGGTTATGCATTGCTCGGTACACTTTGAGTCTAGTTTGCACGCCTTTTGTCATCCCCCATATTTTCGGCTGTAGTAATGCCAACAAAGTGTGTATAAAAGTGATGTGAGTGCAGCAGAATAAAGAAGAGTGTATCCTAACTGGGACAAATCAACATATTCAAGATAGCTCGCCAAAAGTATAGTGAATCCCACCGAGACTAAACTCAAGACAAAAATTTGCAAGGTTTTTCTGGCTGCTTTTCCGCTCACCAAGTGAATGCGCTCATCTACTGTGACTGTTTCAACTTTTTTTCGTAGAAGGATTAAAGTTGTAAGTAATGTCATGAATGCAACTATAGTTAGTACTGAATTTCCAAAAAGTATGGAGTAGAATATTAAGATTGAGAGAGCCAGCCCAGCCATTATTTTGAATATGGTGAACTTGTGCAGGTTCAACGGTTTGTCACAGGTTGCAATAAAATCACAAAATGTAATATAAACTTTACTTTAAGTAAGGTCTATATTACATCAATGTGTAAGCAACCACAAGCAATTCACAGCCCAGTAAACAAAAACAGAAGTATCTTGTATTGTAATCAAAGAATTTATAACTCCTCAACACTTTAACGGCATTAAATCGTGAACGGAGAGGGTACCTTTAACGAACTTTAACGAATATCATTGTCACAAGTGGGCACTTCTACTAAAGGAAAGAAAAAGCAAACTAGACAGCGCCTCGGAATCCGTAGATTCTGGAGACTTTGAAACAGCAAAAAAACTAGTTGACGAAGTTTTCCACGGTTCAGCAGGTAGAAAGGGTGACGCAGGTATGGAAGGGTCGTTGCTGTATCACATGGCGATGATAAGCAAAATGTCTGCAGAATCCAGAATTGTTCTTGAAGAATTACAAGTCGATGCCCCCTCTGTAGAGAAACCTTTGTGGAAGTTTTATAGTGATTTTGTTTTTGATGCTAAGGAGTTGCTGGAAGGCGTTGTAACGGTGGATGATGCTGTTGTGATGGCGGTTAAGAATGCGGCTCTGGGTGTTGAAGAAAAAATCAAGCGGTTCAAGAGGTTGAGCGATGAAAACAGAAAAGTTGAGGATTTGCTTGACGAAAAAGACTCCAAAGTAGGAAACAGCATCCAAACTCTGTTTTGTGACTGGGCAACAAGTATTGTTGAGATGCGTTTGCGTCAAGAATACGAGACGATAAAGGGTTTCTTGATTGTGGAGCAGTTAGCCCAAGACTTAGGTGTAGAACGCATTGCAGAAACTATGGAGCATGTAAAAAAACAGTTTGGAGATAAAACAGTTGATTCAGCATTCAATGTGTCCCTGAAGGTTGGATTATCAAAAGAGAAACTGCAAAAACTGATGCTCAGCGACCATTTTATCGAATTCAAGATGGACATGAAGAATCTTGGAGGATTCATGCGGTTCTTGAATTGTCCAATCTATGGAAGCCACAAATACATTGAAGCACAGCAGGGCACACAAAGTAAAACAGGTCATCTTTTCTGCAAGAACTTCTGCAAGGCACATGCCCAATCAATGTTTGAGAAAATGATTCCGTTTCCTGTAGCTGTTTCTCAGCCACTAAAAATGGCATCTGATGGAAAATGTGAGTATCAAATCAAGGTTGCCCCCAATTCAGCAGCAGCACCAACTGAGGAAAAGTATGTTCCGTTGGTTATTTCGTGGAATATGACGTTGAAGTGTAACTTGAAGTGTGCGCACTGTTACATTAATGCTGAAGAAACAAAGCTGCCGGATGAGCTGAGTACAGATGCGGCGAAGATACTTATTCACCAGATTACTGAAGTTAGCAGACCTTTGCTGATTTTGAGTGGTGGTGAACCTCTGCTAAGAGATGACATCTACGAGATTATCAGGTATGGCGCAGACCGTGGTTTGAGGATGGGGATGGGAAGCAACGGGATGTTGATTGATGATGAGGTTGCAAGAAAGCTTAAAGATGCTGGAATGTGGACGGTTGCAATCAGCTTGGATTCAAGTAATGCTGAGCGGCATGATGAGTTCCGTGGAGTTAAGGGCTGCTGGGAACGCGCTGTAAATGCCATAAAAGCGCTCAAGAAGGCGGGTATAGAGGTTCAGGTTAACTGCACAGTTACGCAGCAGAACTATGATGAAATTGATGAGGTGATGGCGTTATCTGAAAGGTTGGGCGTTGACAATTTTCATTTGTTCTTTTTGGTGCCTACGGGAAGAGGAACAGACATACAGGATATAACACCGCAAATGTACGAGGAAATGATCAGGAGTACTTTAGCTAAAACTACAAAGTATAAGTTGAATGTGAAGCCTTCATGTGCGCCTCAGTTTATGCGTGTTGCTAAAGATCAGGGAGTTGACATGTCGCGTTGGGTTCGAGGCTGCATGGCTGGGTTGTATTATTGTCGCATTTATCCGTCTGGGGAGGTTACTCCTTGTCCATATATGCCGGTTAGTTTGGGGAATATCCGCGAAAAGTCGTTTAAGGATATCTGGTTTAATTCACAGGTTTTCAAGGATTTGCGGGATTTTGACCAGTTGAAAGGCAAGTGTGGTGTGTGTGAGCATCGTGAGGTGTGTGGTGGATGCCGTGCTAGGGCGTATGGTGTAACTACAGAGCATATGGATTTTTGTGGTGCATTACATGAGCCGACAGAATTGCAGGGTGATTATTTGGCAGATGATCCGTGGTGTGTGTATCAGCCCAAGAGTTTGAGGAACAAAGAGGAACAATAAAAGCAATAGCAAAATCTTTTCTGTTGTAGTTTGGTAAAATGTGTGTGGAAAGAAGTATGGATGGCGAAAAAGTTTTGATGAAAAAAAGAAAGAGGATTGCCTTGGTTGCTCATGATCACAAGAAGGAAGATTTGCTTGAGTGGGTGAAGTTCAACAAGTATTTGTTGAGTTTGCATGAGCTTTACGCAACGGGAACAACAGGAAAGGTTATTGAAAAGGCAGGCTTGGAGGTAACTAGGCTCAGGAGTGGTCCTTTGGGCGGAGATATGCAGATTGGAGCCAAAATCGCAAATAGTGAAATTGATTTTTTGATATTTTTTTGGGATCCGCTTGAGTCTTTGCCGCATGATCCTGACGTGAAAGCGCTTTTGCGTATGGCTGTTGTGTGGAATATTCCTGTGGCGTGTAACCGTTCTACTGCTGATTTTATGGTTTCTTCGACGCTGATGGATAAGGAGTATGACAGGATTATACCAGATTATGAGAATTACAGGCAGCGTAGGATAAGTGAGTCAATCGATTAATAATATTAGTTGGTTGTCGGATAGGTAGTGAGGGTGGACGGGAGGGTTTCCTGT
Organism: Candidatus Bathyarchaeum sp.; assembly: GCA_003096235.1. The sequence goes on along the minus strand of PIXT01000015.1, from coordinate 7,343 downwards.
TGAAGTATGCTGTGATTAAGGCTTTTGATTGTCCTGATGCGTGGTACAAGGTTCTAAATGAGATTTGGTATAATGGAGAGGTTTTCAAGGTTGGGTATGGTTCAGAAGTTACTGAAACAAAGAAGCTGAACTTGAGCATACAAATAACTAACCCTGCAAACCGTCCGTTGCTAGATTTTATGGCGCCCTGTGATATGGAGTACGTTCAGTGGTATGCGTTGAAGTATTTGTGGTCGGGAGAAATTGAGGATGAAACGTACACGTATGGAAGTCGGATGCGGGATCCTGTTGACCAGGTAGAGGAAGCTATCAAGCGTTATGCCGATGAAATTCAAGATCGTCAGGTTACGTTTGTTATTCGGTTGCCTGAGGACATCAAAAAGTGGTTAAGCAAAGACAGAAAACATGAGCCGCCCTGCCTGAGCATTATAGATACAGAGATTTCAGATAACAAGCTTCATTTGACCTGTTACTTTAGGTCGTGGGATGCGTATGCGGGTTTGCCTGCGAATATTGCAGGTATTCAAATGTTTAATGAGGCATTGGTTTCGGAAATCAACCGAAGAGCAAACATTAACCTTGAAACAGGTAAACTGATTTTCCACAGCAAAAACTGTCACATCTACGAAAGATTATACAACCTAGTCGAAGGAAAAGTCAAGCCCGGTGAAGACAAACGACGCAAAATGCTCGGATCAACCAAGCATTGATTTTATGCAGATGCACGCGTGAATCTTGGATGGCAACATTTTTTGTTGCACTAACTTTTCAGAAAAAGTACTGTTTTCAACAATGAACTGCTATTAGACTACTAATATACACAAAGATCGTGTGAAACAAGAACTTTTGGAACAACAAATACCAAAAAGAGTTGTTGAGGTTTAGTTTAGCGATTAAAAGTAAGCTTTTCGCGATAAAGCGCTCTAAACGTGGGAATGATGTTTATCGTCGTTTTAAAGAACGGTCTAAGTTAGCTAATGAAACTGAATTCAAAGTGTTTAGAGATGGAAAAAGACATCACACAATCAGGGTGGGTGGCACAGTTTCGTAGACATTAAAGCAATGTATTCGCTTGGTCACGGATTGTCTTATCTGAAAAAATACCTTCTCAAAAGCATTAACAAGGAGAACAAGGATTCTGAAACACTAAAAACATCAGCATTAGGCTGACCATTCAACAAAAGAGCGTTTTCAGCAACTAGAAAAATCAAACAACTACTCGCCGACTTGATAAAAACTAAGCATAACTCAAACCACAAAACAAAGCAAATTACTCTAGAAAAAGAAATCGTTCAAGAATACTCTTACTCTGTGTTGGGGTTTGTTCCTTCAGAGGTCGTTCGATTAAAAGATAATTTTGGTTTAGTAAGTTATACGATAAATAAATAAAAGCAATAGAAAGATCTCTCAAATCAAATAAATATACTTTGATTAAAGCCACATAAAAAACTAAAGTAAACCTATAAACATTCATTGGTTATCAGTTATTGAGGGAACGATGCAGAAATGACACAATTTGACAATTCGAGTCTTGAAGTAGTTTCACTTGACGACATGGATTGGTTTGAGTTCCAACACTTTACTGCACACCTATTTGAAAAACTTGGTTTTGGAAAAGCTGACGAAATTCAAAAAGGGAGTGATTGTGGTCGAGATGTAATTTTACATTCACCTTCGGGTAACGTGATAATTATTGAGTGCAAACATCACCCAAAAAGTACGATAGGTAGACCAACAGTTCAAAAGCTTCATTCTGCAATTTTAACTGCCCACTCAAAAAAAGGCTATCTAGTTACAACAGGTAAGTTTTCCCCTGCCGCTATTAGTTATGCAAAAGCTCTTGGGTCTACAATTGACCTAGTAGATTTGCGTGTGCTAGCCGATATGGCAAATAGAGCAGGAATAAAACTTCTAAAGAAGGGAGAAAACACTACAGTCTATCATGTTTTACCACCGTCCAAAGAAATCGTGAATAAACAAGTGATAAAAACTGTTGTTGGTTCAGCCTTAAGTCATCCAAACAAAGCAGAAGAACTCACAAGAACAACAATTAATGAAATAACATTTATACCCGCTTATTTGATAGATTATTCAATACATGAAAACTTTTGTACATCTGTTGGAACTGTTCATTCTGTTCACCGTGAGTATGAACGAATTCTGGTAGATGGACAATATGGAACATTAATCAAACCAAAACTTACGCAATACGTTGAAAAATCTTGTATGAAAGAACTGTGGCACCCATCTCAGGATGATGTTATTTATTCATCGGGTAAATTCAAAATCGGGCTTTCAAACGCCAAAAAGAGGGGCATAAATTTTGTTAGAGGATTACATACTCAGACTGTTGGTTATTATGGGGCAAACAATGTTCATTATTCAAAAAAATGTATCCCCAAAAAGTCCAGTGTGTTTGTTAGAAGTATAACTCAAGTTTATATTCCATTGTTAAACGTGTACTCAAAAATTATTTCAATTGAACATAGACTCGAATTAGTTGGCAACAAAAGCAGAGTTGAAGTGACTAAGGGCAATGTTGAAAAATGTGAATTATGCGGAGAATTACTAACTAAAAAACGGTTACTCTGTAATTCGTGTGGAAAAGTTGTTCATGGTCCAAGCTTTCTAGGACATAGTTACATTTGTGAGATATGTAAGAAAACCATTTGTAAAGAATGTGCTTTTTGGACACGAAAATACATTTTTTTCAAGAAAAAACTATGTGCCGATTGTGGGGAACAGTTGAAAATTAGAGGCAAAAAAATAAAGAAATTTGAACTTCGAACGTCTGGAACAAAACCATATTACATTTAATAATGTGAAGAATCTATTTTGACATTTGTAAAAAATTCATAATTAAACAATTCATTGAAAGAACATTAATTCTGTAGTTTTTTTATGTGTCGGGGTTGCTGAGTGGATTGGTGGTGTTGTTTAGGTTGAGTGAAGCATGTTTTGGGTTGTTTTGTGAAAACATTTTTTTTAATGTAGGTGTTGTTAGTATCGTTTGATGTGGAGTGTTTGAGTTTGAAGCTGATTTACATTGTTATTGATGGAATGGGTGATCTCCCGTTAGCAGAACTGGGAGGCAAAACAACTCTTGAAGCCGCAGATACGCCGTACATGGATTCGCTAGCCAAAAACGGCAAAACAGGACTCATGTACACCGTAGGCAAGGGCATGGCGCCAGAAAGCGACGTAGCCGTTGTGTCTATACTAGGCTATGACCCCTTCAAGTATCACGTGAGCAGAGGTGCCCTTGAATCCATTGGCGCAGGAATGCAAATGGAAAACGGCGACTTGGCGCTTAGATGCAACCTCGCAACCCTAGCAGCAGACAACTCTATTGTCGACAGAAGAGCAGGCAGAGACATAACACAACAAGAAGCCGACGAATTAGCCCAAGCCGTTAACGAGCAGCTACAGCTGGAATCGTATCCAGCCACTGCACAACTAAAAAGCACTGCAACCTATCGTACAGCCTTGGTCATAAAAAGTGAAGAAACCGACCTTTCAGGAAACATCGACAATACCGACCCCGCATACAAACGGATTAACGGTATCGGAGTTGCAGATTTGGATGCAAAAATGGTTCTGAAAACCTGCACACCCTTAGACCAAACAAAACAGGCACAGATTTCCGCAAAACTTGTCAACGAATACACCAAAAAAAGCATGGCTATTTTGGACAGTCACGAAGTGAACAAAAAACGTGTTGCACAAGGAAAACTGAAGGCTAATGTTTTGCTGTGCAGAGACGCGGGCAGCATGGTGCCGGAGTTTCCGTTTCTTTGCGACATGTATGACCTTAGTTTTGTTTGTTTGGCAGACATGAATGTTGAAAGAGGCATATCCAGACTGGCGGGCATGAGCTTGGTTGATTTGCCTCTTCCATCTAAAGACTTAGAATACGACTGCAAACTTAGAGTCAAAAAACTCTTAGAAGTTTTTCCTGATCACGACTGTTTTTACGTTCACATCAAAGGTCCAGACGAACCCGGACATGACGGAAAATGCAAACTAAAATCTGAGCTCATCTCGGTTATCGACAAACATTTTGTGGGCAACATGCTACAGCAAATCAACTTGGAAGAAACACTAATTTGCATAACCGCTGATCATTCTACACCTTGCGGTTTGAAGGCTCACAGTGACGATCCGGTGCCCATTCTTATATCAGGAAACAAGCTGCAGGCTGACAGTGTTCAAAGATTTTCTGAAAAAGAATGCAAAAAAGGAGAATTAGGTTCTTTAAGTAAAGGAACTGAACTTATGCCCCTGCTGGTAAAGTATGTCAAAGGGGAGTAGAAGGAATTTAGTACCTTCTATATCCGATGAATATACCCGCAATGAAACTAGCTACAAAAGGAACACTGGACACCATAGCCACTACTCCTAGGGCTGTAAGAACACTAAGAAAGTTTGCTACGCTTGCATTTATTGGGTCCAAATTTACGTTGAAGGTACCTGCATACACCAAAATTATCAGTGACGCAGCGATAATTCCAATCATCAAGGCCATGCCTGAAATCCTTTTGACCACTTTGCCTGAAAAGTAACCAGACAATCCACCTACCAAGAGCATAAACAACACGGGTGCTAGCATCTCTTCCATTTTCCTTTTTCACCTCTCAAATTTTTGGTCTGTAAATCACTGTCCCACAAGTTTCGCAGTGACAAAAATTCGCTTCTAGACCTGACTGACCTGAAGCCATTTCATCGTTGCAGTTGGGACACTTCATTACATCCATCTCCAACCGCTCGTATGGATTAATTTTACTTATAGTAATTATGAATCCTGAGTACATATTTCCCTTTCATAACTGCTTTTTATTAAAAACGCTGAATGAGGCTTCGGAGTTCAAAATGAACACAAAAATTCAAGACATACAAAAAAAACTTGCAAAACTTGAGAAAGAAGCAAACGACCTCAAACGACTTAAAGCGGATTACCATTACGCTAAACAATTCCGCAGAATGATTGTCAAACAACAAGTCGACTAAATCGGCTCTAAATTGGCGGCGGAACAAGTTTTCGTTTCTGCAAGGGCAATTTCATCCAAGTTCTAAAAGCAGAACATGGAGGCTCAGTCTCAAAAAGTTGGCTTCTGCGAAACTCCAAAAAACTGTTTTCTTTACCCAAGTACTCAGCCGCTGTCAAAACTTTGTGACCTGCATTGGCGGCGGCGTCAAATATCGGTTGAGAGCAAACTCTCCAGTTCTCATCACGAAGCAGATGGTGCCCAATGATGGTTATTGGCACAGTTTCAGCTAATCTGCTCAGGTTTTGTAGCCCCCGCTCTACATCTTCATTTTTTACTCTAAACCCCGCTAAATATGTTGGAGGTCCCCCTGCAAGAACCAGTTGAGGATTCTCAGCCAAGATTTTGGCTAAAGTAAAAGGGCACATGGGTCCTTGGATGTCCGATGTGAAAACAACTCTTTCGTCTTCAAATTCAATGGTTGCCATCACAACCCAGCCTAGCTCCGAGTTTTCAGGTCCATGGAAAACTGGCTCAGAGAACCTGATTTTTGTTTCCCCAAACGTGAAGCTTCTGCCGTCAGCACTCTCAATCTTGTTTGCGTTGTTGCCTGCGGTTTTCTGGAACATCCATCCTCGGCGTCTTTGGCTGGCGTTGATTTTGGAGCGATAATTTTTGGCGAGAACAAGCTTTCCGTTGTATATTTTTTCTGCAGTTTCTGGTGTGGAGTAGTTGGTGAACCAGTCTGTGTATGATGGTGTGTGGTGGTCGAAGTGATAGTGGCTTATGGTTATTATGTCTGCTTTTTGTGCATTTTTTGCTATTCTTTTGCGGCATTGTGCTAGGGCGTGGTATTCTTGGGGGTGAGGAGGGTATCCTAACCTCTTTGGAGCTAAAGATGCTCCAGCATCTAAGAGAATCTTTGTGTCTGGGGTTTCCATGTAGGTGCACATGGATCTAACTCCAAGGCTCTCTTCGGCTAGAGGAATGACCAAGATTTTTTTGGGCATAGTTGTTCATCGTGTTGTTTGCTGGGTTATACTTTTATTCTGGGGCAGCATTTAATGTTGCTTGGTGGGCGATGACGATTTTTGACCCACTGAAAAGTGATTGAGATCTTGAGAAAAGTGGACAGCTAACTGTTGCTGGCTGGTTGCTTTCAAGAATACGTGAGCCCACCAACATTTTGTTTGCTGCGTGCATGTTTGTGTTTTTTGTGGCTGGAATCGCATGACTTGTAGTACATATGTGCAGTATTATGTCGAAAATCGTAATATATAGTTAAATGCTAAATGTGTATTTGGTATTAGCCCTCTAAGAAAATGGTTGTGTATGCGGTTGACTGAAGAAAAGATAAAGAACATACTTACTGACGAGAAACTGTCAGCCATCAAGGCGGCTCTGGAGAAGGACCACGCCATTGATTGTATTTTTCTGTTAAAGTTGGAGAATGGACGATGGAAGAATGCCAAGTCGTTCATGCGTGATTTGAGTCTTACGCTCAGCGATGGGACGTTCCGTTCAAGGATGATTGAGTTGGAGCGATTGGGTTTGGCTAAGAGCATAGCTATTGACCCCTTGAAAAAGTATTATGTGATAACTGAGCTTGGCGATAAGGTGGCAGAGCTTCTTTTAGGGCTGTTTGCTGCTTTAGAGTAGTTCATTTGTGGCTGTTTTGCTTTTTTCATTTCAATTTTTATAATATGTTGTCTTAAGTCGTAAGATTTAAATCTGTTTTCTGTGTAGTCCAATTGTGACAGATACAGGAGGGAAAGAACAAAAATGAAAAAACTCCTAAAAAATAAAAAAGCTCTCAGCCCAGTAGTCGCAGCCATCATACTCATCGCAGTAACAGTAGCAGTCTCTATCGCCGTAGCAGCATGGATGGGCTCAATGACATTCACATTCATGGAAACAGAAGAACTCAGAGTTAGCAGCGCCAACTTCAACATAATAACTGCAGGAACAGATGACGATACACTTGATATCATAGTGGTGAACACAGGGTCAACAGATGTTGAATTTGTAGCTGCAACAGTAAGTGGAGGCACAATAGGCACTCTTAGCTTTGATGCCACCGACTTTTCTCCCGACGCAGTAAGCGCTGGTGGTTCAGATACAATCACAGTAAACCTTAGCGAAGACGTCAGTAGCGGTACTCTATACACTATCGAACTAATCACTGCAGCTGGTAACACATACAACTATCAAAAGACAGCATAAGACCACTGAATCTGAGCTTTGTTTAGAAAACTTGAGGGTCAGGCTAGTCCTCCCTCTTTCACCATCTTTGGAGGTGTAAATATGGTAGTTGAACTAAAAGAATATGAATCCGCAATAGAAATAGCAAAAGCAATG
>PIXT01000014.1 GCA_003096235.1 Candidatus Bathyarchaeum sp. | reverse complement strand
GGATTGTCTGCTGAACCTGCGAAGTTCATCAAAGACGCTGATTTCATCTTTGAAAACACACCCGTCAAGGTAGTGGCAAACAGGAACAGCCCCGAAATCGAACTTCCAGGCATAAAAGTTGGACCATTCACAGAGGGAAAAGAATACGAAGTCAAATACTGGATAGCAACAGAACTGAAAAAGGCTGGAATAGCCCACATCCGCATGGAAGAACCCATCGATTTGACTATGCTAAACAAAATACATTGGAAAGAACGAGTCCAAACATCACAAAAGGTCACATCTCTTCCCGAGGAATTTTATCCAAAACTGAGGCGTTTCCTCGAAGAGTTAAACGAAAAAGCCATCAAGAAGCCAGAAAAAAGAACAGAATACGAAAAAGCAAAAAATCTTACCGATGACATAACTCGGATGAGACTAAAAAAAATAGTTTCATTAGCATCATCAGGAAGAGACCAAACTGGTCAAATACTGCGAAGCCTCACAAAAGAAGAAAAATATGTCTACGAATGTTTACACAAGATTATTAACGAATGGAAAACTGAAATTCTAAAACCCCAAGGAGGAGACAACACATGACTGAAGAACTGTTGACAGCGGACCCAGAGGCGCTTTTTCTAGACTTCTTCAAGATGGACAAATACCGTGAACGGCTCTCAAGCATGGCTGTCTCCGGAAACAAATCATTTACTGTAGACTTTGACGAACTACTTGCATCCGAACCTAAACTCGCTCAGCACCTTATGGACAGCCCAGACGAGTACCTCGAATATGCAAACCGAGCAGCCAAAGCACAACTGCAAATAGAAGAACCCGAATATGCAGAAGAAATCGGAAAAGTTACAGTGCGGTTTCGTGGCTTACCAGAAAGCACACCTCTAAGAATTCTAGGCTCAAAACACATAGGACATCTCGTCATGCTTGAAGGCATCGTTGTCCGCGCCAGCCCCGCCAGACCCATGGTCATGGAAGCAGCCTTCAAATGCAAATGGTGCGGCGCAATGTCCATTGTTACGCAGTCGGGTCCATTTCTAACTGCACCGCTAGCATGCAGTGCTCCTGAGTGTAGAAGAAAAAGCTCTTTTGATTTTATTCAAGAAGAATCCACTTTCATTGACTCCCAAGACGTTCGCATCCAAGAGCGTCCAGAGGATCTTCCTCCGGGTCAGCTCCCAAGATGGCTGGACATTAAACTTTTGGAACGTGACCTTGTTGACGCGGCGCGACCTGGAGACCATGTTGCGGTAGTTGGAATAACTCGTGCTGTTGCCGCGCGTCTTCCAAAGGTTGGGCAACTTCGATCATTTACTTTGCATCTGGACACAAACCATATCGATGTTGAAAGTAAGGAGCCAGAAAAAATCCTTATCACTCCAGAAGAAGAAAAAGAAATTCGTAAACTGGCAAAAGACCCTACCATCCACAAAAAAGTTCTTCTTTCTTTAGCGCCTTCCGTGTATGGCTACGAGCACATCAAAGAGGCAATAATGTATCTTCTTTTTGGAGGAACTGGAAAACACTTCCCAGACATCACAATCAGGGGAGACCTGAACGTTCTAATGGTAGGAGACCCTGGAACCGCCAAGTCGCAGCTTTTGCAGTATGTATCCAAGATTGCCCCTCGTGGGTTGTACACGTCTGGTCGTGGAACTACTGCCGCGGGATTGACTGCTGCGGTTCTGCGTGACAAAACTGGGGGAATGACTCTTGAAGCTGGAGCTTTGGTTTTGGCGGATAAGGGTGTAGCTGCAATAGACGAGATGGATAAGATGCGTACAGAGGACCGTGTTGCCATCCACGAGGTCATGGAGCAGCACACAGTTTCAGTAGCTAAGGGAGGTATCGTGGCTACATTGAACGCCCGAACATCGATTTTGGCTGCAGCTAACCCAACATTGGGAAGATATGACCCATACAGGACAGTTGGAGAGAACATTTCGCTTCCAGTTACTATCCTTTCAAGGTTTGACCTGATTTTTGTTTTGAGGGATGTACCCGAAAAGACTAAAGATGCTCAGATGACCGAGCACATTCTTGATCTTCACCGAACAGGTGTTTCTCCCACTGAAGCACCTATCGAAGCTGATCTTTTCCGAAAATACGTCAGCTACGCCAAAAACATAAAGCCAATACTTACACAGGAGGCTCTGGATTGTCTGAAAGACTTCTATTTGCTTATGCGTTCAGCCAGCGAAACAGAGGGCACACCAGTAGCTATTACTGCTAGGCAGTTGGAGTCTTTGGTGCGTGTTGCTGAGGCTAGGGCTCGTGTGGCTCTCAGAGAAGAGGTTACTCTTGAAGATGCTGAGCGTGCTATTGATATTATGAAGATTTCTCTTGAGCAGGTTGGAATTGACATTTCATCTCACAAGTTTGATATTGACATTATAATGACGGGAAAACCAAAGAGCCTGCGTGACAAGCTTTCAATGATTCTGGGGCTAATTACATCATTGGAGAAGGAAACTGGAATGGTAGACAAGGAACAGCTGCTGCAAAGGCTTCAAACCGAGTATGACATACTGCCTGGAGACGCAGAACGGTTCATTGGGCAGATGCTAAAAGAGGGAACGCTTTTTGCGCCACGGGACGGTTTCCTTAAGAAGACTTGAACTAAAGGTCAATAAAGTTGAAGATTCAAGAACTGCCTTTGCATGATTCAGTAAAACAGGTTCTAATTGATTTAGGAATCACTGGATTGTATCCGCCTCAGCAGGAAGCTGTTTTGGCGGGTGCTTTGGATGGAAAGAACCTTGTTTTGGCAAGCCCCACAGCCTCAGGCAAGACTTTGGTCGCTGAATTGTGCGCTCTTAAGCATGTTCTGGAACGGGACGGAAAGGTTTTGTATTTGTCTCCTTTGCGGGCTTTGGCTAGCGAAAAGTTTGAGGAGTTCCAGAAGTACTCGAATATACGTAAAGAAAACGGGCATCGAATCAGTGTTGGCGTAAGCACAGGCGACTACGACAGCAGTGACCCGTGGATGGGAAAACATGACATCATAATTACAACAAACGAGAAAGCGGATTCTTTGCTTAGGCACAGAGCCAAATGGGTAAGTGACGTTTCGTTGGTTGTTGCGGATGAAGTGCATCTTCTTAACGATGCTAGTCGTGGACCAACACTTGAGGTTGTGTTGGCTCGTTTGATGCAGGTGAATCCTGACATCCAGCTTGTAGTGCTTAGTGCTACAATAAAGAATGTTGGAGATGTAGCGGAGTGGCTTAAGGCGGTCTCGGTTACAACAGAATGGAGACCAGTAACGCTCAGGGAAGGCGTAATCCTTCATGACGAGGTTTTGTTCAAGGACGGCGGGGCACTCAAAATAGAGAAAGCCACTAAAGACCCAACATTGAACTTGGCAGTTTACACCGTGAAATCTGGAAACCAAGCCTTAGCTTTTGCTGGAACCCGAAGAAACTCGATAAGCTTAGCCAAAAAGATTTCAACCAAAATTAAGCCTCTGCTATCCAAGCCCATGAAACGTTCTTTGAAGCAGTTGTCTGAGCAGATTCTTTCAACGGGGGCAAGAACCAGACTTGGTGAGCAGCTTGCTGAGGTGGTGAGTGGGGGGGCAGCGTTTCATCATGCGGGTTTGAGTGGCGGTCACCGAAAAATAGTTGAAGACTCATTTAAGGATGGAAAAATCAAGGTCTTAACAGCCACTCCGACATTAGCGTTTGGGATGAATCTGCCAGCAAGAGTAGTTATCGTCAACGATTACAGAAGATACGAGTCCGGTTACGGCTATTACCCGATTCCTGTTCTTGAGTACAAACAGATGGCTGGACGTGCAGGAAGACCCAGATATGACAAGTTTGGCGATTCAATACTGGTAGCCAAAACCGAGGATGAACGTGACTACCTGATGGAAAGCTATATTCTTGCAGAAACAGAGAAAATCTGGTCAAAACTTGCGGTGGAGCGGATTTTGCGTTCCCATGTTTTGGCTACGGTTGCGTCGGGTTTTGCGTACAGCGAGCAGGGAATCTACGACTTTTTTGGCAAAACGTTCTATTCTTACCAGTATGATCCTGCTGCAATAAAGGGTGTTATACAGAAAAGTTTGGGTTTTCTTTTCACCGAAAAAATGATTGAAGTTAACGGCGATAAACTCTTAGCTACCCAGTTTGGGCGCAGAGTCTCTGAATTATATCTTGATCCTCTTACTGGCGTTACGATTCGGGATGGTCTTGCTAGTCGTGCAGAGCGGATAACAGAGATCAGTTTCTTGCACATGATTGCCCGCACACCAGACATGTATCCTAAGATGCGTCCATACGCAGGCGAGATGGATGATCTCCAGTTTTTTATTGAGGACCATCAGAACGAGTTTATGTTTGATCTTCCTGACCCGTGGATGGATAGGCTTGCTTTTGAGAATTTTCTCGGTGAAGCAAAACTGTCTTTGGTTCTCAAGTCTTGGATGGATGAAACAAGCGAAGATACAATGATTGAAAAGTTTAAGGTTCAGCCGGGTGATCTTTATCGACTTATTTCTAATGCTAAGTGGCTTGTTCATGCGTCTCATGAGTTGGCTTCTCTTTTCAAGCACAAGGACTTATTGGCTGATCTGTCTAGGTTGACGGTGAGGGTGGAAAAGGGAGTGAAGCCTGAGCTGCTTTCGTTGGTTGCGTTGAAGGGTATTGGAAGAGTTAGGGCTCGTATACTGTTTAAGTCGGGTTTTAGAACTGTTGATGACCTCAAGAGTGCTCCGTTGCAGCGGTTGATTGGGTTGCCTTTGGTTGGTCCTAAGTTAGCTCGTGATATTAAGGAGCAAGTGGGCGGTTACGTTAAGGAGCAGGAGTGGCAGAATTTGAAGAAGGCGAAAGAAACGCAGAAGCAGCGTTCCTTAACTGAGTTCTAGAAGTCATTTTGTGTGCGTGTTTTGTGTTGTCAAGTTTTCTTGACTTTTAATGGTTGGTTTTGGTCAAGGTTTCTTTACAAAAACCCTTTTTTCTTAATGTCAATTGAATACACGTGTTAAAAGAGCAAATGAGCAAAAGCAACATGAATAATGATTTAATCGCTTGGTTTATGGTTTTGTCCCTAGTTGTTGTAGCTTTGATGCCTGTAGCTTATTGTCTTGAGCCGTCAACTCTGGATGAAATTCCTGACGGCGTACATATTTTGGAGGATGGCTCTGTTACTCCTTATGATGCTCCTGTTAGGCGTGATGGAAACGTTTACACCTTAACTGGAGACGTCACATATTCTATCACTGTTGAAAAGGACAACATAACAATTGACGGCGCAGGCTATACCCTGCAAGGAAACGTGGGACAGTATCATGGTCGGGTCCAGATGCAATATAGGCGTGGCGTTACAGTCAGAAACCTTGTAGTAAAGGACACTTACCGCGCTTTTGACCTCACCTTTGCTGACGACAACACCCTTACGGGTAACACTATCATTAACTCTGGACGAGCCATTTACTTTTGGTTCTCTTGGAGAAACAATGTTACAGGAAACACTATTACAAACGCGGGGTATGCCTTCGACTTTTTCTTGTCTCCTAATCACTGGTCACAACAAAATGTCGTCGCCAATAACACTGTGCTAAACTCTGGCATCGGAATAAACTTAATGGAGTCTAATAACACGTTTTTGGACAACGTCATAAACAGTTCAAGCTTAGGGGTTTCTGTTTCGGGTCACCAGAATTTGTTCCGAAACAACAAAATCAACTGTACAGGGGTCAGCGTTGATGTTTCCAGTTTCGAGAACGACATCGACGATACAAACTTGGTCAACGGTAAACCCATAATACAGTGGATAGGTCACCGAAACGAAGCTGTGCCATCAGAGGCGGGTTATGTGCTGCTTTCTGGCTGTGAAAACATAACCGTTCAGGGTCTTGATGCGGACGGGATGCGGATGTTTTCCACAACTGGTTCGTTGATTGCTGGAAACACGTTTTCTGTTGGAAAATATGGCATCCAGATGATAGAGTCTTCACAAAATACAGTAAGTGGCAACATGTTGCTAAACAACAATTATGGTCTTGAGCTCGGCAACTGTGAGGGCAACAAAATCGTTGGCAACAGCATCAGCAACAATAGTGAATATGGTATCCTGCTTTCTTCTTCACACTACAACACAATAAAACAAAATAATGTAGCAAACAACGGCTTTGAGGCGAACAATCTTGAGGGGTTCGGGGTTAAACTTTTGCATTCATCTAACAACCGTTTCACTGAAAATAATGTAACACGCAACAAGTGGTGGGGGATACGAGTTCTTGGTGACCAGCACGACAACGTGATTTACCACAACAACTTCATCGACAATATGGTGGTTGGTGGCTTGCAGGTGTCCATGACGGGACCCGCCAATCCATCAATATGGGATAACGGAACCGTCGGCAACTACTGGAGTGATTACCTGAGCAGATACCCGAATGCTACAGAACTTGACGAAACAGGAGTAGGGGACACGCCATTTCATATCAACCCAAACAACATTGACCATTATCCCCTGATGAAGCCATACATAATTCCAGAGTTTGCGTCGTGGATACTTCTGCCACTGTTCGTAGTCGCAACTCTTTTTGCTTTAATCGCCAAAAAGAAACTGTTTCAGCAGCATTCATAAAAGCCCTAAAGGGGAGCTTTGAAAAATTTAGGCTTTCAAGCCTCGAGCCAGTCTTTCCTGTTTTGTTTTTGCTATGACGTTTTCGACTTGTTTGGGTGCGGTTCCCAGATAGTTTTGTGGCTCCATTACTTTCTCGATTTCCTGTGGATTTAGTAGCTGTTTGATTGTGCTGTCCTCTGAGAGAACATCCTTGAATTGCCGTTGTTCGTTGTGGCTTTTTATTGCTAGTTGGCGGGTGAGTTCGTGGGCTTTTTGGCGTCCAAGTCCCTTTTTTGCTAGGGTAAGCATAACTGCTTCGGACATCATTCGTCCCTGTGTTATGTCCATGTTTTTTCGCATTCTTGCCTCGTCGACCTGTAGTCCCTTCAGCACTCTTATCATCAAAATCAGCATGTAATCGATCAGTATGCATTCTTCGGGGATTACGAAGCGTTCGCATGAGGACTGGGTTAGGTCACGTTCATGCCATGTGGGAACATTCTCTAGTGCTGGAGAAACAAGGCTTCGCAGTAGCTTTGCTAAGCCGCAGATTCGTTCAGATATCATGGGGTTGCGTTTGTGGGGCATTGTTGAGCTGCCGACCTGCTTTTTTTGCTCAAAAGCCTCAAAAGCCTCGGCAATTTCGGGTCTTTGTAGTTCCCGAATCTCAGATGCAATGTTATCCAAGGTTGAAGCAAGTATGGCTAAAACACAAGTTAATTCGGCGTAACGGTCTCTTTGAACTATCTGAGTTGAAATATCTGCTGCACTAATACCTAACCGTTCCATAACCAGTTCCTGTATCTTAAGCGCTTTTGGTCCCAAACCTGCTTGTGTTCCTACGGCGCCACTCATTTTCCCAGCCAGTAACCTACCTTTGCAGTCTCGCAGACGCTGGATGCTTCTGGCTACTTCTCGTGTCCAGACCGCGGATTTGAAACCAAAAGTTGTTGGCAGTGCATGTTGACCGTGGCTTCTTCCCATGGTGATGCTCATTTTGTGCTTTTCTGCACGGTTAAGAAGAACAGATTCTAGTTCATTTAGTCGGTTTTCGATAATGTTTACTGCCTGTTTTAGTTGCAGGGCGGTTGCGGTGTCGAGCATGTCTGAGCTTGTTGCTCCAAGGTGAACGTATTCTCCGCTTGAGCCACAGACTTCGGCTAATGCTCTGACCAACGCCATGACGTCGTGGCGGATTTCATTTTCTATCTCCTTTACACGAGTTAGCTTGACGTATTTTATGGACGCTTTTTCAACAATCTTTTGGGCGTCAGCTTTTGGTATGTTACCTACTTGGCTGTGCGCCCAAGTTAGTGCCGCTTCTACGTCCAGCATCTTTTGCAGTCTGTTTTCTTCGTCAAAGATTCTTCTCATTTCAGGTGAGCCGTAACGGCCTGTGTCAATTGGAAGAATAGGCAAACTTGTTCTCCTCCAGAAACGATACATTAATGATTGAACTAACCTTTACCAGTTTCGCCTAAAAATAATGTGCCTTTAGGGCGGGAGATTTAATATGGGAGCGTTGGTTGCCGCAGTAAACAAGAAAAAAGAAAACGTTATTCCAACCGTAGTGTCCATGCTTAACGAGTTGGTTCACAGGGGAAACTGCGGTCACGGAGTAGCCACACCCGATTCGGCGCAAACAGCAGCCACACTCAAGGAACTGAAACAAAAAAACCTTGACGGCAGCATCGCTTTGGGTCACAACCTTTCACGTATCCTGCCGAGGGATTCAGTTCAGCCCATTTTGGGCAACGGTTTCACATTTGTGTTTGAGGGAAGAATGTTTCCTGCCCCGAATCTGCCTGACTTATCTGAACTAAAAGAATTCATGACCCTGCTTGGCTCTAACCCCATGAAGAACGCTGGCATCATCCTAGAAAAGTTGGGGGGTTCATACGTTTTTGCAGTTGCACAATCAACAAAACTGCTTGTTGGACGCGACATTTTTGGAGCAACCCCACTGTATTACGGCGAAAATGAAACCGTATGTGCAGTTGCGTCTGAACGTAAAGCCCTGTGTAAACTAGGGCTACAAAATGTGCAGTCTTTTCCGCCAGGACAGCTGGCAACCATTAACGAGCAGGGCTTCTTTTTTCATCCAAT
Organism: Candidatus Bathyarchaeum sp.; assembly: GCA_003096235.1. Next base: position 809 of record PIXT01000014.1, on the reverse strand, counting down.
TAAACAGTTACATGTTCCCCCCAAAAACAAGCTGAACATGGAAACTGCCGCGCACGCATTGGAGCTTCTTTTGTTAGAATCAACAAGAAAACAGGTTTCAGACCTTGAATCTGTGGCTGTGGCTTTTTCTGGAGGCGTAGACAGCAGCGTAGTTGCGGCTCTAGCAAAAAACGTTGGCTTAGACGTTCAACTAATTTCCGTGGGACTAAAAAATCAACCAGAAGTCATGTTCACCAAACAAGCAGCAGAAGCACTAGATTTACCACTACACATACAAACATACACCGTAGATAACCTCAAAGAAACCCTAAAAAAAGTGCTGTGGCTAACAGAAGAACCACACCCAATCAACGCCTGCATCGCTGTTCCGTTTTACTGGCTGGCACAAACCGCATCAAAACTGGGCTGCCCTGTTCTGTTGGCGGGACAGGGAGCTGACGAGCTTTTCGGAGGCTACCAAAGATACCTCACCGAGTATCAAAGGGAAGGCGTTGAGGCTGTGGAACAAAAAATGTTCTATGACGTCAAAAACGCTTACCGCCAAAACTTTCAAAGAGACAACCAAGTATGCTCACCTCATGGAATAGAACTTCGGCTTCCATTCATTGACTGCTCGGTTGTAGATTTCGCGTTACGGTTACCTTTGCGCCTGAAAATTAACTCAACCGAAGACAAACTTCGAAAACGAATCCTGCGAAGGGTAGCGCACAACCTAGAAGTTCCCGAAATTTTGGCTGACAAACCAAAAAAGGCAGTGCAGTACACCACTGGAGTAACAAAAGCTCTTCAAAGATTAGCAAAAGATGAAG
>PIXT01000013.1 GCA_003096235.1 Candidatus Bathyarchaeum sp. | reverse complement strand
TGGGATCAGGTGGTGCCCACGCCCTATGGCCGGCAACCTTCCTTCCTACTACAGTCTTGCTTTTTTAATGTTTCGCTTGTTGTGGGGGGTTGTTCAGGAAATGTATATATTGGAAACTGCCAAATTGTGTTGGATGTGGGGCCGTAGTCTAGCCACGCTCTATCTTTCGATGGGGCGCTAGAAAGGGATGACGACAGTCGTACCGGCAAACGGTGCCAACCGTTAAGGGCTCCAGAAATAAGCAATGGGTTTGCTGACCAGAATATGGGATGACGAAATTCTGGAGCGAGGAGAAACCCGTAGGAACGGGATTTTTGCTGTTCCGGGTAAAGGTCGTCGGTTCAACTCCGGCCGGCCCCACCACCCTCCTGCAACATCATTTTTTGGGTTTTAGACCGATATAAAATCACAGTTTTTGGATTTGAGACACCTTTTTAGCAGATAGACATATTAAGAAATTCGTGTTTTCCATAAGCTTACTAGATTGTAAAAAATCTGGCGAGTTCTCTGTTATTGCAGAGAGAGGGACCGTCGGCTAGCTTGGTCCAGGCTATGAGACTTGGACTCTCGTGACCCCGGTTCAAATCCGGGCGGTCCCACCAAATTCATTTTTCAGTGTTTGTGTTGCTGCGTGTTTTTTCTGAAAAAACCTATTTTTCAACAATCTTTTGTTATTAGACTACTAATATGCTACAAACATGATTGCAGGGTTTTGTCGGTAGACTATTATTTTGGTGAAAGGTTGTGGCTGTGTTGGAGGTTTGCTGTTGAAGCGCGAGTATCCTTCTAGTCCTGTTGTGGGCGTTGGGGCAGTTATTGTTGAGTGTGGCAGGGTTGTTCTTGTGAAGAGGGGCGCTGAGCCTTCTTTGGGGAAGTGGAGTTTTCCGGGTGGTGTTGTGGAGCTGGGGGAAAAAGTTAGGGATGCTGTTGTGCGCGAAACAAAAGAGGAAACAGGGTTAGATGTTGAGCTTATAAGAGATGCTCCAATGGACGCGTATGACATTTTTGCTTTGGACAAGCAAGGTCGTCTTTGGTATCATTATGTTTTGCTTCAGTTTCTTGTTCGACCAAAACAGGGCGTGTTAAAGGCTACCAGCGACGTGACAGATGCCAGATGGGTTTCACTGGAAGAAGCTGAAAACTATAATTTGGCAGAGTCTGTTCGTTCGTTCATAAAAAAACACATAAAAGAACTGCAGAAGCATTAAGTATGTCAAAGGTTCTATGAACTGATTGTTTTTACATCCACCGTTGATTGTTGAATTGACTATTGTAGTAGCCAAAAAGGGTCTATTCTAAATATATAGTCTGAATTCATAAGTTAGTTAAATACCAACAGCAACAGTAAGCCAAAATACACTTAGGAGAAAAATGTGATGGAAAAATCGTTCTCTTCTCAAAGCCGCAAAAAGCTCCAGAAAATGATGATGGAAGTATTCACTACTGAAATCCACACACTAAACCCTGAACTTCAGTCAATATTAGCGGATGATATGGTTACAGCGTTTCAGAATCGGCTGGTAGTTTTCCAGAAAATCCAATCAAAACCAACTGCTTAAAGCTGAATTAAAAAACCTTTATTCGAAATCCATAAATGATATATATAAAATTGGAGGAAATAAGCTCAAGAGGCGTTAACATGCGAAGATCAAAACTTGAAATGTATATCGACATCCTCAAGGTTCTGGCCCAACGTGGCCCACTGAAGCTGACACATATCATGTACAAGGCTAACGTGAACTGCAGTGTCCTCAAGGAGTACTTGGACTTTCTCATCGAGCAAGAGTTGGTTGAAGAGAAGACTGTAGGCAAGAAAAGGATAGTTTACGTCGTTTCAGAAAAAGGGTTGAAGGTTCTGAAGTACTTCAGAGAATTGAAGGTTATGCTGCCTGTCATTGAAGAAGGACAGGCTAGAATACCTGCGTCCCTTTATTAGCGGCGCCTTTTCTCCATTTCCTATTGTTTTATTGTTCTGTTATTTTTAGCAAGTTTTTTGTTCTATTTTTTGGGCTTATGCCTGTTCGGTTTGAGAATATGAACCAATATATCGTAAGATTTAATAAATAATGTAAGCTACAATACTGTAGATACGGAAAACACATCTAGGACCACAACCATGGCGGCATACAGAAAGCTTGAGGGAAAATCAACACAACTGCTAGAAAAAATAAGACAAAACCTCGAACAGCTAAACGAGAAGATAGACGTGATGATCGAAATACAAAAGCATGGTCAAAGAGAAATCCCAGAAAACCTACCTGAAGCATTAGACGTCATGACCCTACTCTCACTCCCAGACCACCTGAGAAAAACCGCGGTTACCCTTTGCAAACTAGAAAAAGCAACAGCTGATGAAGTCTCGGGGCAAACAAAACGAGCAAGAGCAGTGGAAAGTGGTTACCTAAATCAATTAGTGGTAATGGGATACATGAAAAAGGAAAGGCAAGGCCGAAAGGCATACTTCTATGTTGATAGGGAGTCTTGAAAACAAATGGGAAAAATTATAGCAGATCACTCGTATAAGGGTGGAACCGGAAAAACATCACTTTCAGTTAACTTGGCAGCAACATACGCCAGAAAAGGCAAAAAAGTATGTTTAATGGACTTGGATTTTCGTGCACCAAGCCTTCACGCCATATTCAAAAAACAGAATCTAGACTACTGGCTAAACGATTACCTTAATGGCGTCTGCGAAATCGACAAAGTTCTAGTTGATGCAACCAAAGACCACGGTAACGACGGCAAACTGATGGTTGCACTTGCAAATCCAACAACAGAAGCAATCAGGGACATGACAGCAAAAGACCGAAAGTGGGAAATGAAAGCACTAGGCAGGTTGCTGGCACTTAGGTCCGCTCTTCTTAATGAAGGCGATTTTGATTACATTGTTTTCGATACAAGTCCTGGGCTCCAGTACTCATCAATAAACGCCATAGTCGCAGCAGATGTTGTCTTAGTAGTTACAAGCCTTGATGCCTCCGACATTAACGGTAGCCAGCGGATGACCAGCGAACTTTATGATCTCTTCGAAAAGAAGACAGGAATCCTAGTCAACAAGGTAATTGCAGACTATCTCTCATCCAAAGAGGAAGAAAAGAAATTCAACAAACGCCTCAAAGAAATTCACAACCTTCCAATCTTAGCTACAATTCCATGTTTCTGTGAAGTGCTTCGCGCAGCAGGAAACTTCATATTCTCAGAAGAAAGACCAGAGCACCCATTCACGGAGACACTAGAGAACTTAGCCGCAAAAGTCGAAAAATTCTAAATTTTTTATTTTTCCATTTTTCTTTCGTATTTTTCTTTAATCTTCTTTGCATCTTCAGCAAAGCTTCTAAGTCGCCTAAGTTCCATCTTCTTTTCAGGCAAAGTTTCAGGAGCAAACGCCAAAGGCATCATAGCTGCAAACAAGAAAAGGGCAGCCAAAGAAAAGGCAGAAGTCACGTCGACTCCCTCGACTATTGTTTGTGTAAAAATTATTGGTATGATGCTGCTCAAGATGTACGGTATGCTTCCTATCGTGTAATATTTTTCGCTATTGTTTAAGTTAGCTATGTCGCCCCACAGGATTAAAACAAACATTAGCAAGAATATGCCCCATGCGATACCATCGGCAATGAAATATAAGTACCAAGAAAACTCATACGTTGAAAAAAGTCCAATTATTCCATAACCTGCGCCTATAGCAACGAACCCAGAAATCGCGATTTTTTTTCTGCCGATCCAATCACATAGTAAACCTGCAATCAGTATGGAAAAACTTGCAACTAATGGTTCTACAACGCCCATAGCATTGAATAAATTAGTCGAAAAACCAGTTAGATAAGGCACTACGAGTGCCTTCTCAAAACCATCGATAAGAGGAAACATTGACCATGCGACAAAATAAATTAGAAATGTTCTATCACGTAGAACCGACATAAACGAAACGTTTTTGGTTACTGGTGATGGACACTGTTTTTCGGGATTTAAAAAGAATATCAGTAACCCTATTGCCCTCAAGAGCACAAAAAGTACCGAAAACGTTACCAAATCAAAGTTGCCAAGTAGAATTACAAGAAGAGGTCCACTAATATTTGCAATCAAAAAGGTTACGCCTCCTATACGACCTCGATTTTCAACAACTGTGCATTCTGCGAAATACGCTAAAAACGAAGGTATACCTATACCAAAAGAAGCTCCTAGCAATAGTGAAACAGCCCAAATTTGTTCAATATTGCTGTTAGCGAGTAGAGCAGGTAATAGCGATATAATAGTCCCTAAAATAATCCATGTGTAGAGAAATTTGAGTCTACTAACTTTTTTTGACACAAATGTTCCAAGTATGCTAGCGCCTATTATTGACAAATAAAAAGTAGCCCAGATTAGAAGGTTTTCTGAGTAAGTTGGGTTTATGCCTGTCAGAATGCCCTCGATGAGGGGTTGCGTCATGTAGTACCAACCAAAAAAGCTGATGAACAGGATTGTTAGTAAAAGAAAGCCTCTCGTATTGATGCTATTTTCACCTAGGAATCTTCGAAGCATTCGTTATACGCTGCCTACAGTTAAATTACTATATGTCGGTCACTTAAGAATTTAGAACCACAAAACAGGATTCGAAATCAACATTTTGATATACTGTATATGCGTAGAACAAATCTTATATAGGTATATTTGTACAACACATATACACGTGATAAAAATGCAGAAGAAACTACCTGTTCGAGTATTATGGCGCTAAATAGCTTCTCCAATTTGGGAGGAGCATCCCATCAATCATTAAAGCTAAGTGACTTTTGTTAAACTTGGCTTTTTCTATTTTATCATAGGCAATTGTAGCTAATTCTTGCATACAGGCATGTAATTTACTAAAACCACCTGCCTCATCCACAAGCATTGAAAGTTTTTCAGCACTCTTTATTGTTGTTGTTTTCTTAATCAAGTCAGAGAGCGAAGATTTCAATTCAGGGTTCTGCAGAGCGTAAACTATTGCCATGGACAGGTGCTCTTTTTTTATTCGGTGTATTGTCTCTTTTGGGTCGAGCATGTCTATCATTTCGTCTCGCAGTATCACGAGCATGCCCAAAAGTCTGCCATACTCGCCAAATGCTTCAATTTGTTCCTTTGAACCTCCGCCAACTATGGTGCTGATTCGGGTATGTGCTTCAACGTCTGCTGCTTTTTTTCTTATCACATGCAGGTAATCTTCGGGAGTGACATCCACTTTTCCTCGAAACTGCAGTTCAAGTGCTTCTGCATCTCCGAGCTCAAAAAATGTTTTTTTAATTATGTCACTTATTGCCGCGATCTGTTCAGAGGAGATTCCTTTTTCGGCTGCCTGATATAACATGTTAAAGCCTTTGAACATGAGAGCGTCTCCAACGAGTAGAGCTATGTTTTTGCCGAATTTTCCATAAACTGTGGGTCTAGACTCTTTGTTTTTTGATTGATCAACAATGTCATCATGGATGTCTATACCGCCACTTATCAAACTCATCGAAATTCCAATGGGCGTGGTTAGGTCAGGGTCGCCTCCTACGGCTTCACAGACCAAAGAAAGCAAAGCAGGTCGGGTTACATCATGCCAGTAATCATTCATGAAATATGCTAACGCTTCATGGACAGTTTTGGATTCAATCTCTTCAGCTAAAACAGTTTTTCTTGCCAGCTCCAGAGCATCTTTTCCTCGTTCATGAAATAGCTTTAGTAATTGTTCGCTGACATCTTCTTGGCGGGCATGTTCATTCATGATTATTCCTCTGTTATGTCCATTTTTCCTAGTTGTTCTTTTAGGAAACTGTAGTATGCGTCAACTAGCTGTTTTCCTTTCGTGGTGATGCTGTAGACTTTTCGTACGCGTCCTGCTTTGGTTATTTGTTCGCTTCTGGCGTATCCTTCGCTTTCTAGCGTGTTGAGTAATGGGTACAGGGCGCCGTGTCTAAGTTTTATTCCGAAGAGTTTTTGGGTTTTCTTGATGATTCTGTAGCCCCACATTGGCTCTGCTTGAATTAGTCTCAAAACTAGGATATCAAGGAAGTTTCTGGTTATGCGTTGAACAATTTGTTTTTTCGGGTCTTCAGTCAACTTTTATCCTGTTCCTGTTGCCCTAAGTCATAGTTATGATGTTGTTGTTTATTTCAATTGTCGAGTTTTCGGTGTTTTTTGTATGCTTGGATATGCTTTTTTATGGTTTTTGGTCGCACGAATGTTTATATCGGGTTTTTATGTTATAGGAATACTGTAATATGTCAGGAAATGGACATATTGTATACGTGTAAAACAGGAGAACTGTAAAACACAAACACAAGAGGAAAACAAAATGAGAGAAAAACTCAGAGAAGTACAAATAAAGCTCATGAGAGGCCTACTAGACCTAGTAATCCTACAATTCCTGAACGTAAAACCCATGCACGGATACAGCATCATCACAAGCATACGCAAAAACTTTGGCGTATACTTCGGTCCAAGCACAATATACCCACTGCTTGGCGTACTAGAAGAAAAAGGCTACATCAAAAGCAAATGGGACCTAAACAACGACCGCCCAAAAAAAGTTTATTCCCTAACTCCAGAAGGGTCCAACCTATTAAACGGCACAGAAGAATCCCTAAACCACATCTGTCGTAGACTCACAAGCATAGGACTAAACAGAATACCAATCAACACATACAACTGCACCCCAAATCAACCAGAAAAAGTGACATAAAACCAACAAGACAACTATCTATCTTCTTATTGGCCTATTCCCAATTTGGATTATTACAGTTTTCAGAATATGTCAAATTTCGATACATACACGCAACAGCACAAACTAGCTTTTTGATTCTCCAAGAAACAGCCTCACCGCAGACAAGACAACCCACACAACAACCGGAATTGACGATATAGCCTCAGGCACCGCAATCCCAGTTTGGTACACGTCTAGCCCATACAGTATCCATGATGCAAGACCAATAATTAACGCCGCAACTGCTAGAACAGACCTTTTTTCTATGATGTAACTTACAGAAACAAAACATAAAGACACAAAGAACAGCACTGAAACCAGAAAATGCAAAGAACCGTAAACCTCATCGAATGTTCCAACCAGTTGAAGCGTCAGCCCGACGGTTACTAAAAAGTAGCTTGTGTATTTGGCGTGGCTCTTGAAGCTTGTTAATGAATAAAAAATCACAAGGAATCCACATAAAAGCAAGCCGAAATTGAACAACGGCGCAACATCACTGTTAACAGAGTGCCCAAGATCGCTTAGAGCATTGTTTCCCCAACTAAACCACGGCGACAAGATTATAGCAGCTGCAATGCAAACTAGTGCAATTAATGGTCCAAGGATGCCAGATAAGGAATAGTAACGTTCGCTCAATTCGTGGATGAACCCCTATTATTTATTACCTTTCCTTTAATAAAGGATGGATGGAGAACAGGCATGTCTGGAGCTGAATCACTTATTCCCTTTCTTAACGAGAAGAAAAAGGGAGACCAACCAACAATCATAGTGGATAGCCGCGAGGCAAAAACTGCGCCAAAAATAGTCAAAGGACTAAAAGAGCGGGGCGCCGACATCAGCATACGATACCTCGAGAAAGGCGACTATGTTATTTCAAACGTTTGTGCCTTTGAAAGAAAAACTGTCAAAGACTTTGTTTACACGCTCACACGAAGGTACCTCTTCGATCAGCTATACACGCTACAGGAATGTTACGAGAAACCATTCATTCTAATTGAAGGCTATTTACCAATAGTCTTCAAGTACAGCAAGATTCAACCAGCCTCGGTCTGGGGCGCCATGTTTGCCCTTGCTAAGCAAGGAATTAATTTGATGCACACAAACAGCTACAAAGAAACAGTAGATTTTTTGTACACCGCCGCGAAACAGGAACAAATTGTCGAGAAACGTTCACCAGTTGTTCATCCAGTGAAAAAGCATGACAGCTTGTCTGAAGCTCAAATCTTTGTTATGGCGAGTCTTCCAAACATTGGAAGAGAAAAAGCTGTATCTCTTTTGAAGTCGTATCAGTGCCCATTAAATGCCCTTAATAATGTGGATAGGTGGCAAAAGGATGTTCATGGTTTAGGACCAAAAATCACCAAAAAAGTGAAAGAAGTCATCCACAAAACGTATGACGAAACAGAAGAAGCCACAAAATAACAAAAATGTACTTTTCTTCATGATTTTGGTATCGATGAGAATTTAAGTGAGTTGACCGAAAAATAGTTTGAGAGGTAAACATTTTGACCACTTCAACAACAGACTTCGACCACATCTTCAGAGCCTATGACATACGAGGAGTATTCGGCAAAGACCTAACCCAAGAAGTTGCAACCAAAATAGGTGCAGCCTTCGCCAAGTTTCTAAACGGCAAAAGTGTCGTAGTAGGCAGAGACGTCAGAATCAGCGGAGAACAACTTCGAGATGCCCTAGTTTCTGGTCTTGTTTCTAACTGCAATGTAACTGATGTTGGAGTGCTTCCAACGCCTCTACTGTATTTTGCTGCAAACATTCTCAAGAAGGACGCGGGAATTATGGTTACTGCGTCTCATAATCCACCAGAATGGAATGGATTCAAAGCGTTCAGGGGACAAAAGGGGAGTATCTACGGTAAGGACATGGAAACAATCAAGAATTACGCAAAACAGGTTGACCCCAAAGAGCTTGGTGCAGCTAAGGGAAAAGCGTGTAGCCATGAAGGTGTAATTAAGGAATATCAGGATTTTGTTCAAAGCAAGATACGTCTTGAAAGAAAGCTCAATGTTGTAGCCGACACAGCAAACGGCACATGTGGGCTGGTAGCTCCTGTTCTGTTCGAAAAAATGGGATGTAACATATTAACGCTAAACAAGGAGCCAGACGGCACATTTCCAGCGCATCTGCCAGTGCCAAAGGCTGAAACATTAGGTGAACTGATGAAGGAAGTTGTTAAGCGTAATGCAGATTTTGGAGTAGGATACGACGGGGATGGCGACAGAGCCGTGTTTATTGACGAAAAAGGTAACCTGATTCCGGGAGACCTGACGTTACTTATTTTTGCTAAAGACCTTCTCCAGAAACATCCAAGAGGAAAGGTCGTGTATGAGCTGAGCTGCTCTATGGCTGTTGAAGAATATGTGAAGAAGCTGGGCGGAGTCCCACTTGTTGAGCGGGTTGGGCACACGTTCATAATGGATAAAATGATTGGCGAGAAGGCAATACTAGGTGGAGAAAAAAGCAGCCACTTCTATTTCGCTGATGTCTACGGAATGGACGATGGCGTGTATGCAAGCATGAAATTGGCTGAAATTCTCTCAAAAACAGATGAAAAGCTTTCAGAAATGGTTGCTGCCCTGCCACAGTATCCATCAGTCTACGAGGAAAACTTCGAGTGCCCTGACAAACAAAAGTTTTCTGTTATAGAAAGGGTTCGCAGCCAATTCAAGGAACATGGACTGGAAACCTTAGATATTGATGGAGTGAAATTAATACAAAAAGACGGCTGGGTAATTTTGCGAGCATCAAACACTGAACCTGTTGTAAGAATCTCTGCAGAAGCAAGAACCGAAGAGAAACTCAAAGAACTTTACGATTTTGCAGTAAAAGAACTAAACAAAGCAATGAAAGGTGATTAATTGCAGACAATTATCCTTGCCGGAGGAAAAGGAAAAAGGGTTTTTCCTCTTGCGGCAAACAGCCCTAAACCCATGTTTAAATTGTTAGGAAAACCGCTGATTCATCATGTCATAGACACCCTCAAAGAAGCGGGACTAAAAGACTACGTTGTTGTGGTTGGTCACAGGGGAGAACAAATCAAAGATTACCTCAAAGACGGAAGCAAACTTGGAGTCAACATCAAATATACAGTGCAAAAAGAATCTTTAGGGATGGCGGATGCCCTAAAAACAGCAGAAGATTTGGCAGAGGACAACTTTTTTGTTGTTAACGCCGACGACATGTTCGAGGCTTCGCTGATAAAGCAGATGCACAGGCAATTTAAGGAAGGAAAAGCGCAGATAGTTCTTTCATCCAAGCCAGTAAAGGAAACTTGGAAGTTTGGGATAATCCGCGTTGAGGACGAGCAGGTAACAGATTTTGTTGAAAAGCCTGCAAAGGGCAAGGAACCCAGCAACTTGGCTGTTGTTGGCGTTTACGTATTAACTAAGCAGATTTTTGATTACTACAAAAAGATTCCAGTTTCAGATCACCAGTATGAGGATGCTATACTGCAGTTCATCAAAGACCGCAACGTTGTCAAAGCCGTGAGCTATGGCGGCTTTTTTGCGGGCTACAAGTATCCGTGGGACCTGTTTGCCATCAACAAGTATCTCATGGACAATAAAATAAAGCAGCAAACAATTGAGGAGGGCGTTCAGATTGCTGATCGGGCAACAGTTGAAGGAAACGTCTGGATTGCAAAAGGGGCAAAAGTGTTTGATGGTGCGTACATAAAGGGACCTTGCTACATAGGCGAGAATAGTGTTGTGGGGGGCAACAGTTTGGTTCGAAATTACTCTTCATTGGGCAAAGGTTGTGTTGTGGGGTTCGCAACAGAGATTAAGCACTCTCTTATCGGAGACGACTGCTGGTTCCACATGAACTACATCGGCGATTCAATAATCTCAGATAATTGCCTGTTTGGCGCGGGAACGATAACAGCAAACTACAGATTTGACGAAAACAACATCAAAGTTCAGATAGGAGAAAACAGGGTAGATTCGGGCACAAACAAGCTGGGCGCCATAATCGGGGATAGCTGCAAAACAGGAATCAACGCTTGTCTAGAACCGGGAGTAAAGATAGGTCCGCAGAGCATGGTTGGTCCAAATGTTGATCTTCAGAATGATCTGGAACCTGCGAAAATCATTTTGGTTGACAAGAACAGTTACATCAAAAAAGATAACAAGATAACAATCTCATCAGAGAGCAAACAGAAATTAATGAAAAAACTGATGAAAACAGAATAACACCAATAGAGAAGCTGTAATCTCTAACAAACAGTTGAAGAAGCTTTTTGGTTAAGTAAAACTAGAAAAAATGGTGTTTGGTGTAGAAATAAATAAGAAGTTCTGTTTGTATTTTAGTGGCTAGGTGTTAAGATGTCAGTAGCTAAAAGAAAGTTCGTTGGAGAAATTGGATCGCTCATTGACAAGACGGTTATGGTAATCACAGTTGACGGCAAAAAATATAGCGGAACTCTATCAGGAATAGACCCTGATACATTGAGCCTATCATTATCAGACGCTAAAGACGAAAAAGGTGTATCAACACACAAAATTTTCCTGAACGGCAGCACCCTCGGACAAATCTTCACCATCGAAAAACCCTTCGATTTGAAGGCACTATCCGAGCGGCTTGAAAAAGTATTCCCAACAATGGTCAAACTCTACGAGGAACAAGGCTTCATCTGGGTCATGGAAAAGATCAAAGTAACCGAAAAAGGCGTAACAGAAGGCTCAGGTCCAATAGCAGAACGAGTACAACGAGTCCACAGTTTATTCACCAAAGAAGCAGCCGCTAAATAAACCAGCGGTAATCCGCTTCCCGATCCTTTTTTTCTGCAGAAGAAGAAACAACACCAAAAGACTTCAATATGTTCCCGGTTTCTTCGGCAGCATCACTCAAGTTATCTGTATTCACGTTCATATGCAGCATCGTGTTAATTGTTTTCAGTATTTCCCGTGTAGCGATTGCATCCGGATATAAGCCACATGTTTCAGCTAAAAGACAAAGACCATTCATATCCCGTAACTTACACAAGCCCACAAGAAGTCCCGCCACACCAAAGATGTGCCCCTTCATAATCTTGACCCCAAGATCCAACGCCTCCTGCAAGGTCTGCTTGTCTGAGGCTGTGCAGTAAAGGCTAGGTTTTTCAATTTTTTCGTCCTTTCTTAGCCCACCTACGGTCAGAACGTATTTGCATCCCAGTTCTGCAGATAGGTCTAAGATTTTTCCGCAAAGTTCATACTGTCCTGTTGTGGTCAGAGCTTGCGTGTTGCCATAGAGAATAATTAGGTCTCTTTCTCCATCTTTGCCTTTGTAGTAATAGAACTGGTTTGTTGGAAAGTATGTTTCTCCATTACCTGTGGTCATGGCAAGGTCCTGAAAAGCAGAGGACTGAATCTGTGCAAACAGTTTTGCGTTCAACTCTTTGATAAGCTGTAGAGCAGTTATGTTTGCGACAAATCCTATTCCGGGTAAGCCCTCAATCAAAACTGGGTCTTTTAAGACCGGTTTTTCGTAAACTTGAATTTTACAGACCATACACGTTAACCTTCAGCCAAACCAGCACAAATAAGAAACAGGTTTTCAATATAAGTGTGTCTTGGCGGTTTCAGTATGTCGTTTGAGATTGTAAGCAGAGATTTGATGGCGCGGATAGGCAAATTCAAAACCAAGAGCAGCACAGTGGAGACACCGCTGCTTTTTCCGGTAATTAACCCTAGCCTTCAGCCAATTCCTCCAAAAACGTTAGAAGAAGAGTTTGACTGTAGAGCGCTCATAACCAATGCTTATATAATAAACAAGAACTTCAAAGAAACCGCTGTTGAACAAGGATTGCATAAATTCTTGGATTTCAATGGGTCAATAATGACTGACTCCGGCGCTTATCAGCTTCTTATCTACAAAGGCGTAGAAACAACCCCCAAAGAGATTGTTCAGTTCCAAGAGGCAATAGACACGGACATAGCCACCATATTGGACATACCTACAGGATGGGGAGTCACAAAAGAATACGCAAGATACACAGTGAAAGAGACCCTCAAGCGCGCAAAAGCGTTAGAGAAAATGAAATCACGTGACGAGCTTGCATGGGTGGGTCCAGTTCAGGGCGGACAATACTTGGATCTTGTTGCTAAATCAGCAAAAGAAATGGGAAAACTGCCATTTCAGGTTCACGCCTTAGGCAGCCCAACTCCAGTGATGGAGCAGTACAAGTTTGATGTCCTTGTTGATATGATTGTAACTGCAAAAATGAATTTGCCTCCAGATCGTCCTTTGCATCTCTTTGGTGCGGGTCACCCGTTCATGTTTTCTTTGGCTGTAGCTTTAGGATGTGACTTGTTTGATTCTGCAGCATACGCATTGTTTGCTCGGGAAGGGCGTTACCTAACAGACTCGGGAACCACAAGACTAGAAGAAATGGAGTATTTTCCGTGTTCATGTCCAGCATGCAACAAAACTGATCCAGAAACTGTGAGAGCACTACCAAAACAGCAAAAACAAAAGCTGCTTGCAGAGCATAATCTGTATGTTAGCTTCTGTGAATTGCGAAGAATAAAGCAGGCTATAACTGAGGGGCGCCTCTGGGAGCACATGGAAATGAGAGCACACGGTCATCCGTCTCTTGTTCAGGCGCTAAAAAAAGTGGCAAAATACAGCGAGTTCATGGAGAAACAAAGTCCAGTCACAAAAAAAGGCGGCATTTTCTTTTTTAGTTCAATGGGGCTAGCCCGTCCAGAGGTTGTCCATTACAGACAAAGACTTCTTGACAGGTACTCTCCTCCAGCAAAAGCCAAAATTCTCCTGTTGCTGCCGCAGACCAGAAAGAAACCATTCCACAACTCGAAAGAGCATGAAGCAGTGATTAAAGAACTTGAGCAGACTCTTGGCGACAAAATTAATTTGGTTCACGTTTGCACGTATGCGGCTCCCTTTGGTGTAGTCCCCACGGAACTTGATGATGTTTATCCAATATCACAAAACCTGATTGCATCGCCCTTTGACCATGAAACAATAACTTATGTAGCAAAACAAGTAACAGAATACATCACAAAAACAGACTATGAACAAGTAATCATACTTCGTGACCCAAACGTTTGGAAAGGAAAAATTTTGGCAGCTTGCAAACGGGCTTGCAAAAAGAAAAATGTTCCATTCAAAGCACTACAAAAACGTGAGCCATGGACTAAAAGCAATATAGAACAGCTTGTTGAGATAATACAGCAAGCAGTAGTGTTGCCCTAAAAAGATGTCTTATGGTTTATGACTAAAAGTAACACTGGCAATAAAAGTCTGTGGAAAAGGTTACTGTTTAAATGATACCTCATCATTAAATCAGTTAATATCCCATTTAATAATATATAATGGAGGATGAAACCGATCCCGATGAAAATCAAATTTCTCGGAAGTGCAAGAGAAGTTGGCAGAGCAGGCATAGCAGTAAAATCTGAAAAGAATCAGCTGCTCCTTGACTATGGCGTTATGTTAGACGATGAGCCTGGATTTCCAATGCACATTCCACCAAAAGAAGTAGATGGCATAATTTTGACGCACAGCCATTTAGATCACTCAGGCGGTATTCCACTTTTTCACATTCAAGATAAGAAACCTGTTTATGGAACACAGCTAACGTTTGATCTTGCCAAGCCACTAATTTCCGACTTCATACGTCTGTCAGGCTACTATCTATCCTTCGAGTTTCTAGAACTACAAACAATGATGAGAAGCTGCGTTCACCTTGACTTCCGAAAGGAACAAACCGTCGGCGACATGAAATTCCAGCTACTTAACTCGGGACATTTACCTGGAGGTGCTCAAGCATTGATAGAAACAGACGGAAAAAGGATGGTTTACACGGGAGACTACAATGCTACAGACACTCAGCTTCTCTCTGGCGCAGACCAAGACTACGGTGAACTCGACGCAATAATAATTGAAAGCACATACGCTAGCGAGGTTCACCCTCCAAGAAAAGAGATAGAAAAAGATTTCATGGATCATGTTAATGGAGTCGTAGAAAAGGGAGGAACAGTTCTGATTCCTGCCTTTAGTGTAGGACGCTCACAAGAAATAGCATGTGTATTAGCTGCTAACCATTTTGAGTACCCCGTTGCAATGGATGGCATGGCACGTGAAGCCAACCGCATAATGATGAACCACGCATCTTACATGAGGGACCCTAAGTTGTTCATGAAGGCTCTTCATTCTGCGGCTTGGGCAGACGGATGGAGAGACCGCAGAAAAATAGCAGGCAAACCAGGAGCAATTATCTCTCCGGCAGGAATGCTCAAAGGAGGACCCGCTGCGTTTTATATCCAAAAAATTGGGAAAAAGAGCAAAAACGGGGTTTTCCTTGTGGGTTACCAGATTCCGGGAACACCTGGACGGGAGCTGCTTGACACTGGAAAGTGTATCATTGATGGAAAGGTGCAGAATGTGAAGGCTCAGGTTAAGCGTTTCGACTTTTCGTCTCACAGCGGAGCTAATGAACTTAAAGATGCGGTCAAGAAACTGAAGGGAAACCCAACGGTTTACGTTGTGCATGGAGAAGAAGCTAACTGTGAAATGTTTGCTGAATGGATAAAAACGGAAGTTGGACTTAAAGCTGTGGTGCCAAGAGCAGGAGAAGCGTTTACAGTATAACCGAAAACGGGGAGAATTTGTGGATTCTATAGTTGCTGTTAGTGCTGTACAGTAAAGAAAAGTGAAAGGATTTTATTGTAGAATATCAATCGTGTTGTGGTCATAAGCGTTGAATCTAACAGAAAGAGTCCAGAATCTTGAGTATGCTATCCGCGATGTGGTAGGGCAAGCTAGGCAACTGGAAAAGAAGGGAAAAGAGGTCATATACCTTAACATCGGTGACCCCTTGCAGTTTGATTTTGAGACTCCGGAGAATATTAAAGAGGCTCTGATTCAGGCAGTAAGAGAGGACTTTAATGCGTATTCTCCGTCAGAGGGTCTTCCTGAATTAAGAGATGCAATCTGTGAAAAGGAACAAAGAGTTGGCGGCATCGATGTTTTGCCTGAGAATGTGATAATTTCTAACGGCGTTTCTGAAGCGATACAGATGATTCTAGGAGCCTTGGTCGATAAAGGCGATGAGGTTTTGGTGCCGGGTCCAGCTTATCCGCCATACATCTCGTATACAGAGTTTTTTGGCGGTAAAGCAGTTCAGTACAAAACTTGTGAAGAGGATGGTTGGCAACCTGACTTGGATGATGTACGATCCAAGGTAAACGATTCAACAAGAGCGATAGTTATTATAAATCCTAACAACCCCTGCGGAGCCCTTTATGACCGGAAAACGGTTAAGGCAATGGTTGATTTGGCGGGAGAACATGATATCCCCGTTATTTCTGATGAGATTTATGACCAGATCGCATATGACGAGCCTGTTAGCACAGCTAATGTAGCCAAGGATGTGCCTGTTATTGGGCTTAATGGATTCTCAAAAGTCTATTTGATGACAGGTTGGAGGCTGGGTTACATGTACTTTACGGGGCAAGATGAACAAACGTTGGAAGCAATGAGGGAGCATGTTACCAAAGAGGCGCGAATACGGCTTTCCGCTAATACTCCAGTTCAGAAAGCAGCTGTTGAAGCATTGCGAGGACCACAAGATTACATATCTCGTATGGTGGAGAAGCTTCGGGAAAGGAGAGATTATTCGAATAAACGTCTCAACGAGATTAATGGAATCAGTTGTGCCAAACCGAGGGGAGCGTTCTATTTCTTCCCTAAAGTTGATGGAATTGGCTCAAAATGGGTAAATGATATGGCTTTTGTTAGTGATCTTTTGGAACAGACAGGAATCGTCTTTGTTCATGGTTCAGGATTTGGATCAACGTATGGTTCAGGGCACTTCAGGGGAGTATTCTTGCCGCAGATAGAAACGCTTGAGAAAACTTTTGACAGACTAGACAGTTTCATGACGCAAAGACTACGATAGATTGCACTAACAGATTTTAGTTACTTGTCTTGAAGTCAACATCAACTGCGAATAATACTATAGTTCGCCAGAATCAAGGCGGCGTGAACTTCACCTGTTTAGAATGAGTCTGCAGTTTGGTTTAATGAGTCAGTAGCCTCGCCATGCGTCAGGGTTTTTGTATTTTACTTTAAGTTTGTCGTTAGCAAAGAGTGCACGTAGAAACTCTTGGAATTCTTTGTCTGAAAGCTTCTTTGAGGACATTCTAACTCCCATTTTCTTCCTATGTTCAGAGAATATATACTGTTTACTTCGATAATGAAATATTCAAAAAAATGACATACATCAATTGCAGAATAGAGAAATGTTCTATCTGCTATTTTTTGGCGGTTTTGCAATTTGAAATGTATACAGTTATTTAATAGTTAACAAAGCAGTTTATGATGGGACTAACGGTTGTGACAATGAGATGACTGAACCCAGCAAAGTGAAATGCCAATGTTGTGGATGCGAAATTTCGTGTGATGACAGTTATGTAGTGGATGGTCTAACGGTTTGTGATGACTGTTATCTGGAGAAAAGTCATAGGGTTGTAGCGTGTAATCCATTGGCGACGTATTCGGCTAAACGTTTTCAGGATACAGATGGGCTTGAAGCAAAAGAAAGGCTAAATGAGCAACAAAAGGCAATATATGAATTCATCAAATCCAAAGGTAAAGTTACCCGACAAGAGCTTTGCAGCAGATTTAATCTTTCACAGGCAGAAACTGAAAACCAGATAGCCATTCTACGGCATCTCGAGTTGACTAAAGGAAAAAAAGAAGGAAGCAAAATATACATAGTTCCATTCTAGCTGACGTTGCTGCTACGCTTTAACTTGTTTTTATGTGCTAATTAGAAGCAATAAAGTGGATAACTACATCAAATCTGGTAATTTCGTTCTCGACTAGATAATCGATGAAGTCGTCTGAAGAAGAAGCTGACAAAGTCATTGTCACAGGGATAATCTCCCCAGGTTCGATTCGTGTATTATTATAGTCCCAAGATATTGTGAGATAGCCTGAAATCTCTATAGGATCCCAATCAGTTAAGTGAAAATTCAAGGTTACTATAAAGTTACTCACACTTTTTATGTAGAAGCTAGTGTTAATTGATTTTCCGGGTTCAAGTTCGTCCCAGCTTAGTGTTTCTAGTCGGTTTTCACCATTTGAACTGTTATAGAGTTCAACTTCAATCGTTTTTATGACCGCAAGACTTGGCACATAAACGTTATACTCGGGGTCACTTAGCATTATAGAAACGCAACTTGTGATACCAACAGATGCAATGGCAACGATTGCTACCAGAATTAATGTTTTGTAGGATTCTTTCAAGAAGCAAAAAAAGGATTTGAGTCGAAGCCAGATGTTTTCAAAAATGTTCCGTGCATTATCATGTACGTTCTTTTTTGAATTATAGTAGGCATTCATCAAAATCGCCTGAACGGTATACACATCAAAATTGTGAGTTATCGCGTTCATATTATATGTATTAAAACGTGTCATTCTATAAAGATTTATGTTAAACATATTTTGGTTTTAGGTAGAAAAAATCAAGTGCTGGTTTAACCAGTCAATGTTGGGTTAGGTAAATACTTCATCTGCGTTACAAATCAGAAATGAGCTGATAAGAGATAAAACAAGTGAAGCAATCAGGATTAACCATGGATTAGCTAACCCGTACATGTCAAGTGAATACTTAACTCCGACTAAGTTTGTGATCATTGGCATATTTAACAAGAATATAGCCAATGCTTGTTTTTTTCGTATAATCGACAAAATTGCTGCTACTAATCCAAAACCAAAAGAGAACAGCCCTGATGTTGTTAGAAGTATCCAATCAAACCCGTTTATGGTGCTGTCTAATCCTACTAGTCCCCAGTAAAGGCTCAGGATAGACATTATTGCAAGAATTACACCGCCTAAAATTGCGTAGCTTTTCTTTGAAGACAAAACGTTGCTTCTTGTTTTTCTGAGTAAACCAAAAAAAATCGTTAATACAACAGCCACAAGAACTAAAGCAACTATCACCGCAAAGTCCCATAACGGTTTGTTTACATTATGATCAAAACTAAAACCTGTATGTGTTGTATCCCATCCCTCTTGCGAGACTGCAACATGTATGTATGAAGTGGGCAACCAAATGGACAAGTTCGCCGTGAATATACCGTCAACTGAAGTTTCTTTGGCGGCTACACCATTAATCGTTACGTTTGCATCGTGAACCGCCTTTGGCAAGAATGTCTGATGCGAATACGTAGCCCACTCGGGCAAGGTTAAACCGTCTTCTGGAAGCAATAAGTATGTAACTTTCGCTGACACTAAACTAGCCCCTGAGGTCTCGGTGTCGTAGCTGACCAGTGTTACCTGAAAAGTGTCCCACCATACTACAGCAGATTCAGATTGAAAGCCATAGACGCTGTTTTGCTCATCAACAAGATCAGAGTTCCATTCTGTCTTATCTGGAGTAACCAAGCGGATGGGCGTAAAAGTCAATATATCCGCAGTTGACGAGGAATAATTAAACAAGAAAAGTCCAGCAGATGCGTTAACTGACACGG
>PIXT01000012.1 GCA_003096235.1 Candidatus Bathyarchaeum sp. | reverse complement strand
TGCACATGCTAAAGCTGTACACTGAACACCTGAATCTATCATCAGACATGGACCTTGACGAGTTTGCTCGGTTAGCTGCTGGCTTCTCAGGAAGCGACATCCGAGACATTTGTCAGTCTGCACATCTGAGGGTTATCGGAGAGCTGTTTGATTCTGGTAAAGCAAGCGACAAAGATGCCAAGCCAAGACCGTTGTCTATTGAAGACTTCAAAGGTATATTGGCGGACAGGAAACCCAGCGTATCTCCAAGAGTTATCTCAACATACAACGAGTGGTCTGAAGCTTTCAAAGCGCTATAGGAAGACAAAAAAGATGCTAGAAACTCAAAAAAGTGGATTTGGAAAGGCCCAGAGAAAATACAATTCCTTCGTTAATTATGAGAATCTCCTTTCTCCCTTTAACATCGCATTATCTCTGAGCCCCAAAATACCACTTGAGTTTGTTAGCCTCTCTTCAACCGTTTAATAACGATTGAAACCTTCTCTTCCCCTTTTATTTTTGCACCTTTTAAACTTGACACCATAGCTAATACGCTGTTTCTTACTATGTTCTGAACAAAGTCGCCCAAGGGCACGATTTCGTCTTCGATTTGTATTGTTATTTTTTGTTCCCGCTTGTGTTTTCGTTCTACTTGAACTGCCACAGTTTTTGCAACTAGGTCAACAAGTTTTTGGGGATCTTTCATGGGGTCGATTACTGGATATTCTGTTTTTATGGTTTTTTCTGCCTTGTGGTTGATGAAGGCTAGGATGTTTTTGTAGCGGTTTAGGGCTTCAGTCATTTCGTCTGCGGTTTTTATTGCCACAACTTTGGGTATGCTTAGGTCTTCTCCGACCAGGGTTTTGAAGCCTTCAAGGATTATGATGTCGGTTTCTTCTGGGATTTCGGAAATGATTTTTTCTAGGGAAAGTTTTTTGGTGTCTGTTTTTCTGATTATTCCCATCTCGTCTGGGGCTACGCTTAGAACTGTTTTTGCTCCTGCTTTTGCGTGCCTGTAAGTGTCTTTTCCTTCTGTGTCTAGCGTGAAGTCGGGTTCGGGGATTCGTTTGGCAGACGCTACTGTGTAGCCTTTTTCGGTTAACCCTTTCACTATGTGCTCTACGGCTGTTGTTTTTCCAGAATCGCTGCTTCCAACAACCGCAACTATAACCCTGTTAAACATCTAACTCGATAATCTCCTACAAAGCCAATAGAACCAAGTCTAACTAACATCAAAGAACACTGATACAAATTTAAATTTTAACCTAACCCCAAATTCTTTTTTAGGCTCGGATATTTCTTGAAAGCTAACTTGTATGAGTAATATACATTTAATTATAGAATAATCCTCTATTTCAAAAAAATAATCCATTGATAGAATTAGTTTAAAAAATAAACGGAAAGAATTAATAGAGTTAAATCTGTATTTAGTTGTACGCTTTGGGGAGCGTTAAACTCTTAATTTTTGTGAAAAGTTTGAACCCCAAAAAAGGGACAAAAACATTTAGGGGGTGAAAAAATGAATAGGAAAACTTTTGCTGTTACTCTGACGCTAACACTGCTTGTTGCATTTTCATCATCAGTAGTTTTTTACGTTCCCGCTGTGGATGCTTCTTTTATTGGACCTACTACCACGACCACGGTCTATTGCGTGGCTGATTCTTATGTCAATGCTTCTAGCCCGACCACAAACTACGGAGGAGAGCAGTCAATGTATGTTAAAGGTAGGGAAACAGACTTTTCACAGAGCATGGTGTACCTACGTTTTGATCTTTCTAGTATACCTGAAAATGCCTACATCGTGTCTGCTAACTTGATGGTTTATTTTTCAGGATATAGCAATCTGTATTATGGGCTTTGGGGTGGTGGTGGTGACTCAATTGGTGCATACTATTGTTCGGATAACTCATGGAATGAATTTGGAATTACATCGAATAATCGCCCAGAATTTGATGCTACCTACACTTCTAGCGTAGGATTTAGCATGTTTGCTTATTATTCGTATGATTCGTGGGATGTGACCGAAGATGTGAAGAAATCTTTGTCCTTGCGAGCATTAACAGAGGTTTTGAAATTCAGGAAAAAAAATGATGCAGATTATGGGTATGCGATTTATGACTCAAAAGAAGCCACTAATCAGCCATATTTATCAATCGAATATACTGCAACCCCTATTTTTGAGGTTCAATTTGAGTCGGTTCAAGACTCAGCTGGCCAGTTCTTTTCAGCTTTAGGTTCCAATTGGGGATTTATCTCAATTGATGAAACGGTTATTACAATTCCAGAAGTTTTCAATGTGGCGCAAGGCAGTTACGCTGTTGAATATGATAGTGGCTATAACTTTGTGCGGTGGGAGACAACTGGGGGAGTTACTGTGGCAGATTATAACTCCAAATCTACAACGGTTTCTGTTTCTGGAAGCGGAAGTTTGAGAGCTGTGGGAAATGGAGAAATGCTGGAGTATTATCATGACAGCGGGACACCTGAAGATTATAATTCACTGCCTGCAGGTCAAATGTATGCTAGGCAGTTTGTTCCTCTGTTTTCTGGTAAACTTATTTCGGTTCGTTATTACTTCGGCAATGTTTCTTTTCCTTCACAGAGTACCTTCCGAGCTCACATATTGAATTCAAACAAGGAAGATTTAGTCACTCCGATTGAAGCTACACCAACTTCTGATGGCTGGTTTGACGTTGATCTTACTGCTTATGACCTTGAAGTATCAGATGGTGAGGATTTTCTGGTGGCTGTTGAGTTTCTTACCAGCGAAGTTCTTTGCATCTGTGGAACTACTGCTTATAATTATGAGAATTTTGATTACTTGTGGAATGGAACAACATGGGATACAACCTACGATGACCTCATGATAAGAGCTACTGTGCTCAACAGTCTTCCTGCACCGCCAGAACCTGCTCCTGAACCTACTCCCACGCCTACACCTGCGCCCGAGCCTGAACCAACTCCTGAACCCGAGCCTACACCTGAACCAGAGCCTGAGTCAACCACAGAACAACCTGAGGAACAACCCACAACGCCTGAACCAGAAAAATCTTCAGAAGCACAAGAGTCTGGTGTGTTGTTCACAATTTCATTTGAGATGCTGTTGATAATAGTTGTAGCCGTCTTGGCAGTCGTCGTGATTGGAATATTTGCCTACAAATTAGGAAAACGCAAAACCTAGTAGGCAACATCCCACCTTTTTTTGTTACCTTATTTTGGACGAAAAAATTTTACGCTAAACCCAAAAATTATTTTTTAATCTGTCGTTAAACCCAATTTCTTACTAATCCTCTCTATAAACACCCAAGAAAAAACCGCCCGCATAATAACCGGCTTGAATAAATAGCTAATTGTTCATATTATGTTTGAAGGGCTAGATTAGCTAGCTACTATTTCAAACTAAAAGGGGGTACTAAAATTTTGGTGAATAAACAATGTCCAACCTGTAAACGTAACGTCAGCTTCACTCAGATGCAGTGGGACTTGGGCGCTGAACTGCCGAGAGACTGCCCGTGGTGCAATAAAACAATAACTGAAAAAGAAGAAAAAACCAGAGAACATTTCTCAACTGAGCAAAAAACCTACCATTCTTGGCTTAAAAAAGGTGCATAATT
>PIXT01000011.1 GCA_003096235.1 Candidatus Bathyarchaeum sp. | reverse complement strand
TCTTTGGCGGCTTTTAGTAGTTCTCTTGAATCGATTAATTCACGAATGTTTACTCCAAGCGCGTTGGCTCTTTGAATCTGCTCAAACATGTCGTTCAAAAACCGGTATAGACTCAGGTCTCCTTGTTTGGCGATTTTTGTCATGCCGTCAAGCAGGTCTTCACGTGCTGCGAAGCTTTTTCTGCCGATTTTTCGCTTTTTTTCCAAAGTTTCACCATTCTGTATGATTGATTAAGTCGAGCATAAACGGTTACTGATGCAAATATCAGAATATACTACAAAGGCAAATAATAAAATTGTCCTACTAATTGTTCCTAAATTTTAACTCTTCTTCCTTTTCCTTATTATCCATAATATAATAATCGTGATTATGCAGAAAGCTAATGCTATAGCAATTAGCAGTTCCTGGAACTCTGATTGCGTTTCTTCTTCGGGGGGAAGCTCAACAACAGGGTTTAATGACAAAGTTATCTCTTTATTTGAATTCATGGCAACTTCTGCTTTTTTCTCCTCGTAACCTGAACCGTATGCTTTGATTATGTGCGGAACAAAATATTGATTTGTTCCATTTTGCCATAGTCGCCTTCCAACAATGAATTGAACATTGCCTTCTGGATCTGTTGTGGCTTCTTCAATTAATGTGCCATTTGAGTAACAGATTGCAACAGTCATGTTTTTTAGGGGAACACTTTCAGTGGATTCCACGTTTACGGTCAAGTAGTAGCCATAAACAATTTTTGCTTCTGCACTTTCAAAGAATATTTCTTGCCCTTCATTTTCTGTCAGGGAACTGTTAACAAACCACAGAACGGATTGATTTTCCAGTTTCAAAATTCTTGGTCTATTCCATGTACTGTTGATGACCCATAGCGTTGAGTTATCATAAAGGTATTTGGAATCATATTTTTCTATTGTGCAGTTAATTAACCATGCATCAGATTCTTCTGATAAACCTATTGAACCAGTCAATCTTGAGTGATATATTGATACTTTAGCGTCATCAGAAAGCCCGAAAGAACCAACGTAGCTGTTTGAGATACTAACTTGTGATTCATCTATAATTTCTTGAAAACTACACTTAAGAGAGTTAACTATCGTGAAGTTGGAGTTACCTCTAGCATCGAATGTCCCGTTACAGTTGTTCAAATTAACTGAAGCGTTTTCCCTTGCAAAAACATTAAGCTTCGAGTTGGCGGCAACAACTTGTGTTTCACCGCTGCACATAATCCTTACCGTGGATGAGTCAGTTGAAATAAGCGAGGCGTTATCACTCAGATAAATCTTCGCTGGTGTACCTCCACTTAACTGATGAACGTACAAATATGCGTCGTTTTTAAGAATTATTCGTGAGTTGTTAGTAGCCTCCAAACTTTGGGCCTTCGCGGAGAAATTATCCACAATTAGTGTGGCGTTGTCTTTTAGAATCAAATCTCCCAAAGAAGCACCATTTGTTCGGGTAATTTCAAGAACTTCGTTTCCTTCCAAAAGTTCTATTTCAGCAGGAAATGGCCAAGGCAAATCTGAGACTAAAATTGCTTCGTGTTCGTAAGGTTCACGCGAGTCAATTCCAGCACTGATTACGAAAGCGCTGTTTGACACAATATTGTCTTCAAAAGTGTTATTGCCGCTCGAAAAGTATGGAACTTTAAAGGCGGGACCGTTAACTTCAGCTATTGTGTTTCTTATTACTTTGAAACCGCCTACACCACCTTCTACGTAGATTCCTGCTGGTGGTGTTCCTCCTGAAGAGAATATGTATCCTGTATGTCCTAATGTGAAGTTTGTAAATGTTCCGTAACCTGCATTTATGGTTATTACGTTTTGTGTAATTTTGTGTGCATCAATTATTGTGTGTTCCCTGTCTTCTCCGATGAGCGTCAACGGTTTGTTAATTTCTAAAATTTCGTAGTACACTCCCTTCTTAACAAAAATTGTGTCACCTTCATTTGCGGCATTAATTGCATCTTGAATTAAAGGATAACCATCTGGAACAATAAGT
Source organism: Candidatus Bathyarchaeum sp. (assembly GCA_003096235.1). The sequence goes on along the minus strand of PIXT01000011.1, from coordinate 1,114 downwards.
GTCGTAGGCTCTGTTTTCACCTCAATTTGTGGAAAAAAAATCAAAAGTAATGAAAAAACCAGTGGCATAACTACTAGTAGATTAGCACGATTCATTTTAAATCATAAAATTACTGGTTTGAAATTGATAAAAAGGGTTTTTATCAAGAAATATTGACTAACAAGTTCTATGACGAGTTAAGAAAACCGACTCTGATTAGGCTTTCGTTGTGCACGTATGGGTTTCATATATTTGTGGCAGTAAATAAGAAAGAAATAGAAAAGAGAGAATGTCCAGTAGAATTAAAGTGAGCAGGAACGAGAAAATAGATTAGGCTTTGAATTAAGTTTAATTACATACATTTAAAAATGGATTTAGTGGCTATCCCAAAACTCCAGTATTTGCTCTTCACATTCCAAAGCAGACCGTATCATCTTCATCTCTTTTTGGTAGTAACCAGGCAGCAGATATTTGACGTTTGGTTGTGTAACCCGCTCATCTAGCATTACTATGCATCCTTTGTCTTGGGCAGAGCGGTGAACTCGTCCGCATGCTTGAACTAGCCGAAATATTGCGGGTGTCAGGTAGGCGTAGTCTCTTCCGTTTCCGGGGAACTGGTAATCAAAATAGTTGATTAACGCTTGCTGGTAAACACTCCACGTGGCGTAAGGCAACCCAACGGTTACTACACACTTAAGCAGGTTGTCTGGGTAGTCCATACCTTCGCTGAATTTGCCGCCCATGACACCAAACAATGCATTGTGGCTGGATTTTGTTAGTTTGTCCATTACTTCGTCTCTTCGGGTTTTTCGTTCTTCCACAATCATTGTCCTGTCGACGTCAAGGTGTGCAAGGATTGTGTTCATCAACTGGTAACTGGTGAAGAAAACACCCATGTTGCCTTGGTTTGCGTCCGAGATGGATTGGATGTAAGCTGCGCATCGTTGGAGCATTTGGTCTGTTCGTTGCTCGTATCTGGAGGAAACGTTGCAGGCGGCTAAGATTCGTCTGTTCTCTTGTGGGAACGGGGAATCGAATTCTTTGAGGTGCACATTTTTTTCGCTACGCAGGATTAGGTCCCTGTAAACTTTTGGCGGTGACAGAAACCCGCTCATTACGATGCCGCCTTTTGCTT
>PIXT01000010.1 GCA_003096235.1 Candidatus Bathyarchaeum sp. | reverse complement strand
TGCGCGCAATTTTGCACTTTCAAATTATTTAGCTTCAACTTTTTTGTTTGTCAGCTGTTATTGTGCGATCCAACAAAATAAGAGCATCATGAGGACCCACAAGACCTTCCACACTTACTGCCCCTTGAGTTAACACTTGATCCGTAGACATGCTTTTCCAAATGTACTTTAAGGCATCGCTAAAATTATTTCCTTGGGGAACATCAACAATTAGCCCTTTAGCTTTCGCAATTGAAACCAACTGTCTAATTATCCGCTCAGCTTCTTCAACCCTTTCGGCATCCTTTTGGATTCTGTCAGAAACGATTTTAACAGTTTCACTGATGCAACGACTAGCAGTTGCCTCTCGAACCTTTCGTCTGGTGATTCTCCCCTTAAAATTAATCCCAGAAGGAATATTGCCCTGCTCAGCGGAAATTAAAAGTCCCCTACAAGCTGCAACATTAGCCGAAACCGATAATTTATTGTTCTTAAGGGTCATCTCCATTTGAATCAACCACTTTTTCACTGCAGCAACGACCCCAAAATCTCCTTTTTCACAAAGTGCAACAATGTCTGGGACTCGCAACAAAAGATTCTGAATCTCTTCCAGGTTAATAACACGTAACATGAAGACTCTACTCTACAACCAGTCGATCTTCTTTCTTTCCGTCAGAATCAATACTTGTCCATTCAAAAGCTTCTTCAGTTATTTTCAAATGCAATCTAGTGATATTCTCTATTGGACCTGCTTCACGAATATCCGTAGTGTTCACCAAAACTTGCAGTCTTGAAGGTTCCTTTCTAAGATTTAAAAACTCCACCCGCGCTAATTCGGCGATTTTCTTTTCTAACTCTTCTTTAGCTTTATTATTCAAACTAGAAGAAGCCAAAGTTTTAGCTGCAATGCTACTGAACTCTTTAGCCGCTCGATTAACATCCACGGCAACCTCTCTGGGTTGAGTTAAGGACAAAACTTTGCTATCAAGGGCTTTTTTCAAAGCAATATTTTGTTTTGAACTCAAACGAATTTTCTCCTCACTAAGAGTTTTCGCTAAAACCTTATTGAAAACAACCCGTGTTTCGGCAAGAGAAGGAGTTCCCCTCGGCGCCTTTTCAGAATCTGAGGCTTGCAAATTTTTAATTACAACAGGAACATCCAACTCAACAGCTGGCAAACGAAAATGTGGAATGGGCATATTACGCAACAAGGGGTGACTGGAATACAATTCTGCAACTCTTACTGCTTCAATGTCTGCTTGCATTCTTGCAATGGTTACTTCAGCAATTAGATTTCCTAAATAATCTCCAAGGTTTGGCATTTATTTTTTCTCCTAAACAAAAAAAGAAAAAGTGGGGTGAGTTTATGCACTCGCTGGTGTTGATGTTATGGCTCCTTCAAGGATGCTTAACATCTTTTCCATTCCTGCAGGCATTTCATCTTGAACTGCTTTGACATGAACTGCTAAAGAGTAAGTTCTGTTGACTGTGTTGCCTTGTGTGGTTTTTCGTTGGTATGAAGTTGACACCTTCAATTTGGCTGAACCAAATAGCCAACCTGCTTTTGCCTCGGTTGAAGTGTCGATTTTTAGGTTTGTATCTGTTTTTCGGTATGATACTGAATTAATTTTTGCGTTAAAGTCCACTGTGGTTTCATCAATTCGAATGAATGGAATGGGTAAAAGGGTCAGTATGGGTACTTGTAGTTGTTGTGTTTCATATACTGCTGGCACTGCATCTGTTGCTGGAACAGCAGGGTCTGCTTCAGGGTCGCCTGGGGTTGCTGGCTGATATGGGCTGAGTTCTTTTGGGTATTTGAATGTGACATAAATTGGCTCTTCAGTGGCTGTGTCGTCTCCTGCGATTCCTTCGGTTTTTGGTTTTTTGAATCCTACTTCTTTTATGAAGTTCACTGTTGTCATTGCTGCTTGGGCTTGGGCATTAATTACTGCAACTAATGGTCCGCCTATCATTGATTCAAAATCTATGCTTGATAATTCTTGTCCGGGTGTGGGCATTTTTTCACCTAATACTTATCTTAAATCTTAACTCTTAATAAACATATTCGTCTATCTGTAGAATACAAATACACCCCAAAAAACAAATGACTAATCAAATGATGTAACATGCAAACAACAAAACAATCATCAACACTTCGCTTTTCATCTAAACGAAAAAAAGAATCCATCACAAATATTGAGTAAACAAGGAAAACAAAAGAAAAAACGAGCAGGTGTTTTAGTAAATACGAGCACAAACAATTAAGCACGTTTGGGGTTGATTTTTTTTATCTCCAACTCAATATTCATATTAGTGTCCTAATAGAGGTTCATTGTTGAAAACAGCCTTTTTTTCAGAAAACAAAAAGAAAGAACATGTTTGTTGCTTCATTGTAGTTAGGTTTCTTCTAGCAAACATAATCCCACAGTTGAGTCCGCACATTTTCCGGGGCGACCATTGTTTTTGATGGTTCTATCTCATACATGCAAATGAATAACGTATCTGCAGGGCGTTGTTGTTGCAGTTGTGGTTAAGGTAAACGATTTGTTTGTGTGTCCAGGAGCCACTAACACAAGATGTGACTCTGCGCTGGGAGAAATCGTTGGCGGAATCGCTAAGGCAGGTTCTACAACTAGAGTAGATTTCAATGCTGTGTTGCTTGCTACTTTGACCGAATTTAAGCCAAAGCTGATTAGAGAAGACAACAGGCATGCGAAATGTTATAAGAAAAAATCAACAACTTGTGGATGGGGGAACAACAATTTGTCTAATCTTGAAGAATTACTAAATGATATGCTGTCAGATGTTGTCGGTGCTTTGCCTGCCATTATCGCCGCCGTAGTCATTGTGATAATCGGATATTTAGTCGGAAAATTTGTTGGACGTGCCGTAAACAAAGCCATCGAAAAGATGGGCATAGAGAAAAGCTTTGACGAAACAGATACCGGAAAAACCTTCAGGTCCGCAGGTTGGGACATGTCTTCATTTATCGGCGGAATCACTACAGCGTTTATTTTGGTCATATCTGTGATCATAGCAATCCAAATTCTGAACATTGGAGGCGTTATTGGCGAATTTCTGGTTGACCTCGCAGGCTATCTACCTAGACTTCTGGGCGGAATAGTGATAATAGTTGTTGGCAGCGTTTTGGTGGGATTTTTGTCATCTCTTGTGGGAAACACGCTCAAGCCGATCTTTCCTAAAGCCAAAGTTGAGATAGCAGACATGCTGAAGAGTCTTTTGCAGATAGGTTTGATAGCGGTCATAATCCTTATTGCGTTAGATCTTATGCTTTTGTCCGGCGAGCTTATCTATCCGCTGATTTTAGGTTTTGTGATAATCGGTGCAGGAATAGCATTAACCGACGGCTTAATCAAATCAATCACTGATGACCATAAAGAATTTGTACCTGTAGCGGGATACGCAAAATTTGTGCTCTACAGCATTTTTCTGATCATTGGCGCAGGAGCAATCTTTTCTACATTTGAAGGCGTTACAAACATTGTCGCAAACGTGTCATGGGCATTTGCAATTGCAATGGGTATACTGTTGATTCCAGTAATCTATAACCTAGCTAAAACGATGTCTAAAGAAACAACCTGAAAAAACTTCAACTCCCATTCTTTTTTTGATTGTAATAGTGTATTATGACAACAGGCTGGTCTTTAATGTTATAACTTGGAATAGATATTGTATTTGTAAGATAACAAATATGGCATGGAGAAAAAAAGATGAAACATGGTACACTTCTGTTCGGTTTTATATTCATCATGATTATTGTTTTGCCTCTTTTTTTGGTAGCTTTGAACGTTAGTCCAGATGAACAAAGTTCAGACCCAGACTTTTTTGTAGGCGTAGAATATGCAATCGACAATCACAGTGTTGAAGGATGCAAAGCGTTAGTTGATCGGGTAAAGAATTTCACAAACACGTTCATTGTTGACTCAGTCGGGATAACATTTGACAAAAACAACCTTAACGAAGTATGCGACTACGTTTACGACGCTGACTTGTACCTGTATGTCTTTTTTATTTCTCCAATTAACAGCACTGGACACTTTAGATACAACTACTGGCCTCACATTTGGATTTCAGAAGCAAAAGAAAAATACGGCGACAAATTCCTAGGAGCCTACGCCATGGATGAGCCCGGAGGAAACCAGCTAGACGCAGGTAGTTTTCAGCTGGTTATAGACGCGGAAAATCAAACCGAAGCGTCTGAGTTATTTGTCTATTTGCTTGATGGGCACATAGACTATTATGATTACGCCCGAAAATGTGAGAATATTACGTTGTTAACTTCGGAGTATGCGTTGTACTGGTATGACTACAAGGCTGGTTATGACATTGTTTTAGCTGAGTTTGCTTGGAATCATAGTAGACCACTAAATGTTGGGCTTTGTAGGGGTGCTGCTAATGTGCAACAGCAAGAGTGGGGTGTTATGGTTACTTGGACATATAATCAGGTTCCGTACATTGTTTCAGGCGATGAACTGTATGATGATTTGATTTCGGCGTACCATAGTGGAGCAAAATATGTGATGATTTTTGATCATCCAGACACAGATTATTCAGAGTATGGCATATTAACTGAGGAACACTTTGATGCTCTTGAACAGTTCTGGGATTACGTTAATGACAATCCAGATAAACATGGAATACAAAAAGCAACAACGGTTTATGTTCTGCCTGAACATTTTGGTTTTGGGTTACGCAGAATCAACGATAAAATTTGGGGGTTGTGGCCAGCAGACACGGATGAGCGGGTGGAACAGATTTGGAGCAACATTAACCAGCTAGTAGATGAGTACGGCTATAGTTTAGATATTGTTTACAGCGACCCCGAATACAACGATACGCTTCAAGAACTTTATGATGAAGTGATTTTCTGGAACCAACCAATAACCTAAGCGGTTTCAGTGACAAGGCGGATACGTTTTGATGAAGAATATGGATGCAAGTGCAGTTTCAGGGCTTTCAGCGGGTGGAGTCTACATTTTGATGCTGTTTTTGTCAAAAGAAGTTGAGTTGACTATAGGAAAGCTGGGCAAGCAACGGTTCTCAAGAGGATACTACATGTACACTGGCTCCGCATTAGGCAAGGGAGCCACAAGCCTCAAACATCGGATAGCTAGGCATCTACGAAAAGAGAAACGTCTGTTTTGGCACATAGACTATTTTCTGGCAGACGAAAACGTGTCCGTGGAAGCGGTTATAGTTGCTCAGACCAGCAAAAGGCTGGAGTGCAACGTAAACAGTCACATCAAAAACATGTCGGCGGCGAAGGTTCTGGTTAATGGGTTTGGAGCGTCTGATTGCGCAAAAAACTGTGGAAGCCACTTGCTGTATTTTCCAGAAATAGAGGATGCAGATTGTTTGGTTCGTGGACTTGTTGAGTATCTAAATTCAGTGGGTAATGTTTGTGTTGTTGTGGTTGATTAGGGCTATTTTTTGGGTGCCTGTTTTCTGGGTATAAATAGCAACGTTAAGAAGACTCCTGCAAGGAATCCTCCCACGTGTGCGGTGTGGGCAACGTTTTCTACGATTCCAGAGGATACGTAAGCGGTTTCGGTGATCATGGTTACGAAAACAAACAGGATTGCTGGAAGTGGGATGGGAATGAAGCCGAAGAGTGTGAGGCGCCAGCGGAATGGAAAAAGAATGGCAAATGTAACTAATATTCCAAAGATTGCTCCTGACGCACCTATGGTGGTGATGGATGATGCGCTGTTTATGTATGAGTGGAAGAGTCCTGCGATGATGCCGCAGGCGAGATACAGTCCCAAAAAGCGGAAGTTGCCTATTTCTCGTTCAACAACATCGCCGCTTAGCAGCAAGAATATCATGTTCATTCCAATGTGAAGGATGTCAGCGTGTATGAACATGGATGTTACTAGGGATAAGAGGTTCTCGCCGTTCATTATCTGGGCGGGAACTAAACCGTATGTTGTGACAATCAGGCTGTAGAATTCAGGGTCTATTAGGCTTTTAATGAAAACTAGTATGTTCACTACGATAATCAAGTACGAAAATACAGCGATTTTGGATGCCAACGCCAATCCGCCCTGAACAGTTTAGTTGTTCAATATTCTTTACGAAACATAAAATCGTTTTTATCAAAAACAAATACACAGCCGCCATGACTGATAACAATTAATTAAGGAATAGACACAAAATGTTAATTAACGGAAAATAGTAAGCACATTTTTCGTTTGGGACAAAAGAAAATGAAAAAGACAGCAATAGTTTATTCGCCCAAATATTTGCGCCACAAAACTGGGTCTCACCACCCTGAAGTTCCTTCCCGCCTCAGGGCAATCATGCGAGAACTAAACAAAAGTGGCATTCTAGAAAACGAAAGTTGCTCTCTTATTGAGCCAAAAAAGGTTAACATGAATGACTTGAAGCTGGTCCACGACAGTAACTATATTGAGCAAATCAACAAGTTTTGCAGATGTGGCGGCGGACTTTTGGATAAAGAAGACACTGTGGTTTGCAGCGAAAGCTATGATGTAGCTCTATTGGCTGCTGGGGGAGCGGTGAAAGCCGCTGATTTGGTTATGAACGGAACGTATCGTAATGCGTTCGCGTTTGTTAGACCTCCGGGGCATCATGCGGGACCAGATTATCCTATGGGTTTTTGTGTGTTTAACAATGTTGCAGTTGCTGCTTCGTATCTGCTAAAAAATTGTGGTCTTGATCGTGTCTTGATTTTGGATATTGATGTGCATCATGGGAACGGGACACAGGACATATTCTGTAAAAGCAACAATGTTTTGTATGTTAGCCTTCATGAAGACCCAATCGAGTTTCCGTTAACAGGCTTTGTAGATGAAGTCGGCAAGAAAAAAGGACGAGGATACACTGTAAATGTCCCGTTTCCGTATGGCGCAGACGACAAAATATACCTTAGAGCCTTCAACGAGGTTGTGGCGCCAATAATCAACCAGTACAAACCACAGTTCATTCTTGTTTCCACAGGATTTGACAACCACTACGCAGACCCAGTAGGAAACCTGTATCTATCAACAATCAGTTACGCCAAAATCTTTGATTCTGTTTTAGAGTTAGCATCCAAGTTTTGTCAAGGAAAACTTGTTGCGGTTCTGGAGGGCGGATACAGCCTAAAATTCATTGGAAAACTAGCATGCACAGTGACCGCAAAGATGGCTACTGTTCCATATTCATTCAAAGATAAACCTCGTTATTCAGCTCCGACGATAAAACGTAAAGCAGAAAAAATGCTAACACAAATAAAAAAGACCCAATCAGCATTCTGGAACATAAAATAAGAAAAAATGTGTACAGTGCTTACGTGCATTCAACACGCAGACCATGTTAAGAGACAAATCCACGGTAAAACACATATTATTCGTTATGGCGGAATGTTATGGTTTGGACTTTTTCAAGGGATGCCTAAGAATTGTCTAAGTAATATTTCAAGTATTGGAACTGACACTGCGGCAATAGGAACAAGGATTGTTGCATATTTTATCCAATTAATGAAACTTGATTGCTGTTTCATAACTTCGGATTGCTGAGCAAGGACTTTATCATATGCTTCTTTAATATTTGATAACGAATTAATTCGATCTTTGTTTTTGTCTATTTCATTAATTAGAACTTTCCATTCCCCATATGTCTCCCTGCCTATGAGCCTGTGAACTCCATCTAAATCGGATTTTAAAGCGCAAAGTTTCTCTTCATGTTCATCAATGGTTTGAAGTTTTCTCACTGCTGCATCAATTTTGTTTGATGTTATCTCAAGTCGGGCTCTAACATCATTTTCTGCCACTAATGTTACATCTTTCTTTAGACGTTCAGCACTTTCTTTCAGGGCAAGATGTTGCTCGTTATTAATAATATCGCCAATCTCGTATAATGTATTGTCGAGTAACCATAAAGCAAATTCGTATGGCTTTCTTTGTTTATAAAAAGCCCACCAAAAATCATCTTCGAATATGAGTAAAACTCCATCAGTTAAAATAGCATCTCTCATTGTTTGTGACAAAGCCGTCCATGCGTTGTTAAAAAAGTCGTATTGTTCTAGAATATGTTCCAGATTCTTTTTTTTCTGTTCATTTTTTCCTAATTTAATTGAAACAAGTTTATCCATACGCTTTGAGTCGTGATTAATTATCCAAACTGATCCATACTGTTCGAAATCTATAATTTCTAATTGGCATTGTGGAAGTAGAGTTTTACTGAAGGCATTCGCTTTTATTTGCTCCTGTAATTCTTTATCTAAACGAATGAATTCATTTCTATACGATTGAATTATTTTTTCAACATACTCTGCTTCAAACACAGTAACCCCTATTTTATTCTAATGATAAAAATAGTTAAAAAGTTAATCTCACCACAGCTCTTTCTGTTTAGAAATGAAAAACCAAAACGATAAAACAATGCTTTAACGTTTGTTTTACGTCCAGTATTGCGCAAGAGAACTTTTTCTAATACAATGATGAAGGAATACGAGCGCCATTATCTAGTTTGACGGGTATCAATATCTCCAATTCACGGACATGCTTGAGAGCTTTTAGACCCTTTTCTGTTACCACATAAACTACTCTATCTTTTCCAAGAGCTTTTTCTTCAACCAGTCCGTGCTGTATGAGAAAGCCCAAGTGTTCCTTGAGGACACTCTGGTTCACGTTAGCCTTGTACATGATATGTGTTAGCTTTAATGGACCCCTTTGGGCTAGGACCTTAAGGAGGTCAATATACATCTCAAACATGCTCCTTCTCATGTTAAGTTACTCCTTTATACCAAAAAGACTAAGATAACTATGACTAAACGAATTAATAAATTTGATTTACATGATTCTCGCGCAAAAACAATACTTGAAAAAAGTATTGACCAGTCGTCATTAACCTCGCATATCTGGTTCTTTGACGTCTTGAAGCTTTTTTGTCGCTGCCAAAGAAAAAGCCGAGCAGGACTATTTTTCGTAGTTAAAAACCAAAATCAGAAGTATCCAATCAAAACAACAAGTTATGCCCACTTGGTTACGCATATTAGTAGTCTAATAGAGGTTCATTGTTGAAAACAGCCTTTTTTCAGAAAAGCATGGAAATGGCTGTTTTGTCTTTTCAGGTTTGCTTTTCGTTTGTTTTATGATTTGAATGCTGAGGGACAAAGGTTGTTCAAAACGCAGGGGTTGCATTTTGGTTTTCTTGCAGTGCACACGTTTCTTCCATGAAGTATTAGCAGATTGTTTATTTTTTTCCAGTGAGTTTTCGGAACTATCCGCATAAGGTCTGCTTCAATCTTGTCTGGGTTCTTGTTTTTTGTTAACCCAAGTTTTTGGGACAGTCTACGAACATGAGTGTCCACGGCTATTCCAACGATTATGCCGTAAGCATTTGCTAATACAATGTTGGCTGTTTTTCGGGCAACACCGGGCAACTCAAGCATCTCTTCCATTGTGCGTGGAACCTGTGAATCATACTTTTCAGCCAACAATCGACCTGTATTCTTGATGTTCTTTGCCTTGTTTCTGTAAAAGCCTGTGGACCTGATGTCCTGTTCAAGCTCAGATAAATCGGCGTTGGCGTAATCTTCTACTGTTCGGTACTTCTTGAATAGAGCTTTTGTGACAATGTTTACTCGTTTGTCTGTGCATTGAGCCGAAAGAATAGTTGCAACCAAAATTTCTAGCGGGTTGCTGTAATCCAGAGCAGTCTTAGCGTCTGGATACTCGTTTTCAAGTAATTCAATAATCTCTAGCACAGTTTTTTTCTGGTCAGGCTGTGTTTTTGTTTCCATCTGTTTCACCTCGAATTACTTCAGCAATCTTTTTTGGGTCCTCAACAGACTTGCAGGTTCCACCATAGCACACGTATGCGTTCGGCACGCCTGTAGCTGGATACCCAAGACCTTGCAGCCTGTCTTTGTTAATTTCGGGGTCCAATACTTCCACGACCTTTAGCGGGTTATATGTTCTAGGGCTCTCTTTTAGGAGTAGACCAGTTAAACCTTTGTTTCTTGAGCCAACTATATGTATCTGCATGGGATGAAGATAAAACTCAACAGCTAAACCGTAAACTGACGCCATAATACCATACCGCTGATAATTAGAAGCAAAATACTCCAAAGTTTTCTTTGCAGCATCAAAATATGCTTTATTTCCAGTTAATCGGTGAAGCCTCAAGAACGCCTCAGCCGCAACGCTGTTTTCTTCAATGGGCTTATCCAACAGCTTCAACGCCCCCAAATCCTCACTTTCTTTGGGCTTGTCATAAAATCCTCCATTGCTGTCCCAAAGCTTGTCAAGCATAAACCCTGCAAGATGTTCTGCGTAATCCAAAAACTTTCTATCTGACGAAACTTGGTAGCTGTCTATCAAACACTTAACCATGTAAACTTGGTCTGTGAGAAGCCCAGAAAGATTGCTTTGTCCCTTGATTATGTAATGATTCATTGTTTTGTTGGAACTAAATGCCTTCTCCAGTAACATGTCAACTGTCTTCAGAGCAAACTTTTGATACAACTGCTCCTCAAGAACCACCGATGCCAGCAAATAGGCTGAAACCATCATGGAGTTCCAGTTAACAAAAATTGTCTTGTCTATTGTTGGCGCTGTTCGTTTTTGTCGTTCGGCTACATTAAGCTTGTAGTAAACTTCGTCAGCATCTTGGCTGCCATAAAACCCGCCATTTTCCGTGTCACTAAGCTTACCGTTGACGTATGATAGTATTCCCTTTGCTGTGTCCCTAAAACTTTCTTCTCCCGTAAGCTGATACGCTTCCAGATAGTTGACCAAAAGTTTGGCGTTGTCTTCGCACATCTTCTCATAATGAGGTACGCTCCAGTCCCGCGTAGTAGAGTAACGAAAAAAGCCGCCCTCCTCTTTATCATAGATTCCTCCAGCCCCCATCGCAGTCAACGTTTTTTTCACAATACTCAACGCTGCAGAATACCCCTCCAGTTGATAATGCAAAAGAGCCAGACGCAATGCCCCACTATGGGGAAACTTTGGCGCATCCCCAAACCCTCCATGCACAGAGTCGAATCGTGAAGCAACCTGCAGCGTCAACTCGTCAATAATCGACCGAAAAGCATCGTTACCCAAATCAGCTTCAACTTGAGGCTTTTTTGTCTCCTGCTGCAGCTCCTTTATTTTTGCCTTCAGGTTTCCTTTCTCTTTTTGATATGTACGGCTTACCTGATCAAGCAACATCATCATCTGCTGCGGGGGAATGTATGTCCCACCCGTTAACACCTCACCGTCTGGAGTCAAAAAGGCGGTGGTGGGCCAGCCTCCCATATTGTATCTTTTATCAATGTCTGGTCGCTGATCTCGATCCACCCGTATTGGCACAAAAAGCTCTTCAATGAGCCTTGCAACTTCACCGTCAGAGTATGTAGTATTATCCATGACGTGACACCAGTGGCACCAAACAGCACTTATTCCCAAAAGAATCGGCTTATCCTGCTCTCTTGCCTTTTGGAACGAGTCCGAGTTCCATGGCAACCATGAAACTTTGGTTTTTGTCATGAAATTTTCCTCGTTGAACCTTTTTGCAGCAAAACTTACCTTTAACCTAAAGCTCTTTGTGACTAAATAGTTTGACTAATTCTACCTTTTGTGGTTACAGCGAATTGGCTATGCCCTAAAAAAGGGGAAATTGAGATGCGATTTTGAGCACTAAATCAGGAGACTTATGTCCGCGTCTGCAGCTATGTCTAGGAATGCTGCTGCTCCTGCAATTTGATCCACCTCAGGAATTAGAGTATCCTTTGTTACCCCAAACATTTCCATGGTGGGGCTGCAGGCATAGATTTTCACGTTTCCGCTCGCTTTCATCCTTTTGAGCATTTCATAGGCGGTGGGGTAGTTCATCTCTTTTAGTTTTGTTTGCAGCATCTCTTCGTATTGCTTGTAGGTTGCGGGAAGTCCTGCTTTTTCCATGGCTCCCTTTTTGAGCATGTTAAGTCCCCAGAACGTGAAGTATAGATGTACTTCCATATCCATGGCTGCTGCTGTGGAGCCTAATGTGAATGCGCAGAGGAGTTTGTCTATGGTGCCGCTGTGTACGACTAGTGCGACTTTCTTTTTTTCTGGCATAAAAATTTCCAACCTTTGCGGTAAACTATTAATGTTATAACGCTGTTATATATTTTTTGTAGGTGTGCTGTTTTGTTGTTTTTGTCTTTGTTTTGTGTTCCGTAAGGCTTATAACATACATATGAATATATATTCATATGAAGTTTACCTCAACAGTTCGTGGACAACGCACAGGAAAAAAAGAAATGAACAAAAACACAACCAAAACCAAACATAAACTTCATTGCCTATCAGCAAATAAAAGAATCATGCACATTCTTAAAAACTGAAAAAAGGTGAGCAAAACAGTATGGTCTTAAGAAACATCGTAAAAATCGACGAAAAAAAATGCAACGGCTGCGGAATATGCATACCCGCCTGCGCCGAAGGCGCAATCCAAATCATCGACGGAAAAGCCAAACTAGTCAAAGACATATACTGCGATGGACTAGGAGCCTGCTTAGGCAAATGCCCCCAAGACGCCATAACAATCATACAAAGAGAAGCAGAAGAATTCAACGAAAAAGCAGCAGAAGAACATGTCCACCAAACAAAAACATCAACAACTGCTCCAAGCTTATGTCCATCAGTGAAACCAATACAATTCGAAGAACCAACAAAAAAACCAGCACGAAACACTATTTCCGAAAAGAAGGAAACAAGACTCTCCACATGGCCAGTCCAACTAAAACTTATGCCGCCAAATGCACCTTTCTTGAAGAATTCAGATTTGCTGATAGCTGCTGATTGTGTGCCCTTTGCGTACGCAGACTTTCATGAGGACATGTTGAAGGACAAAGTTCTTGCTGTTGGCTGCCCAAAACTTGATGATGCAACCCTTTACCGAAACAAATTGGCTGCGATATTTCGGGCAGCAGACATAAGAAGCGTCACCGTGGTGAATATGGAGGTTCCATGCTGTTTCGGGTTAATGCGCCTTGTTAAAGAGGCTTTAGAGCTTTCGGGGAAAGTTGTTCCTGTGACGCAGCAAACAATTAGCATTAAAGGAGAAAAAATATCGCAATAGGAGATGAAGATAGTTTGGAAGGCTCAAATGCAGAATCGTGTCCGGGAATCAAAAAGTTTCTTCGCCCAAAACCAGAGTTTATTCAGTGCCCAAACTGCGCTGGAAGTGTAGAGATTTGGAGTGACGAAGACACTGCAGTTTGTGACATCTGCAGCAAAGAAGTCAGCAGACCTGAAAAGCAAACTTCCTGTTTAGACTGGTGCGAATTTGCAGACAAATGCAAAGAAATAATCAACCGTAAAACCCATTGATGCTGGTTCATAATAGACACACAAACGCAGATTTGCCCGAATAGTTTCCTATCTGCGATGCTGGGACATCGGCTTCAAAGCTTTTTAATCCCATTTTTATAGTATATTTTGCGCCTCAAAGCTTTGAAACAAACGGGGGACCTGAAAGCAGACTCACAAGTTCTAGTCTTTAATCAAAAAATCAGACTTTACAGAAAATGAAGTGAAATCATGAATGCAGACATAATTTGGCTCGGAGCCCTCGCCAGCCTAGCCGCTGGTCTGGCAACTGGTGCAGGGGCCTTACCTGTTTTATTTACTAAACAAATTTCCGATAGGCTACTGGATGTGATGCTTGGCTTTTCTGCGGGCGTAATGCTCGCTGCCACCTCATTTAGCTTGGTAATTCCAGCCATCGATTTAGGTGGTCCATGGGTTGCAGTCTTTGGGATAGTTTTAGGCGCCTTTGTTTTGCATCTTGTTGACCGCTTTATTCCGCATTTTCACCCAATTATCGGCGCTGAAGGTCCACCCTCAAAATTGTCGAAAGTATGGCTTTTTGTGATTGCAATAACCATCCACAACTTTCCTGAAGGCTTGGCTGTGGGCGTAAGTTTTGGTAGTGGGGATGCAGCTGCGGGTCTAGTGATAGCGTTGGCTATTGGGTTGCAGAATATGCCTGAGGGATTAGCTGTTGCTTTGCCTTTGCGCAGGGAACAATACAGTCGAAGGAAGGCTCTTGGGTATGCAACTCTTACGGGGTTGGTTGAACCTGTTGGAGGGCTGCTGGGTGTTGCGTTGATTTCGGTTTTTCAGCCGATTCTTCCTTGGGGATTGGCGTTTGCTGCTGGTGCCATGCTTTTTGTTGTGAGCGATGAGATGATTCCTGAAAGCCACCGGAAAGGCTTTGCTAGAGAAGCAACGTTTGGGTTGATAACAGGCTTTGTTGTCATGATGTTTCTGGATTGCTACTTCGCATAAAATACTGGATAATGCAGAATATTCGTCAACATTGCGAAAAACGGCAAATTCTCAAGAACACAATGCAGATCCATTTGAACTTGATCAAATAATTATCTAAACACACTTTTTTGTTCTTTCAATCTTTTTCTGAAAAAACACTGTTTTCAACAATGAACTGCTATTAGTCTCCTACTAGGTGGTTTGTTTAGATTAGCCCTTCTAGTGTCAGCCATTTTTTTGTGGAGTCTACCATGTTTGTGCAGTCGTTTTGGGTGAAGTCGTATTCGTCGGTTTCTGGTTCGTACTGTTTGAGTTTGGATGCGTAGTTTTTGAGTAGTTCCATGTTGTACTCTAGGACTTCTAGGTCGTGAAGAGCGTCTGATTTCTTTTTTTCTGTATCGATTATTTCCAGAATTTTTGAGGCAAAATGTTCCATTGTGTTGGGTTCGAGTTTCTCGAGTTTTTCCCTGTTTTGTATGTACATGTTGGCGGCTTTTCTTTTGAATTCAACTGAAAGAGTGGTCACTCAAAAAACCTCCAGTAATACAACCTACAGTTAGGTTTGAGGTTTCTTATATTATGTTGCCTCGCAAACCCGTAGCCGATAGAACTTTGTTGTTCATCTCATGCTCTGCATAACAGCGAATGCGTTGCCTTCAGGGTCAACAGCTGATGCAATCCAGCCTACGCCCGTAACCTCCTGTTTTGGCTGTGTTATGGTGCCGCCAAGCTGCTTGATTTTTTGGATATACTCGTCAATGTCTTCAATCAAAATGTAGTTGACTGGTTTAAGCTCAGGGCTGTCTTTCTTGTACATTCCGCCATTCACTCCGGGTCTAACCGCCATGCCATTTGCATCAACAGGAACCGTTTCAATCATCCAGTAATCTATGGGTCCTGGGGCTCTGTAGATTTTCCAGTTGAATAGTTTTGAGTAGAATGTTTTTAGTTTCTCTAAATCTTTTGCTGGAATATCAAAATGCACAATCGTATTGTCTACCATATTTATTACCCATACAAGAATTGGTTGCGAAAAAATAAAAGCTTTTATAACCCATCAACTTGCTTCGTCACTTGTTGTGTCAAAAAGCGGAAGGTTAATTTCTTCCTTTTTGTGTTTATGTCGCATACTCTTTGAATATTGCTGTTTGTTGAGTAGTAGAGAGGCGCCAGAACGCAGATGCTGATTAGAGAAGTTATCTTGGAGCATTTCATGTCCTACGAATACGCTCGGATACCCTTCAAAAAGGGCGTCAACGTAGTCTGTGGTCCAAACGGCTCAGGAAAATCCTCTATACTCCTCGGAATCTCGGTGGCTCTTGGGCAATCATCCACTGAACGATCCAAACGACTAAGCGACTTAATCAGATACGGAAAAGATGAAGCCAGAGTCACAATAGTCTTAGATAACTCTGAACGAAATGGACGAAGACCAGTTTCCAGAATCAAAAAAGACCAAATCTTTTTGACAAGAGGCTTAAGAAGAGACGGAAAATACTGGTTTGAACTAGAAAACACAGCTGCAAACAAGATAGAAGTTAACAGGCTTCTAGCCAAGTTTGAAGTTGACCCCGACAACATGCTTATCATCATGCACCAAAACATGGTTAACCAATTCAGCGTTCTTTCATCTCAAGAAAAACTGAAAATGGTTGAAGCAGCGGTCGGCTTTGAGTCATACCGACAAAACGTTTTGAAAGCCCAAAAAAAGCTGAGCCGCATCATGAGCCAAGGCGACTCTGTTGGGAAACTTCTTGAATCAGCCCAGCAAACCCTCACTTACTGGCGCGAACAATACGACCGCTACCAGCAAAAAAAGCAGCTGAAAATTAAAAGGCGGTTTCTTGAACGGGAACTCGCATGGGCTGAAGTGCTCAAACGTGAAAGAGTTGTCGCTAAACTAAAGGAGCAACAGCAAGAGAGCCAAAACAAAGTCACAACACTTGAAACCGAAACAAAAACCATAAACGGACAGCTAGATGAGCTACAGAAAACCTTGAAGCGGTCTAGGCTTGCATGGGTGAGCCTTTGGGAAGATCGGCTGGTGTTGGAGCGTGAACTGGCTAAACTTGAGTTAACCGCCTCAACGTCAAATCAAGCCCTGAAGCAGACAGAGTCTTGGACAGATAATCATCATGCTGAGATGAAAAAAGTTTTAGAAAATATCCAGTCTCTTGAAGCTGTTATCCGCGAAAAAACAAATCCTATAGACCTTAGACCTCAACTCGAAGAAATCAGGACAAGCTACAGTATTCTAGAAGAGGGCTGGACGCAACGTTTCAGTTTGAGAAACTCAAGCCTGAAAAAGTCTGTTGAATCATCAAATGAACAACTCAAAACTTTAGGTCAGCAGATTTCAGAAATCAAAGGCAACGCAGATTCCATCAACAATGAAATACAAACCGCCACCAACAACATGATTGACCACAAGATCCGTTTAGCATTGATGCAGTATCAAAGCAAACAGTTCACCAAAGCCCTGAAGCGTTTAGACAAGGAACTCCAACAAGCCATAGTTGATCTTGGCGAATACGTGAACAGCGCTGAAAAAGTAGGGCAAAGAATTGTGCCCATGAAAACCACAATGGAGCTTCTAGAAGAGCTGCGGGTAACTGATGGGCACCTAGCCGCGTTGGCGGACGTTTCCGAGGACATAGAACGCATGTACGAATCATACTCCAAACTCTACTTGGAACTCAAAGAGAAAGCCCGCTTGGTTGCAGAAAACCGAGAAAAAGCAATGCAAGAAGTAAACGCAAGAAGCGATGCATGGAGAACCATGATACACAATCTTTTAGGTCACGTTAACGTCAAATACAAAAAAATTCTCTCCGAAGCATACGCGGTTGGCGAAGTAAAACTGGCAAACGAGCAAGACATTGAAGCTGCTGGACTAGAAATATTTGTGGGCTTCAAAGGAGGAAAACCTGTTCCCCTTAACGCGTATACTCAAAGTGGAGGCGAAAGAAGCACCGCCACAGTAACCTTTCTTCTTGCACTGCAGCAGCATGTTCACTCGCCATTTAGAGCAGTTGACGAGTATGACGTTCACATGGACCCAAAAAACAGGGAAACCATCGCAAACCTTCTTGTCTCTTCTGTTACTGGATTAGATTCACAGTACTTGGCTATCACTCCCAGCCAACTTACATTCACCGAAAAGGACGTTCACCTGATAACTGTCCAAAACGTGGAGGGCGCTTCACTCATAAAAGAGGTGAGCTGATTGGTCAACAAAGACAAGAAACTAAGCAGCGAACGTGTTCAGCGTGTCATCGAATTATGCAAATCTGTTGATGAACAAGGAGTAGACCCCTTTGCCGTGGATGTAGACGACATAATATCTACGCTTCGTCAATATTTTCCAGACTGGGAATCTCCAGAAGAGTTGACCATGGACGCGGAGGCAGTGCAATGTCTAGCATCAGTGATACAAAATCAGGGAAACTGGGTCAAACACCGATCAACCTCTTTATACACTGACCCGTTTTTGCTTGAAGAAAAAATCCAAAAACTAGACAAACAAGAACTAGCCACAGTTTTCACTTCGGTTTGGAACCCAATCATCGAGATGGAACAACTTTCCATTCCCAGCTTGGCGCAAGCCCTGAAATACTGGAACGATCTTGCTCCGGTAGATGAGCGGTGGCAACGGGATGACCCTTTGCAGGTGGAGGCTGGGGCAACTACAAGAGAAGAGCTTGTTATGCTGAAAATCTTGGCAGAGAAAACGTTCATGGAAGAGTTGGAAACGTTTTGGAGTGAACTCAAACAGACTGTGGGCACAGACAAGATTCTTTACTGGGATTTTGTTGGCGCCGACACCTACCAAGAAACGTTAGACCGAGCATACATGACCAGCTTTCTTGTAACTTACGGGTATGCAACCTTGGAGTTGGTTCCCTTAGAGGAGGAGATTTTCATCAAAGCTTTAGATGAGCCACGAGAGTTAGGTGACAAGCGGATGGTTTCTGTTCCAATCTCTGTAAGTTTTGAAGAATGGACAAGATGGAAAAAGGAGAAAACACTATGACCAGAAAAGCCTACTATGCCCGAAAAATCAAGAGAGCAACCCAGCTGCTGTTTTACAAGCATCACATGAAGCCGGGAGTAAAAGGCTGGGAACTAAAGAACGCGTTAGGCTCTGATTACCCTAAAATCCTCAAAGTACTGGATGGTCATCTGGAAAAGCTGGACCTGCAAGTGAAAACCATCTTTGAGGAAGAAACTCCATCTGGAGAGCCAACCCTTGAACAGTTAAACAAAGCACGATTCTATGTTACTCTTAGAGGAGGATTTCCCGCCAAAGACGCTAAGATGATGGGCTGGAGAATAGATGACATTGCAGGTTTGGCTACCGCCATCTCTTACTTGATTTCCAAGAAGGGAAAAGCGCCCCGAACTGAAGTGGAAGAGTTGCTTCACAGTAAACTTCCTGGCTGGAGAGCAGAAATGAACCTGAACCGCTACATCAAAGCTGGATACTTGGCTGAGGATGAACACAATCAGCTTTACTTGGATTGGCGAACCCGAGCAGAAGTCGACCAAAAGGAGCTTGTTGACCTGCTTTTGCTAAAATAAAAACTTAGAAAATAGAAAAAGAGAGATTGTTTTGTGTGTATTGTTTGTTTAGTTGTCTGCCGCTAGTTTCTTTTTGTAGATAACAGTTGCTAGTGCGACGATTGCCAGTGCAGCAATCATGGTTGTCCATGTTGGAAATTCTGGAATTACTGCGTAATTTTCTGATTCTGCGGATAGGCTGTAGCTTGCTACTTTTTCTATTTGTTGTGAGTAAATTAGTTCTACGTCAAAAGAGCCTGTTTCGTTGGGTGCTAAATCTGTTGGTTCTGCATATTCCCAGTTTCTGCCAACAACTGTTCCTGTGGAATCATAAAATGTTGCACAAACCATAACTGAATTAGCTTCTGAATCGCCTATGTTCTTTATTTCTCCTGTAACATGCATGAAGTCCAAGAAATCAATAGACTCAGATGAAGATAATATTTCAAGTCCAACTGGTTTGTCTTCTTCGTAGTTGCTCCAAGAAACGCTTAACGTGTAATTGTGAACATTCAATGAATCGTCACTTTCAAGCAGTAGAACTGCGAAAGGAGATTTTCTTCCTGGAAGCAAAATATCTATTGTTGAATATCCAAGACTTGTTGTGATGACTTGATTGGCTGAATCATAGTATGTGACAGTTACTTTAGTGAATTGTGTTGCAGCGTCTCCGGTGTTTTCGACTTCTCCAACAACATACAAATTATCAAGACTATCATAGAAACTTGAATGTGACAATATGTGGACATCTCCTAAAGCCTGAACAGGTCTACAGGACATGCTCACAACGCATGTCACAACAAGAACAATGCTAGCAATTAAAACAATATTACGCTTCATTTTTGATTTGCCTCTGTATCCTCCATCAATGAAACAATAATTTAAAAACTATGCCTTTTTTAGTTTTTTAACTACACCAAATACTGTGGCAAGCACAACCAGCAACAAAACAGCGAATAGCACCAAAATAAGCTGTGACGAAAACTCTGTGACATACCCGATTGGAGTATATCGTTCATTTTGCTCATAGTAGCGAACGTTCAAGTTGCTGGAGCCTCCTCCAACTGCATATAATGTATCGTTTATAACTGCAACACCTAAACTGTGGCGCGCCGTAATCATCTGTTTACCGATAGTCCATGTGTCTGTTTGCGGGTCGTAGACCTGATTCAGGTGCACCTCATCGTACGATGGATAGCCTCCAATAACATAGATTAGTTCTGGCGCCTTTTCTCCGCTGGTTGCACCTGCACCCGCTAAGGCAACTGCAGTTGGAATGGGGGCTCCTTGACTCCACGTGTCCGTTGCAGGGTCATATATTTGGTTTAAATCGCTATGCAAACCGCCTATCACATAGATTTTGTTGTTGACTGTTGCAGATGTGGCACCGTATGAGGTTGTGGGTATTGACGTTTTTGTTGTCCACGTGTCTGTTTGGGGGTCATAAACTTCGTTTACTGGACTTTGTAAGAGTTTATATGGCGAGCTAGTTTGAGCTTTAAATCCGCCTATCAAATAGATTTTATCATGGACTACGTTTGTGGATGTGCGTTCCCTTTTTGTGGGCATCGAAGTTTTGTTTTCCCACGTATCGGTCAAGGGGTCATAAACTTGGTTGATTGAACAAAGTATGTGCTCTCCAGTATCCCAGTTGAAGTCAATTTTGCCTCCGATGCAGTAAATTTTGTTGTTAACTACTGCTATGCCAAAGCCGCTTCTTGAGGTTGGCATAGGCGCTTTTGTGGTCCACGTGTTTGTAGCTGGGTCGTACTCTTCGTTAGTGGAGAGATATCCATTATCGTTTTTGCCGCCGATTGCGTAGATTTTTCCGTTTACAACAGCAACGCCAAGGGCTTTTCTTATTGTTGGTATTGGTTTCATGGGTGTCCACGAATTTTCAGATGATGCGTTAACTGCAGGCAACAAAAAGGCTGGCAGAATCAAAAAGAACACTAACAATGTGACTGCTGTTTTTTCTTTTGTCATTTTGTTTCTTCCTTTTGTTGGCTGTAAAATCTACGTTTGTAAATTACTGCCACTGACACGGTTGCAAGTATCATAATCAGTATGCGCGTCCATGATGGAAATTCAGCGATTACTCCTACATCAACTGGGTTCATGAGTGGACTGCTGTCTTGGTTGTTCTCGTCAATAACGTAGGGTGTGTCTCCTAGTCCATCTTGGTTGCTGTCTGTGCCTTTGTAGTCGCTCCAGTAGTTTTCATTTATGGCGTTCACCGAAAAAGTGTATCCCCACTGCTGGGCATACCATTCGTTCGTTGAAATCTGCACTGTGTTGTTAATGAAGCTGTTATTGTAAACCGTGTTGTTGTTAGCACCGTAAATGCTCAACCCAATACCGCAGCTTGTTATGTTATTTCCAATCACCATGCTATTGTCACAGTACAGCAGCCTTATTCCCTGATCATCACAGTTCACAATTGTGTTTTCGGTAACTGTGTTGTTGTGGCTGCTTTCCATGAGCTGGACGCCCTCTACACATGAACTGATGTAGTTTCTTTGTATCAAATTTTGGGGCGCATAATCAAGTCGAATAGCACTTCCACTTCCGATTGACTCGAATACGTTTTCAGTTATGTTATTGCTTGATGATTTGAATACTCTTATGCCATACGTGGCACCTGTTATCTTGTTTGCGTGAATGTTACAAAACTTTACTTCACTCATTTGGATTGCAGCATAACCATAACTGAGCGTAAAACCCGAAATATTGACTCTATCCGAGGTGACTTTGACAGGTACACTGTAGCTTTCAATTATGGTTGAATCAACATCTTCTCCAATCAAAGACAATGGTTTGTCAATCCCTACATTTTCCTGATAAACGCCCTTCTTTACGTAAATCGTATCTCCTGACGCTGCACTGCGAACAGCCTCCTGAATTGTAGAATAATCATCTGGAACAACAATTGTCTTAGCTTCTGCTTTTACCTCCAAAACTTGTGGAAAAGCAACTAGACAAAAAGAAACAATCAGTAAAAACAGTATGGTTGCCATTTTCTGCTGCACTATAGGCACCAATAATACAGCTTTAAGCAGAACTGAAAAGGGTTTTTATCAAGAAACCTTGACCAAAAAAGCTGCAACTCCTCATTTTGGTGGTCAAGAAATGTTGACTTATCTGCTTCGAATCAACTTTTAGCGAAAACGTTGTTCATAGCTGCTACCGCGTCATGTTTTTTGCGTGTAGCTATCTTTTGCGGTGTCGGCGCCATGACCAAAAAAGCTGTAAAACCAAGCCTGAAATCAAAAGAAGTGAGGCTCGTTCTTTTTCTCCTATTGTCACTAAAATTATGGTGAGTAAGAAGCAGATTGTTATGGGTGAATATTTCTTAAAGAAACCGTGAAATTCGTCTAAATCCAAGATGTCATCCTCTCTTGTGTTGCTACTTTGTTTCCTTTATTATTTTTGTTTTTTGACTGTTTTGGGCTGTTGTTTTGTTGTTGTTAAAATGTGAAACCTATATAAGATATGACATACGTCATATTTTGTAGGGGGATAACAATGCTCAGCAAAAAACTTCTTGTCAATGCATTGATTGCACTTATTCTGCTTGCAATCATATCTATCGGAATCATGGCATGGTGGGCTAGAACAACAAATCCCGTAAACAATGTTGATTATGTGGAAATCAGAGAATACGAAGGACAAGACCTTTCATCAATTAACGCTTTCAGAGAAAACTCGATCAAAGGACCACAATACGTCGATAACCAAACCTACAAGCTATCTGTTACTGGTCTTGTGAACAACGAACTAGAATACACATACACTCAAGTTCTTAGCAACTATCCCCTTTCCAAGAAGGTTGTTACACTGCATTGCGTGGAAGGCTGGAGCGTAACCATACTCTGGGAAGGCATTCCCCTCAAAGACCTGCTAGCAGACGCGCAAGTTGACTTGTCAGCAAACACCGTAATATTTCATGCTTACGACGGATACACAACCTCAGTACCGCTCGATTATATCATAGACGACAACAACATAATTATGGCTTACAAGATGAACAACGTGACCCTTCCACCCGAAAGAGGCTATCCATTTCAGCTTGTGGCAGAAAGCAAATGGGGATACAAGTGGATAAAATGGATAACTTCAATCGAACTATCCGACAACGAAGACTACCTCGGATTCTGGGAAAGCCGAGGCTACCCTAACACCGCAGATATACGCTAAACAAGACTGAATGTTGACAACTCACATCAAAAAACGCTGTCTTATTTTTTCATTCTTCCTCTTTTCTGTGCAGGAGACTCAGCAGCCCCTTCTTTGGATACAATGGTATGTTTAAAAAAATCTGTGTGCACCATTTTACTGACTGTGGAAAAAGCATTTATTGACCTAAAAGATAATAACTGAATTCATTAGGCAGGCTACTTTGAAGTGAGTTCACCTGTATTACACAATATATGCTTCAAATGTTAATTAGTGTCATGCACAAACTACTTGAGGACAGTGAAACCAACTTGAAACCGATGGGCAAGGCACATAAACTGTTTGTCTTCTTTTTAGTTGCACTTCTTTGCACCGTAATCTTTTCCTCTTCGGCTTCCAACGTTTTGGCTCAAGAAACAGTTGAATCCGACCCAGAGTATTTCATGGGAATTTTGATACTTGAAAGCGAGCAGCAAGCAATCCTAAATAGCATAAACAAAGTAAAAGAGTTGCAGCTCGGCAACATGGTTATTTTGCATCCTATGGACCAAGCATGGAACCCAACTTTGATAGAGGAGGCAATCAGAGAAGCCGACAATCTGGAACTTTACGTAATCTTTGAAACTTTCAACTTTTCAGACCACGAAATACGAATTTCTCCTGAACAGTTTTCGTCATGGCAAACAAAGTATCCTCACCTCTTAGGCATCCTAGTTCAGGAAATCGCTGGAAAACAGGTTGACTTGAATCTATGGCTAAACAACACCACTAACCAGATCGACACCAGACTCGAAGTGGAAGAAGCAGTAATCGAAAACATTACCTCTTCTATGCAGTTAGCGGAATTCAAGGACAGCGGCGCAAGAATATTTCTTCAAGAAAACGTTATTAGTTATGCTTCAGCGAACACGTCTCACTGTGACGTTTTGGTCAGCAAAATTTTCAATGCACCAAACACGGAACTGATGATTGGCTTAACTAGAGGAATGTGCAACAGCTATGACATCCCTGCTTGGGGGCTGTGGGTGGACACTTGGAGAGAATGGATAAAACCTCCAGCAGATTTCACGCCCAGCGACGTAGAGGATGCTCTTTATGAAGGATGGTTTTATGGAGCAAAATACTTCTTTTTTGAGCAGGGCAACTTCTTTGGAACCCTTGATCGAGATTGGCCTCACAAATACATCATTTTGGGTGAAGATGGAAAGCTAACCGAGTATGGCAAAGTGATTCAAAAGTTTTATGCGTTCTTACAAAATGAGCAAACTATCGAATATGAGCAGCCAGATTACAGATCATCTATTGCTGTTATGCTTGGACAGAGCGGATGGAGTAGCCGAGGACAAGACTGGGGCATGTGGGATCAGTCTGGCAGGCAGGGCGACTTCGATTTCAATCTTTTGAACCTGTTTTTTCCTGGAATAGGGGATAACTGGCAGATTGGCAATGCCTTAACTGGGAAAGAATTTACAGGATTGCCTTTTGGGATGGTGGATGTCATTTCTGTTTATGCACCAGCGTCTGTTATGAAGCAGTATGATGTTATTGTTGGGTTGGGGTGGAGCCACATGAGCGATGCCCTTGCATCCAACATTGAAGAGTATACTAATGAGGGTGGCGTATTTTTTTCATTGTTAACGTTTACGCACAGTAACGAAACTGTGGATGACCTTGAAGACCCGTATGCGTGGACTGAAGGTTTTGCTTCGCTTTTTGGTGTTGAAGTGCGTTCTTCTGGTGGCGAATCGAATATAATGGCTGACGATTTTTTGCATAGTGTTACCTTTACACAGGACACTTTTTGGTATTCTTGGGATGGAAAAACCTACAGCTATTGTGACCCAGATGAAGCAGATTATTGGTTTTTGAAATTCAATTATGATCTGTCAGGCAGTGAGAACACTCGTGTAATCGCTTGGGTGGATGGTATTCAAAGTGAACCTAACGCTTTTATTGTTGAGAACAAAAACGGGGCAGGCTACACTTACATTGTCAACACGCGTAATCCCAATTCTTTGCCTGATGGCGTTTTAACCGATGCCTTAACCGATTTTATTTACAACCTTTGCTCGTATCATGTTAGACCTATGACATACCTGCCATATCCAGAAACTGAGTACTGGCTTAGCCACGGACAATCTGACAGAGCCGTCTATCTTAGGCACGACAACTCTACTGCAACTCAAGCCTTCACATATTACATTAGACCCTTGGATGCAGGCTTAACCGCGGATAAAGACTACATAATCTTTGATTATCTCACCAATGAATTCGGTTGCGTCATTGCAGGAAGTATTGTTCCTCTTAACGTAACTTTGCAGTCAAAAGAAGCTAAACTTTTCTTGTTACTTGAAGACACTGGCGCCCCTCAGGTGCTATACTCAGACGCCATTTTAACTGAAAAACCAACATTTACTAACCCAAACTTGAGCGTTGCCCTCAAGGCGGTCAAAGAAACAACAAACACGACCCAAATTTTCTGTTCAGGTTTTGAACGCCCCACATACATTCTTGGAACACCCTTTAGTATTGCACAACAATATGACCCTGAAACCAACATTTTAGCCGTTGTTTCTAACTCAAACTTCACAGCCAGCTGGGAAAAAGCAACCGACATTTCAATAGTCTCAGCAGACACTTGTTTAACTGATGTTTCATGGAACTCATTGCTTGGCACTCTAAGCGTTTCGGCAACTGGAGCGGCTGGGCAAGTAGGCTCAATACAGCTGCAAACAGGTGAATCAACACCATACTACGTCAAGGTGGATGGTGCACAGGTTTCAACATGGAGTTATGATGCAGCCACAGGCATTATGTCAGCCAACTTTTTGTTCACAGGCCAGACTGTTGATGTCGCTTTCGGTTTCAAGCCAATCGAGATAGACCGTGCTGTTGTTAGTGATGAGCGGGCGGATGTGGGTAGTGTTCAGTCTGTTAGTTTTCATTTGATGTGGATGTGTAACGGCTCTGATGTGGCGGGCGCAACCGTTGCCGTTAATGGCACTGAGTATGTGACAAATCAGACAGGTTGGATAAGTTTTGATGTCAGCTCTGATGTGGTGGGCAGTGTTGTTTGGAGCGTTACGGGCATAAACTATGATGGTTTGACGGTTTACGCGAAATCTGTTAGTGACCCCTTCATCATCTGGGACAGGGTCAATGTTACGGATTCATTTGTTTTTGATGATGTTGTTGAGGTTGGTTCGTTACAGACTGTTTGGTTAACCGCAGAGTACGAATATGATTCTGTAAACTTTGATGGTTCACGGGGAACAATTTTCCTTAATGGCGAGCCTATGGTGTGGTCTAGCCAAAACTTGAGGTGGGAATCCACTGTGTCATCCGATGTTTTGGGTCTGCAAGTGTATGAGGTTACATCTGTTGACGATGAAGGTTTTGGTCTCACAACGATTAGTAATCAAGGTTCTAACGTAGAGCTGATTTGGGACAAAATTGAGATAACTAAAACAGAGTTTGAGACTAACACTTTGGGCGTGACTAGTGCAAGAGTTTATGTTGCATATACTTACACCAACAATCCGGTTGTTAACGCAACTGTTTTAGTTAATTGCAAAGTGTGTAACGAAACTGAGCCTGGAACATACACCTGCACAATTGACGATCGGAGTCCACTTCAGAGCTTTCTTGTCAAAGTAGAGTCTTTGAACTTTGAGCAAATCACCCAAAATGTACTGGCTATGCATGTCATGAACACCATAGTGTACATAGCAATTGGGTCTGCAGTAGTGTTAACGGCAGCATTTTTTGTATTGAGAAAAAAGCGGAGCAAACAAAAACGTGAATCTGGGACTTGAAATCCCGTTAAACATAAAGCCTTTTAACTATAACCCTAGGAGAAATTAATAGGGTAAGGTGAAAAAAGTGGATTTGAAAATAATCCTGTTAACAGCCTTAGCTGCGTTTATTGGAAGTATTGGGCAGCTGGAGTTTAAACGAGGCGCAAACAATCTCCAGTTTGACCTCAAATTGTTACTCACAAATTATCATCTAATCCTTGGCGTTGCAGTATATGCCGTGTCCACTGTTTTGTATGTTTACGCCTTAAACAAGGGGCAACTGTCTGTATTATATCCAATAATTGCTACGTCCTACATCTGGACACTATTATTCTCCAAAGTATTCCTCAAAGAGTCTGTGGGCTTAGCCAGCGGTGTGGGTGTATTTTTTATTCTGCTGGGCGTCACGCTTATTGCAACACAAGCAGGGAGCTAATTATTTGATTGTGGTAACGGTTCCAGCATATAATGAATCTAAAAACTTACAAAAATGTGTAGAATTGCTTCTGAAAGAAACTTCTCAATTAGGAGAAGACTTCCGTATCGTAATATCTGAGGATGGAAGCACCGATGGAACAGACCAGATTGCACAAAAACTGCAGTGCATGTATCCGCAGGTTATTCATCTTCATTCGCCACAAAAGCTGGGAAAAGGCTTGGCTTTGAAGCGGGCATTTAATGAAGTAGAGGCTGACATCTACGCTTTTGTTGACTGCGACCTTGCTACAGATATGAAGTTTTTTCCACAACTAATCAATTTGATACGGGAAGGCAATGATTTGGCGTTAGGGTCACGGTATATTGATGGTGCTAAGATTCATCGGGCAGTGTTGCGTGATGTTTCGTCAAGGCTTTACAATATGTTTATTGGAGTGTTGTTTAGGGACAACGTTTTTGATCATCAGATAGGGTTTAAGGCTTTTTCGAATAGGCTAATTAAGGAAATTCTAAATGATTGTGAGAGTAAAGGATGGTTTTGGGACACGGAGATTATTGTTCGAAGCAAAAATAGCAATTACCGAATTGTTGAGTTTCCAGTTGAGTGGAGCGAAAAAAGAAATGGTTCATCGCATCTAAGAATGGTAATCAATGTTGGAATACAAAACATAATCGGCATAATTAGACTTGTTTCGCATCCCACAAAGAAAGGGAATCAGCATTCATTAAAGGGAAGTTATTCAAGTTTACAGTAAAAACGAAAAAATGGAATAAACCATGGAGACTAAAACGTTTTGACACATTGTATCTCTAGAATTATTCAGCGTTTCAATAAATGGCGCTTAGTCTTACTGTGTTTTCTTCTAGTTTATTCCGCTTT
>PIXT01000009.1 GCA_003096235.1 Candidatus Bathyarchaeum sp. | reverse complement strand
ACACTTTAGTGCGGCATATTAGTATTCAAATAGTAGTTGTATGTTGAAAACTACCTTTTTTTCTGAATTTTTCTGCACCACACCCATCCAAAACAAAAGGTTCACACGTTCATACGTAAAAATTGTGGTTGGTGCTCCGGCCGGGATTCGAACCCGGGTCGGCGGCTCGAGAGGCCGTCATACTTAACCGGACTATACTACCGGAGCTTGGACAGCAACTTTTTGGGGGTTGCTTTAACGCACATATTCAAAGACCGCTTGTATAAGTTTGTTTTCCTCATCCAAATCCGTAACGCGCGCAACATGCCATTTACCGAGTTCTTTTCAAAAATTTACGAAGATTTCAAAATTTTGCTTACACGGATATTACTTCAGGTCTTAAGTTCATGTCAATTAACATTTGACATATTTCATTGTAGTAGACTGGGTTCATCACAATTACTATGTCGGGCTTATAGTTTCTTAGAGTTTCAGGCGACATCACTTTTTTTCCAAGCCCTGGAAGGTACCTACCATGACGAAACGGGTTAATGTCAACAACACATCCAATTTCTTCGTTAATACCAAGAGTGCACAAGAAAGATACACATTTAGAACCTGAACCCCAAACAACAACACGCTTACCATCCAAGTAAAACTTATTCAAACGTTTTTTCCAGTTGTTTAACTTTTCATCAATATTATCAGAAAAATTGGTTACGTCATTTGAAAGCTCTTCAACGCTTTCTTCCAGTTCATGTAAAACCTCGGATTTGTGAGCAACGGGTTTTGCATCAATTAGCAGGTATTGATCATCAAAATCTTTGGAGATATCAACAATTTCAAACTTGCAAAAACGAAACAGCCGAGCCAGTGAACCTGGACTAAAATAAGAACAATGCTCATAATAGATGTCCCAGAATGCATGTTCACGTAATACCCTTTTAACGT
The DNA here is from genome assembly GCA_003096235.1 of Candidatus Bathyarchaeum sp. The sequence goes on along the minus strand of PIXT01000009.1, from coordinate 5,558 downwards.
CAGGCACTTCAAAGAAGACTACAGTATCCAAACGGTTGCCGATTGCAGTTCTAACACTACTGACGAATTCTGCAGTGTTTGGAATGTGTTCAAGAGCATGACGACAACAAACCATGTCTCCGCTATAGTCTGCATACTTCTCAGAGTAATAGTCTTGTATGAACTTCAAACGATCAGAACTCGAGCGGGCAACTCGGTCTTTTATGTATGCGGGATCTATTCCCACCCCCGAATTATTTCCAAGAACACAAAGTGTCTCCAGGAAATCGCCCTTGCCACACCCGATCTCTAAGATTTTTTTGTTATACAAATTGTGTCTTTTGATTAGGCGGGTTGCCAATTTCTGCGCAAAAACATTAAATGTCGACGAAAAGCATTGCTGATCTTCATATACTGACGAATAATCCCTTACCGAAGGATCAAAAACAACATTTGAGATAAAACCACAAGTGTTACAGAAACCTAAAACAAGTTTGCGCTTAGAAAAAGCTGTTCCCTCATCTTGAGTTTCCAACATTATACAGGTATGAACTGGAGTCTCTTCTATCTCATAAAACTCAGCCATTGCTTTTGCGCCACAATTCTGGCAAACATATTCAGGCAACATTGCATCCTCAATTATATTGTCTAAACAATTTTTGGGTATGGAACCGGAATAATGAATTTTCCGCCTTTCTGGCGATAGGCTTCTTGTTGTCCCAAAATTTCTTCTGCCCAATTCCATGCCAACAACAAAACGTAGTCAGGCATATCTTCCAAAAGTCTCTTTACAGGAAAAATTGGTAAATGATTACCTCCCATATAGCGACCATGCTTGAATGGGTTTAAGTCGACCACGTAATCCACGATTTCTTTATCGATTCCACAGTAACTTAGTAACGTTGTTGCTTTTGCCGCTGCCCCATAGGCTACAATTGTTTTATTCTCTTTTTTGAGGCACAACAATGTTTCCATTAGTGCTTTTTTTGTTTCGTTTACGCGCTCAGCAAAATCAACATAATAGTCGACCTCATCAATTCCCATTGCGGACTCTTCAGTTAACATCAACTGAACTGCTTCGCGTACGTTTTCTTTAGGCTCCACATATAACCGTAATGAGCCGCCATGGACATCAAAATGTTTCACATCATTAATGAAAAGCGAATGATTTCTGAACAGATTGTCCAATGCATTTAACGAAAAATAACAGAGATGTTGATGGTATATAGTATCAAATTCACGATTACGAATCAAATCAACTACATACGGTACCTCAATAACTGCCACACCAGCATCATTCAGCACAGTTCGGATGCCTTCAACAAAATCGTTGAGGTCTCTAACATGAGCCAAGACATTGTTTGCAATCAACACATCAGCCCTTAACCCATCCTGTCTAAGCTTTGCAGCAAGTTTCTTATCAAAAAATGTGCACACCGTTTTAACTCCTGCTTTCCGTGCTGCCTCAACAGGCTCTTTTGCAGGATCAACCCCAAGAACCGGAATTCCATGCATCAAGAATTGTTTAAGTATGTACCCGTCATTGCTGGCTGGTTCAATCACAAGGCTACTTGAATCCAGATGTCTTGATTTAATTAGTTCCTCAACATTTCGTTGTGTGTGCTTTACGTAATCCCTTGATGTTGAAGAAAAGTAGGGGTAGTCTCGACAGAACAAGATTCGCGGATCAACAGTCTCTTTTATCTGAACAAGCGAACATTTAGGGCAAAAAACCAAGGTAAGGGGGATTATTAGTTCTTGTTTTTTGAGTTGGACTTCTGTGAGCAACCCATCAGCCAAGGGGGTACTTCCGAAAGAGAGGATTACTTTCAAGTTAGGGTTTGCGCAGGCGCGGCAGCCAGTTATTTGTTCGTAAGTCAAAGAGGTGCTCATTTTTTGTGTTCTCTCCAGCGCAGATTGTTATCCAATGAGCCATTACTGATGTTTTCTTCAAGATGTTTAATGCGTCTGTATCTTGGTCCTTCAAACTCTTCAAGACTAAAATTTTCCTGTTTATATGTTTCATAAAGTTGTTTAGCGCCTAGCTGTGCATTCCATTGCGGTTTAAATTTAGTTAAGGACCTTTTTATCTTGCTGAATTCAACCTTGTAGGAACGTTTGTCTGGACCAGCATCCTTCGAATACTCGATACAGGAATTTGGTATAACATCTTTCACGATTTCAGCGAGGTCCCTAATGATATAGTTTTCTTCAGTTACCCCAACGTTGAAAATTTCCGTATTAACCAAATCCTCCGGCGCATCTAAGACCGCAATAAATGCGCGTGAAATGTCCTCAATGTGTACAATTGGCCTCCATGCTGCGCCATCACTCTTTAGCAGTATAACACCTGTTGTGTGTGCCCAAGCAACAAAGTTATTGAGAACCAAATCAAAACGAAGCATAGGCGATACGCCATAAGCTGTTGCAGATCGCATAAATGTGGGACAAAAACTCGAATCAGCTAACTTCGAGATACCTTCCTCTGCGCGAAACTTGGATTCCGCATAAGGAGTGATGGGATTTGCTTTCGAGTCTTCAGTGACTACGTCAACTCCGGAGTCGCCGTAGACGCTACATGAAGACGAAAAAAGATAACGTTTGACTCCCGCCTTTTTTGCCAGTTTCGCGAGATTAACCGAGGCTTCATGGTTGATTTTAAACGTTATCTCTGGATTGAAATAGCCAAGGGGATCGTTTGACAGCGCACAAAGATGCACCACGGCATCGAAGCCTTTGAGGTCTGAAAGAGTGACTTCGCGGATGTCTTTTTTTATGTAAGGAGTGTTTTGGATTGCTAAGCAAGTTGAACGATTGCCAAATGCGCATCCTTCAAAAAGATCGCTATCAAGCCCTACAACTTCGTGTCCTTGAGCTTGAAGCATCGGCAACATTATTGATCCTATGTATCCTTTATGACCAGTCAATAATACACGCATTTTTCTGTTCCACCGCTCCATCGTTACAGTTTTCTTTCAGTTTGCGATGTCATGAGTCGGTTTTTCACATATAGCATTGATGAATTTCAGCTAATTACTCGAGTTATTGAGTCACAGAGATTGTCTTTCCACAGTTTCCAAGGTGCCCTGTTCTCAGATAGCATCTTTTCAAGAAACATCTTCTCTGGAAGCGTATCCATGCACTGCCAGAACCCTTTATGCCGATAAGCCATAAGCTGATTGTCGTTTGCCAATCTTTCTAAGGGTTCTTTTTCCCAGTGAGTATTGTCATCATCAATGTAATCGAATATTTCTGGTTCCAGAACAAAAAAGGCACCGTTAATCCAGTATCCGGAAGCTTTTGGTTTCTCTTTAAATCTCATTACACTGTTTCCATTCAATATAAGGTGACCAAAACGGCTAGGGGGCTGGACTGCAGTTAATGTTGCCAATTGACCGTGTGAAAGATGAAATTTCAGCAACGCCTCTAAGTTGACATCTGATAAGCCGTCACACCATGTCAACATGAATGTTTGGTCATCCAACCATGGAGCCAAACGTTTTATTCGTCCACCAGTTTGTGTTTTCTGCCCAGTTTCAACAAGATTTATTGTCCAGTCGGGCTGACGTAAATCGTTTGTGGCATGTACGACAGTTTCGCTTGTGGGTGTTTTTATGATTATATTCCTATCAAAATTACAGCTTTCTTTCATCCAACGTGTTATAGATTCCCCTTTGTAGCCGAGTGCTATGACAAACTCGTTGAATCCATAATGGGAATAATGCATCATGATGTGCCAAATAATTGGCCGCATCCCAAGTTCCACCATTGCTTTCGGCTTCTTAACAGTTTCTTCAACGAGTCTAGTGCCTTCTCCTCCGGCAAGAATTGCTACCTTCATCTAATCGCTCCCAATGTCAAATTATTGCGGATTTGCTTGATGAAAGGAAAGATCTTAACCCCTACCCTTGAATTGGTAAGGTAGAATGTTCCCAATTCATCAAATATCAGAATCCAACCGATTTTTGTTAACCATTTGAAAATCGGCACATAACACAACAAACGCTCAGAAAACTTCAATGAAGCACGGTTAACGGATTTAAAATACTCAAGACATACCCTTGACCACGTAAGGCTTAATCTTTCTTGTCCAACCCACCAAACTATGGTTTCATTATAACTCATCTGTTTGGCTGATGTCTTGTTTGAAAGCGCTTCCTGATGAGACCTCCGATAAAACAACACTTCAGGAATTTCAAATATTCGACCAAGTAACGAGATTTCTGCGAGCAGATTTATGTCTGAGCCAATAAACCTTCCTTGAAGTTTTGTTTTTCTGAGTTGTTCTGAACGCATTAGTCCAAATATGAATATCCAAGAGTCATCTTCGTATCTTTTTGTGACAAATTCCCCGAAACGTTCGTGTGGTTTTGGTAAGTCAGTTTTTATTTTATAACGATAGATCTCGTGTTGTTTTCCTTGTTCGTCGATACGGGCTGTTTTAGTGTGACATAGAACAATTGTTGGGTCATTGTCTAGTACGTTGGCACATTTTGATAAGAATTCAGGAGCAAGTACATCGTCATGGGCAGCCCATTTGAAGTATTCACCATTGGCATAGCTGAAGGCGCGGTTATAATTTGCTACTGCACCGATGTTTATTCGGTTTCTGTAGTAACGTACTCGTTTGTCTTTCATTTCATATTTTTTACAAATTTGTTGAGTTTTATCTGTGGAGGCATTATCGACAATTATCAACTCAAAATCGGTGAAAGTTTGCTTCAGGATAGAATCTATTGCAGGCTCAATGTAATTCTCACCGTTAAACACTACCAAACCGATGCTGATTCGAGGTTTGCGTTCAACATTAATCAGCTATAACGCCTCACCGGAAAATATTTCGTACAACTTTTAAGGGGTATTCCTAAATCCGATAGTGTTAAACTATTATGAATCTACAATGTATTTTTTTGGCATTTTTTTGAATTCATTTAAAATCCTTGTTTTTCCATTTTTCGCCCACACGAAATTAAAAATGTTCGACCTTATCGGTTAGGAAGTAGTTTAAAACGATTTTACAGTTCAAATTGGCTTTTTCTAGGGTTCGATTTCTGTTCCGTTCCAGAAAATTAACTTTTCATAGGGCAGGATAATGTTGTAATCTAAAGCATCTTCATAAATTACATCCAAGGATGCTCCGTATTCTTCTAATAACCCTCCAAGGGTTGAAGACATCTGAAGGGAAAACTCGTCAGATTCCCAAAGACCCCAAATTTTGTCTTTGGGTCCGCGGAAACCGTAGGCATAATCTTTTGGAAGAACAAAGGCAACACGATTGTTTACTGTTTCTTGTGTTCGGGGGTTTTCTTGGACATAATTCCAGAATTGTTCTATTGCCTTTAGGTGTTCGTCTTCTAAAATTCCGGCAGTGTAGGGCTCATTTGAGTCAAAAATTGAAATGTATTTTGCCCCATTTTCGTACGCCAAAACCAAGTCATTGTAAAGTTCTTCTCCAGACTCAATGTAAGGCGGATGATTATAAGTCCAAGTAACAATAACCCCCCAATCTTTGTTTTGAACAGTAGCAGCCCCACGACAAAGAGCGACGTTTATTTGTCTGCTTAAATTCCACCCAAATT
>PIXT01000008.1 GCA_003096235.1 Candidatus Bathyarchaeum sp. | reverse complement strand
TGCAACGACGAAAATTATCATTACGCTAGCAAAAGCACACAATAGTTTGGTTCTGATTTTCATTTGATACCACCTTGTTTAATTTAGTAAGAAAAGTAACAATTGAGGGATAATCGTGTGTACGTCATTTACAAGACACAAACACGCCCAGAAAATGAGGTTATTTTTTCAAATCTTGAAAAAAGGAAAAGTTTAACAAAAAATAGACCTAAAAATTGTTAAAAACGAAAATAATGTAAAAAATAAAAGAAATGAATGAAAAGTAAAAAGACTCTGTTAGCTCTCAAACGTTCCAAAACAACTGGAGCACTATTGAACGGTTTTCTAACACTTATGGACGCTCGTTCAATGCATCAAGCCCAAATAACATTGAAGGGAGTTCTTCAACCCCATTTTCAAAACATGTTTAGTTTCTGTAGATTCATAAGATTTATTACTTTAAATCGGTGTATCCGTTTTTGCTCTCATCGAGAAGCTTGGTCTGCATGCATAAATCCCGTTTATGTATCATCTCAAAGTGAGATAACCAAAATTTGAATTATCAGGGTGGCGTGGTACAAGCACGGTGAGAGCACAACGCTACATTCAAGCACATAAGCATATTAAAAGTCTAACAGTAGAATGTTGAAACAATGTTTTTTCTGGAACTAAACGACTAACAAAGCAAATTGCATCTCCTTTCTGAAAGAGGAATTACGAAAAATGCAGTTTTCTAAATGAAAAATGAGCATCTTTAGATTTGTGTTCGGGCAGCCGAACAGAACTGTTCGGTACATAGAGTTATGAGTGCTTTTACGACCAGATAATTTGAGGTGATAAAATGAAACCTAGTTTAAAATTAAGTATCATTGCTCTTTTGGCATTGGGTTTAGGCGTTGCGTATGCGTCGCCTATGCTCCTAACTCCAGTGAACGTACAACCTTTTCCTGTAGTTCCCGAGGGAGATAAAGCAGAGTTCGGTGTCGACATAGTCTACGCCAGCTTCAACCCAGTCGAATGGCAATCCAAAGTACCAGAATACGCCGAAAATGGATCTATCGTATACAACACGTACCCCGCCGTCAACGTTACATACAATGTCGTCCTAAACGTCACCAACCTTTCAGACCAACCAGCTACAATCTACGAATTTGCGTTTACAGCCGCTGAAGACCTCTCTGTGAAGCAGTCCATTCTCGGAGGAACATTATACGACCGCGGCTTAGTCGAAACGCCAGTAGATGAAAGTAGACTAGTTTCACATTTTGGTGACATCGTTGATGGAGTTTATCTTGATGGCGAATGGGTGAACATCACTTGGATTCCCGAAGGTCGTTGGATAGGCAACACATGGCAGTCAATGCCCTACCCACAATGCTTGATTGCTCTCATGCAAGTCTATTGTAACGAATATGAAGGATTCTTTCCAGGGCCTCTCACCCCAGACGACGTAGCTAACTTCAGTGCGGATCATTCGCTAAACAGCGCAATTCCTGATTTGCCCGCTAATGCAAGCGAAATAGGCATCTGGTTTGAAGGTGTACCAATCGCCGAATACTATGACAGAACGGGCAATCCCGTGATAACAGTGATGTACATTAACGGGACATGGGTTGACGTAACAGGTAGAGTAACAGTAGACAAAACTCAGCCATTCATGGTGGCATCAGGTCTGCTACTAAATGATGTACTAACAGTTGGAGCACAACCTTACGAGAACATATACAACCCAAACGATGGACCAATAACAGCGTTGCCACACTGGAGCGCAGGAATCGGAGTCGGACGAACGTACAGCTGGCTTCCATTCAGCAGTTCTGGCCCCGAAACATTCAACAACACATGGGCACCAGGCGAATCAAGGCTTATCATGTTCAACAACACACAGATGTTCATTATCTCGCTAGGAACCAGTGGCGAAGGAATAGATGCGTTACAAACAGGAACTATCAAACTGTATGCGTCAGTTTCAAACTACATCGACAACTGGCCAGTTAACGGAACCTACTACAACACTGCCTCAACAACAGTCCAAGTCGCCCAACTGCAACTGGAGAAGACTTCAAACGGATACATATACAACACCATCTTAGCCGACAACCAAATGTTCCAACAGGGAAATTCACGCATTGAAGTCATTATCAGTACCGAGGATTAGCCGTGACCAACAATAATGCAGAAGAGCTCGAAGGCACCACCTTAAGCGTCTACGCTTACGTCGTCAAAGAAGGCAAGCCTGTCGGACCACGCGAAGTCAGACGCGCCAACAACCTTACCAGTCCAAGCATCGCTCACTGGCATCTGCAGAAACTAGAAGCTCTAGGGTTGCTTACAAAAAACAAATATGGAGAATACATCGTCAAAGAAAAAGTCGGCGTGAGCGGACACCTATGGTTTGGTCGAACGTTGGTGCCTCGGCTCATTTTCTACTCTTTCTTTTTTATCGGCATCCTCATGGTGGAGATAGGTCTAATCGCTTTACCCTTACTTACGCAAGGTGAGGCCCCCGCATTGTACCTCTACTACTTGCTTTCACCAACCGCTATGGCCACTATTCTGTTTTTGGCAGAAGGTCTGTGGTTACGCAAAAAAACCCTCTCACCAACCACAACGAAACATTCAGAAAGCAACTGAAGTAGCCCCTCTTTTCAGGGGAGGCTTCAGTTCATCATCCTCTTTGTCTGAGGCATTAGAAAAGTGAGAAGATGGAACGACATTTAATTCAATCTTTTAGCCCATTTTTTTATATTGGCGAATTAAAAAAAAGGATTTGTTCCCAAGTCCGTGAACATATTAGCATCCTAATAGAGGTACATTGTTGAAAACAGCGTTTTTCCTAAAAAACTGCACAGCAAAAAAGGCTGGAGTCCAGTTAATTTGATGTAACAAAAACTTCTGCGGTCGAAACATTGATAAACCCTGTGCGGAATAAACTCTGCACTTGAAAAATAAGGGTGAGGCATATGTCAAAACCATTTTATGCAAAATTTGAGGTTCCTGAAGCTGTGGCAGATGCAGCCTATGAAGCCCTGCAAATAGCCAGCCGAACAGGATC
>PIXT01000007.1 GCA_003096235.1 Candidatus Bathyarchaeum sp. | reverse complement strand
CCCGCATCCTTAGCCAACTTTATTGCCTTTTTGTTTTGCTCAACAGAAGTTCCCTTATGAACAGCATCCAAAATAGTTTGACAACCCGATTCAACACCAAAGAAAACCTGCTGACAGTTAGCATCACGCATAATTTTTAACATTTCTTCGGAAACTGTGCTAACACGAGTTTGACAATCCCATGGGATGCCAAGTTTTCTGTTTTTTATGTCTTCACAGATTTTTACTGCTCTGTTTTTGTCTAGGGTGAAGGTGTCGTCATAAAAGGAAAAAGCGTCGGCTCCATGTTCGTCTCGTAGCCACTCTAGTTCGTCTACTACGTTTTTTGGGCTTCGGGCTCGGAAGGGTCTGCCAAAAATTCTGGAAGTAGTGCAAAAAGAACACTGGGATGGACAGCCTCTACTTGTAATGATTGGAAGCATTTTTCGTCCAAACAGCCGGTATTTTTCTAAATCAAAATGCTTGTAGGCTGGACGGGGCAAATCATCAAGATTTTGAATAAATGATCTGTCAGGATTTCTGACAGTTTGCCCGTTTTTTCTAAAAGTTATGCCTTCAATTTTGTTTAGAGCATTTGTATTGCCCACGTTTTGTGTTAGCTCTAGTAATGTTTGTTCTCCTTCGCCCCTTACAACGATGTCTACTGATTTCTCTTCTTTGAGAACTTGTTCATCCATAAATGTTGCATGAGGACCCCCAAGAACAACTGTTGATTTTGGGCATACTTGTTTTGCAACTTGTGCAGACAAAACAGCTGACTGTATTGTTGGCGTCATAGACGTGATGCCAATAATTTCTGGCTCAATGGATGACAGTTTAGTTTTTAGTTTTTCTTGGTCGATGTCTAGTGCTGGGCAGTCAATCACGGTTACTTCATGTCCATTTTCTTCAAGAACTGCCGCCATGTATGCCAAACCAATGGATAAGTAAAGTTGATGACGATAAACCCCTTTTAGCGGTGGTGGATTGACCAGCGTTGTTTTAATTTTTCTGTTTGGGTTTGTCACTTTTTGCACCATTTTTGACGTAACCGCTAGAATGTCAAACAGTTAGGTCCTTTCTGCGCTATATCTTTATTGTTTACTCCCTGTTTATTCCTTCAATTTTTTTGTTTTCAATATTTTTTATTTAACTTCGATATGCTTTGATGTTTTGAATGTTTAAAAACACGTCTATTTACTTATTTTTTCAAATATTTTTTATCTTTACAATTTGTTTTCGTATAATTTTTTAGCTTTTTTCTTCACTGATTTTGTTGTTAGATGGGGAAAAACACTCGTTTTATTTTTTATAATTTTAATTTAATAAATTTTAGATTATTTTTCAGTCGTTTCTTAAATAATAGTTGAATTTTATTTATGTTTTTTACAATTTTCTGCTAAGAATAAATGTTATGCTTATTTTCTGCACTTGTCGCAAAATATTTAAACTCAATGACCCAACATACTCTGCAAGGCAAAAAATGAGGAAGAAAAAATGAATATTGGTAAATATGAAGAAAAACTATCTACTATCACTTTAATTCTACTATTGACTATCTCTGCTACAATCGCTATTCTACCCGCTGCTAATGCCCAAACTGCACAACCAAAAGCAACAGTTGCTTATCTTGGACTTATGCCCGACCCCGTCGGTGTTAACCAAGAAGTACTATTGCACATTGGAATCACAGACTATCGAACCAGTGCAGAGGATGGTTTTGAAGGTTTAACCGTTGTAGTAACGAATCCTAACGGAGACGAAGAAATTCTTGGCCCATTCAAAACCGATTCGACCGGAGGAACTGGGTCAGTATTTATACCTACAATGGTTGGAACATACACCTTCCAGACTATCTTCCCTGAACAAACTTGGGAACTAGCCAGCATGTGGGGACCTTCTCAGGTTATCACTTATCTGGCAAGCGAAAGTGAAATTGTCACCCTTAATGTACAAGAAGACCCAATCGATTACTATCCTATGTCTAAACTTCCAAGCGAATACTGGAGCCGACCAATTGATTCACAACTTCGCGAATGGAACACAATTTCTGCAAGTTGGGTTAGTGAACCTAACAACTTGTATGCTCCATACAACGAAGCTGCAGCAGACACACCACACATTCTTTGGACAAAAGAACTAACAACAGGCGGTCTTGCAGGTGGCGAACTAGGCGGTTACAGCTATGGAATCGGAGATGCTTATGAAGGCAAATTCCCAACCCGTTTCATTATTGATGGACGCCTCTACTATGAAGTAGGTGGCTCACGAAGTGAAACAAAACACGAGACCGTTTGTGTTGACCTTCACACTGGTGAAGAAATCTGGCGCAAAGTCTTCATGGACAACCGATCGATATCTTTTGCTCAAGTATTCTACTGGGATGGAATGAACTACCACGGTGCTTTCCCATATCTGTACGTGTCAGCTAATGGTAACTACTATGCATTTGAAGCATACACTGGTGACTGGCGCTTTACCGTAGAAAACATCCCCTCAGGAACTACAATATACGATGAAGACAACCACATCTACATACTGAACGTTGATACCGCAAACGGCTGGATGGCTCTTTGGGACATGACTGCTGTCTGTCTTAGTAAAGCAACTGGATATGGCGGTGGAAGCTGGGGTAACACAGTACATGAACAAACATTTGATGCAAATGAAGCTCCTGAAGCATGGATTTGGAACGTTTCCATTCCAGAAGGCTTACCTGGAAGTGTTCAAATAGCTGGCTATGGCGACCGTGTCGTTGGTGCAGCATCTTCTGTAGATGAAGTTACCGTTTGGGGCTTAAGCTTAGAAGATGGTGACGAAGGAGACTTACTCTTCAACGAAACTTGGGACGCACCTGCCTATTGGTCAGAAATGAACCTAACAGTATCCGGATACTTCGGTGGAGGTTGGGTTGCATGGAGCTTAGAAGATGGTGTTGGAATTTTGCACTCTAAAGAAACTCGTGAACATTTTGCTTTCAGCACAGAAACAGGTGAATACTTGTGGGGTTCAACATTCCGAGAACATTACCTTAACGCTTTGATGGACTTCGTATCACGAGACATCAGAGTAGCATATGGTAAAGTATTCTCAGCGAGTGTAAGCGGAATTGTCTACTGTTATGACGCATTAACTGGCGATCTAGAGTGGACCTATGAAGCATCTGATCCTTACTCTGAAATGCTATGGTCAAACAACTGGTGGCTCAAAATCCAGTTCATCACTGACGGAAAAATCTACATGACCCACATCGAACACTCACCTATTGACCCTCGACCTCGTGGTGCACCTTACATCTGTCTTGATGTAGAAACCGGAGAAGAAGTATTCCGAATTGATGGTGCATTACGTGGAACTCACTGGGGAGGCGCAGGAATCATCGGTGACAGCATAATTGTAACCATGAACACCTATGACCAACGCATCTATGCAATTGGTAAAGGTGCAAGCGAAACCACAGCTACAATCAACCAAGATGTAATCACCTTGGGCAGCAGCGCACAAATCACTGGAACTGTAATGGATGTTTCTCCAGGCACACAATCCACAGCATTGGCAATCAGATTCCCAGGCGGTGTTCCAGCAATCTCTGACGAAGACATGGGCGAATGGATGAAATACGTTTACATGCAATTTGAACGCCCTGCAGATGCAACCGGTGTAACTGTAGTCTTTTGTGCAATCGATCCTAACGGCGACTACATGGACATTGACCGAACAACCACTGACTCTTACGGAAACTATGCATTGGCCTTTAAGCCAGAAATGGAAGGCACATATCAAATTATTGCAAACTTTGAAGGCTCTGGCGGATATTACGGCTCAACAGCGACAACATACCTAACAGTTGACCCTGCACCCGCAGTATCAACACCAATCGACACAGATGAACCAGTAGACACAACCGAACCAACAACTGAAGCACCCTTCATAACAACCGAAGTAGCTATCATCGCAGCAGTTGCAGTAGCAGCCGTAATCGGCGTTGCAGCATACTGGGCACTAAAACGGAAATAAACAATATTTCCGCCTCTTTCTTTTTTTATTTTTTTTATTTTACGCTAGACAATGGTGAATCTGCATTTCATAATGCTAATAACATTTTTTTGACGCTAGTGTTTTTGTTAAATCAACGTAACTGATTATTCACACCTTTGTGTTGCATATTAGTATACTAATAGCAGTAGAATGTTGAAAAACACATTTTTTTTCTGAAATTTTTTATACAGCACACATGGGTTTCCTAAAGTTCACATGTGCGTTAGCATATTGTGTTGTGCACTATTGAACCAAAATTTTTGAAGGTCAAGCGACTTTGGATTTTTCTTAAATGGGAAATAAGTAAAGGTTCAGCAAAATTACCGGTATTGTGATGAGTATACTGAGTATTATTGCTACGTTTCTGATTTTTAGTGACTGAATGATTTTGTTGGCATCTAACTCTTCTTCGGGGTCGCCAACTGCATATTGTCCGGGCTTTTCCAGTTCAACTCGTAGGGCTCCTGCGATTGCTGCCATTTGCCATCCATGGTTTGTGCTGGGAATTTTGCTTTGGTCTCGTCGAGCAATTTTCCACGCATTCTTGTAGTCTTCTCCTACTATTGCGGCTCCAGCAATTAACAGAAGGGTAGTTAATCGTGCTGGAATGTAATTCACTATGGTGTCTGTGATTGCAGAGAACCATCCAATGTGAAGGTTTTCTTCGT
>PIXT01000006.1 GCA_003096235.1 Candidatus Bathyarchaeum sp. | reverse complement strand
GCCGTTGTCGGGCACGTCATAACACACTGGCTAATCCTTGTAGCCATCTGAGCCTTAAGGTCACCGCGTGAACTGTGGTAAATTTGAATTATTGCGCCAGGTCGTCCGTCTGGAGTTTCGCTAGCGGGCACCATGCCTTCTAGTGAAGCTTCTGCGGGAGACATAATTATTGATGATGCAAATCCTGTTGCGGTGTTGGCTGCTATTCTAGCCCATTTTTCGTTTGCAGCTGTTATCAATATTCTACCAGCCCACATGGGGAACATTTCGGCGAATGTGTCCTCTATTATGACTGGTTCTTCTTTTCCGGATACCTTTACGATAAAATCGTTACCTTCTTTCTTTAAGACTTCAAGAGTAGCCATTGTTTTTTGCTCCTTTGCATGTTTCCACACTAGGACTTCGTTAAACGAGATTTCAGAAGTTCTTGACTTTATTTATACTTTTAGTTATTGTCAATTGAAATGTTTGACTAAGCACATCGCCTTGTTTTGTTTAATGAAAAAACGGTTCAAAACCGAAAAGTAAATAATTAATGACGGTATATTGACGGTATGCGCTAAATGTGTTGTTAGACTTCACCTGTTTAATGAATACCACAACATGGAGGAAAAAGGGTCAACAATAAGACACATCAAAACGAGGGAAAGCCACAATTGAAAACAGTCAGAGAAAGCTATGTAAAACGATTACGCGACAATTACCTTCTTATTCTACGTACCCTCATGCACGACCTCATCGTAAGCATTGACACAGATGGAAGTTTTGCCTTCGTAAACGACGCAGCAGTAAAATTTTTTGGCGAATCCCGAAAAAAACTGATAGGTTCGCATTTTTCTGATTACATCCATCCTGACGATCTAAAACGGGCTCTTGGTGCTCTTCAGGAACTGACTGAACAAAAAGGCCAAGTAAGCGGATTCCTTCTCAGAGCTAAAAGTCCTCAAGGTTACAAGACAATCGCATGGAATGGCCTAGCAATATTTGATGATGCTGGAAATTATATGGGCGCCCAAGCGACTGGAAAAGACCTCTCTGACTTGTTGCGTGTTGAAGAAGAACTCAAACAATCAAAACAACATTTTCAGTCCCTATTTGACGTTATCGTGGACCCAATTGTAATTTTGGACCTCACAGGCACAATTTTGGAGGTTTCTCAGTCAACGGAAGAAATCTTCGGTTTATCAAAAGCGGGACTTGTTGGTAAAAGCTTCCTTGAAACAAAGATTTCCAACGTAGATACAAAGGAAGTCATGCTAAAAAACTTAGACCGTTTACAGCAAGGAAAATACATTCCGCCTTATGCTATTGAATCTATTTCAAAAGATGGTAAACAGGTTTTTTATGAGGTTAATCCTGCACGAATAAAGTACGAAGGCGAAGACGCGATTCTTGCAATATTTCGTAATATTACTGAACAAAAGCAGGCTGAGAAAAAGCTTCGTGCATCTGAAGAACGGTTCCGCTATTTTGTAGAAAATGCTCCTGAAGCGATTTGGATTCAAGACCTCTCGGGAACATTTGTTGATGGGAACAAGCTTGCAGAGAAAATAACAGGTTACAGACGAGATGAGTTGATTGGCACAAGCATTTTAGACGCTAATTTGGTTCCAGCAACGTATGCGTCCGCAGTTATGGAAGCTTACGAAGCGAACCTGAGAGGGGAACGAAGCGGACCTACTGAGTTAGAGTTAATTCGAAAAGATGGGAGCACAGTTTTTGTTGAAGCGTCAAGTATTCCGGTGCAACGTGACGGTCAAATCGAGATTATTGGTATTGCAAGAGAAATAACAGACCGTAAGATGGCTGAAGACGCCCTTAGGGATAGTGAGAAACGGTTTAGAGATTTGGGTGAGCTGCTTCCTGAGATTGTTTTTGAAACCGATTTAGAAGGAAACCTTACGTTTGCTAACCAAATTGCCTATGAAAAATCGGGTTATTCTCCTGAAGATTTTGCTAAAGGAATGAGTTTCATTAATTTGGTAGTTCCAGAAGATCGGAGTCGCGCCATGAATGACATGGTTAAAGTGCTAAGTGGAACTGATTTGGGTTTTCTTGAGTACACTGTTTTGAGGAAAGACGGTAGCAAGTTTCCAATGATGATACACACAACTCCTATTCTTCGTGACAACAAATTGGTTGGTTTACGGGGAGTCATCATAGAAGTAACTGAACAAAAAAAATCCGAAGAAGCACTCAAAAAATCTGAGGAACGCTTCCGAAGCACACTTGATAACATGCTAGAAGGGTGTCAGATTATTGGTTATGACTGGAAGTATGTTTACCTTAATGATACAGCGGCAAAACATGGACGAAAACCAAAACAAAAACTTCTTGGCAAAAAAATTTTGGAAATGTATCCTCAAATCAAAGGCACCAAACTGCTTAAGGTTTTAACCAAGTGCATGAAAGAGCATGTTCCCGCCAAGTTGGAAAACGAGTTTACCTTTTCTGATGGCAAAAAAGGCTGGTTCGAGTTGAGTATTGAGCCAGTGCCTGAAGGCCTTTTCATACTTTCCATAGACATTACTGACCGCAAAGAAGTGGAAAACGCCCTACACAGAGAGCGCGAAATGCTTGAAATCGTCACAAGTAACATCAACGCTGGGCTTGTGGTTGTTTCAACTGATTTCACTGTTTTGTGGATAAACGATGTACTAAGGACATATCTAGGTGACATTGAAGGCAAACCCTGCTATTCGACGCTTAATCAAAATGACGATGTTTGTCAGGGTTGTGGAGTAAAAGAAATTTTTGACACTGGAAAAGATTGGGTTGTTCATGAACAGGCTGTGCCAACTCCCCAAGGAGACACCATATGGTTAGAAGTCACTGCAACCGCAATCAGAAACAAACAAGGAGAGATTGTTGCAGCCTCGGAAATGTCTTTGGATATAACAGAACGCAAAAAGACAGAGCTGGAACTAAAAGCAAGTCTACAAAGATTCAGAACAATTTTTGAAGGCGCAACAGATGGGATTACAGCAGTAAAACCTGGCGCACAAAACTTTTCCTTTGTAAATCCCAGAATGTCAGAGATAACGGGCTACTCTTCTGAAGAGTTGCTTAAACTAGACATTTTTGACTTGATGCGGCAAGAAGATTTGTCGTCAGCAAAAGAGCTCTACGCAAACATGCTAGACGGAAAACTAGAAACTGCTCGAGGCATGCCGATTTTGAGAAAAGACAAAAGTCTAGTTTACTGTGACGTGAGTTTTAAATTAATGAAGATAAGCGACCAAACGTATTTTGTTGGTTTTCTAAGAGACGTCACAGAACAAAAGATTGCAGAAGATAAACTTCGCGAATCAGAACAACGCTTCAAACATTTCTTGTTTAATGCACCTGAAGCTATTTGGGTGCAGGACATCAGCGGTACCTTCATTGACGGCAACAAAATGGGCGAAGAATTGACTG
>PIXT01000005.1 GCA_003096235.1 Candidatus Bathyarchaeum sp. | reverse complement strand
TTGCGCCGTCAACTGTTAGTGTTTCTAGTTCGTGAAGGGTCTGTTCGCCCATTGTTTGAAGGAATGCAGCTTCTGTGATGTTTTCTGCGTCAGCCTCTGTTATGTTGTTGGTCAGGTTAACTTGCACAGTTAGGTCGGCTGTTTGGTTTCCGTTGACTGTTACGTTGAAGGTTGCTGAGGGTGCGGGGTCTTGTGAATCCACGATTGTAAGGGTCTGGGTCCATTGGATTGGGGCAAAGGTCATTATCGGCGTGTAGGTTACGGTTCCGTTTTCGTCCACTGTCTGGGTGAACCACGTGATGTAAACTTCGATGTTGTATTCTCCAGGTGTGAGTTTGCCTATGGGCACCAGAACCAGTGGGTTAGTTAGTGCCTGGGTTACAGGTGTTCCGTCTGCTGGGTCAGTGATATTGACTTGGAACCTGAACTTTACAGGATAGGATTCAAGCCAAGCAAAGGACTCTACGTTTATTGCGTAGCCGCCAGTTGTTTTGTCGCCTCTTGAAAGGACGATGCTTATGAAGTGCTCTTTTGTGGCTGTTGTGGTTTCGTTGTCTGCTAGCATTTCCCAGTAGCTGTTGACTAACTCGTAATCGTTTCGTATGGTTGTTGGGTCCTGGGTTGTGGCGATAACGTGAATGCCTTCTGGGAACAATCCAACACCACCATAGTTGTCGTAGATGTATCCAGTTTCATCAGGATTTTCTGGTTGCCCTCCTTGAACGGTTACGTTCTCTGTTGCAGATTTTGATAAAGTTTCAACTACAATTTGGATGTTGGTTCCATTTTGCAGGTCTCCAATGTTGACGCTCCAATGTTTTGTTTCGCCTTTGAGGATTGTTGAGGTTTCGTTGCTTCCATCTGTCCACGCGTAGCTTGTGTTGTTTAAAAGAACTGACTCTATAACTGCTGAGTCTGCATCATCTAAAGTGACGTTAAAAGAAACTAAGCCGTTTGTTAGGGCTGATGCGTTGTTTATGTTCAGTTTGATGTCTGAGCCTTCAGGTATTATGGGCGCAAAACAGTAGATGGTTCCGATTAGAGCTACCAATGTGATTATGGACGCTGCGATAATCAATGTTGTCTGTTTCATTGTATCTTTACACCTAAAATTTCCATGGCTGGAACCAATAAAGTTCTATGCCCTAGAACATGCTGTTCGACTTTCAGTACACCAAAAGATTAGTGGGCTGTGCGTGAAATTTCTGAAAAAAGGTAGTTTTCAACAATGTACCTTTATTTGAATACTAATAGACTACAAATATGATTGTTGAAGCCCAGTTTGGCTGTTACTTTTCGTTCTGTTTTAGGCTTCCCCGATATGTTGCATGTGGAATGATTTTTTGTGCAGCGTCTATAAACTCCTGAAACTCGTCTTCCTCTAGTTTTTTTTCCATGAATTCCTCGTTAAGAACTGTTTTGCCGATACTGACATCAAATTTTTGTAGTACATATTTTTTGCAGTCTTTGATTTGGTTGCACAGATGTTCTATGTCCTTTACTGTGTGTATTGTGGGAACAACGGTGGTTCTGAACTCGTAGTCGATGCCTGACTCCATCAAGAGTTTGATGCTTTCTTTCACGTTTTCTAGCAGCTTTTCAGCTTTTACTCCAGTTGCTTTGGAGTAATTGTCTGGGTCAAGGGGTGCTTTTACGTCCATTGCGACGTAATCAACGAGTTTTTTGTCAATCAGCTCCTTTAGTAAGGTTGGGCTGGTTCCGTTGGTGTCCAGTTTAACCAAAAGTCCTCTCTGTTTGAGTTTTTGGCAAAACTCTGGCAAGCTGCTGTAGAGCGTAGGTTCGCCGCCTGTGATGCATACTCCGTCTATCCAGCCTTTCTGTTTCTCTAGCTGTTCGTCTATGAACTCCATGGGAATTGTATCCAGTTTTTCAGGTTGTAAAACGAGGTTTACGTTGTGACAAAAGGGGCAACGGAAATTGCAGCCGCCAACGAAAACAACTGAAGAAATTTTTGTGTCCCAATCCACAAAACTGACGTCTAAAAAGCCCTTGATATCCACTGTTTAACCACTTTCAAACAAATGGGATTGGCAACTTATGACCTTTTGTTATTTGCTGATTTTGTTGCAAAACTAGAGCTTTTTACTTCGGGTTGTTAAAAAAATGAGGAAAGAAGTGGAGTCCTAGAGCTTTTGCCCTGGCTACTTTCCACTTTTGGTTATTTTCTTTCTATAGAATATCACTGTCAGCGTTGCTGCTGCGAACAAAGGCACTATGAGCCATGCTGAAAACTCTGGGATAGTCTCGTCAACTACCTCAACTAGACCCCACTCGTCTGGAACGTCTCTGGAACTTGGTGGCCACGATTGAACTCCGTCACCAGCGTTGCTGTCGTCGTATACTGCTACTCTGAGCCAATATTCAGGATGAATGTCAAAAGCTGCAACTGCTATTCGGGCTTCAATAATCAAGTGTGGTGTGTCGGATAGTGGAGATGTGTCAAAGGAATCAACGAAAAGAACGTCAATGCCTGAATTGTAGCCTGTTTCTTCAACCCATGTTGAGCCGTCGCCTCTGTAAACCGTCAGTCCTGAATGGTCGTGTCCGACGTAATCAAATCTTAGGCAGTCTGTTTGAGGAGCTGCACCGCCCATTGGGGTGTTGCCATATTCATCTGCTGCTGCAACGCATAACTGCACGTAATCCTCTGGGTCGTTGGTTGTGTCATCTAAAACTTCGATAAGATAGTAGAAATAAATTATGTCGCCAGTAATCAGCTCGTTGTTGTGTTTCAGCCTGAAAATTGCGTTAAGGTCCCCGCTTAGCTGGGCTTCGGCTGCGTCTGCCCACTCGTAGGGGCTTCCCCAAGCTCCGTCCATGGTCGGTTCTGTTGTTACTTCAAAATCTTCTATTTCATATCCTGCTTGCTGAGCAAAAACTATTCCAGTTATTGATGCTAGGCAAAGACTAGTCAACACTGCTAAACAAATAGTTATCACTAAAGGTTTTTTCATCTTACTCCCCCTAATTACAACTACTATCTTCCTGACAATATAAAATCGTTTTGCAAAACCGAAAATTATGAACCAGAACAAGAAGAAACAAGTTGTTACTTGAGCAAAAAATGGTGAATCTTTATTTTGGGGTTTTACCCTTCCCCTAATTATTGAACCTGTAACAGTGACCCAAAACTGTTGCAAAATGTTAATGAGGAATTTTGATGCAAGAAACAATAAAAGCTCCACAAAGTGGCTTAGATGAACAAGACGTTTTGAAATCCAGAATGAAAAAAATCAAACACAAAATCGCCGTCATAAGCGGTAAAGGTGGAGTAGGCAAAACAGTTACAGCAGTAAACTTAGCCATAGCCTTCGCAATGCAAGGCCACGAAAACCGAGTTGGACTACTAGACGCCGACCTCCACGGACCCTGTGTGCCAATAATGCTTGGAATGGAAGACCAAAAACTC
>PIXT01000004.1 GCA_003096235.1 Candidatus Bathyarchaeum sp. | reverse complement strand
CGGGATTAGAAATCGGTTTCTATTTTGGGTCAGGATTTTTATGTTGCAACTTTTTGGGGTAGTGAAGCAAAGCTTATATAATCTGCATCAATGTATTTTGCAGTTTTAAAACGAGGTATGAGCATGGAATTCGGAAATTACCTTTTTGAAGGAAAGAAGGTTGCGGGATTTGACTTTGACGTTTATCGACTGAAACCAGAGACAGGAAGACGCGGAACACCACAAGACGACATGTGGAACAACATTGCAGTTTTCGGAGACAACGTATCTGGCCGTGCACACCCAGAATGGGTCTCTGAATCAAAGAGAGGCCGTGCAGTAAGAGGAAACAACCAGTTCAACTTGCACTGGGACGTTTTGTGCCCAACAGTTCCAGAATTCAGAGAAGAACAACTAAACTACATCGAAAATACAGTTGACCAAACAGGCCAACCAATATTCTTGAACAGCTGGCACTTTGCTGACCACGGACACTGCACATGTGAACGCTGCAACAAACTATGGAAAGAAAGTGGACTAGAATGGTTTGAATGGCGCAACCAGACCATCACACAGTTCATCAAAGACGTAAAAGACCGTGTAAAAACCAAATTGGTATTGGCAGTTTTGCCTGACCCAGCAAACGCAGACCAACGTTTCGGTATGGACTTCCCCGAACTCTACAAGATATGTGATGCATTCAATATTGTCATGTTCTCTCAGAACTATGCAACTTCATGGTACTGGGAAACTATTGCACGTGCATTCAGGAGAATCTTCCCAGAGAAGCCAGTGTATTCTAACATTTACGTTTGTGGTCCAGGAGACGACCCCGCTCAATGTCCCCCAGTTGAACAATTGATCAGGGTTTCAGTTCGTGTTATGCGAACAGGAATCGATGGCATCATTTACTTAGCAGACGTTGCAGATAGCATGGTGAACTTCCAGAAGGCAGTAACCACCAAAGGCGAATACAGAGATTCACTAAGTGACTACGGCGGTCAACCAGCGCTCGATCTGTTTAACAGATGGGATAAACTCTTTTAGAGTAACCCACCTTTTTTGACCATCAGGCTTCGGCCTTTTTTCTCTTTTTTTAAAATTTTAGTAGTGTACTAATTTTTGGTTTGCAGGTTTAAGTGGTTAGTGTGTTTTGTATTTTCTGATAAGGGCTACCGTAGCCAAAATTATCACTATAGAGCCTAAGGCTGGAAGCGCTGTTGCTAGGGTTAAACCGATGGGTGTGAAGCTTAAGAGGAGACCGATTATGGCTGTGATAGCGAAACTTAATCCTATGGAAAAGGTGACTTTTTCGATTAGGTCTAGTGTAGTTTCTTTTGGGAACAATGTTTCGGTTAGGCAGTAGCCTGGTAGAAAGGCTACAAGAACAAATCCGAGGATATAACGCAGGTATGAAATGGGCGTTTCTGTTTCGGGAATGAACATGATTGAAGCAAATGACAGAAGCGCTGTTGCTATGAGCACCCAGAACCAGCGGCTGCTTTTTAGAGACAAGAAGCCGATGAAGCTTCGTTTGTGACGTGTTGGCGCTTCAAGTGCCACTAGTCCCTTTTTTTGAAGATTCTTTACTTCGTTTTCTATGGCATCTAACGT
Source organism: Candidatus Bathyarchaeum sp. (assembly GCA_003096235.1). The sequence goes on along the minus strand of PIXT01000004.1, from coordinate 14,179 downwards.
AACGTCGACTTGTTGTTGAACTAGCTTGACTAGTTCTTTCACGTTCTCTGGTTGCTGTGTCTCCAAGATGTCCAAGATGAGCGTTTCTAGGGATGTCATGTGTGCACCAGCTTTCTTATTGACGGTTTTACATAAAAGCGTAGTTCTTCAACTTTAGCTGATTTGTGAAATAAGAAGACTAAGAACTGCAGAATTAACTTGAATAAAATGCGTGTAGCATTAAGGCTCAAGTTTTGAAGAAAAAAATAAAGATGGGCACGTAGCCCATAGAAAGTTTCTGGTTTGTTTAGTTTAGCCGACTAGCTTGAAGAGAGGATGCTTGCCTTCTTCGGCTGGCCGTGTGCCAAGCTCTGCGGTAGCAGTCAGTATGTATGTGTCAACTACTGCAACAGATGGGAATACAAAGTCTGCAAATTCGATTGGACCAAACATGATCCAGTCGCATCCGATCATTGGCAGTATTGCGTTCTGTGCTGCGTCGGTTGCCTTTTTGATGTCTTTGGGGAAGTTGCCTTTGACCCATCCCAGTGTGTCAGATACGTTTCCGATACCAGTTCCAACGGCTCCGCGGTCACCATACTGTTCTTTTATTACATATATGGACCGTAGACCTGCTCCTACGCCTATACCCCACGAGGGCATGGCAGTGTCGATTAGAGCGCCCTCTATTCCTGCTTGGTCACCCAGTTCTAGGATTCCTGGCAGAACGTCGAGTTTGCCTTGGACGGTGTCGTCTGTTGGGTTGTCACATAGGATAATTGATGCTTTTACGCCGCAGTCTTTCAGGTTTTGTAGTTCTTTTTCTTTGACGCCTCTGTAGATAGAGTTGTTGACAATTCTGTCGGATAGCCCAACTTCGTGTGCCCATTTGACTGTTTCCATTCTGAGTTTAGGGCTTATAGCGTCTATTTGGATTGGTGCTTTTGTTACTTCGCTGATGAAACTGATGTAGCTTTGGAATGCGGGTACCGAAGTGCCTACAACATCCAAAATGAATGGGTTTGTTGTCATGTCAGAGAGCTCGTCCATCCTGTTGATGAGAGCTTCTGCGCGTGCCTTGTCAAAGATTCCTTGCTTTTTATCTTTGACAATTTTGTGACCGATATAGAAGATTGTGGCAGTGAGAGCAGTAGGACATTCTCCAGGTTGGCCTCCGAGTTTGATGCCGCCGGCGTTAATTATTTTTTGTTCCTTTTCAAATCTAAACATTCTAGCTCACTTTTCACTTTTTTTGCGGTGAAATTGCCGCTGAACTTATTTGCCAAGAGCCTTCTTTGCGAGGGCTACAGCTTCTTCCCTAGTCTCGCCGAATAATGCGCCTATTGCCTTTGCGTCATCCTCGTCTACTGCTGCGCCACCGATCATTATGATGACTTTGCCTTTTAGGCCTGCAGCTTCGATGGCTGACATTAGGGCGGGTATGTTGTTTTTGGCTGGTGCGGTGTTGATTGATACTGCGATGATGTCTGCGTTTACTTCTTTGGCTTTTGAGGCAAAGTTTGCAGCTGGTGCTTTTTTGCCTACGTCATAGCATTTGAATTCTGCTTTTACTAATGATTTTCTGACCATTTCTTTGGGGGTAAGGTGTACGTCAGGGTCTAGTGTGCCGATTACAACGATTCCTAGGGGGTTTTCTGGTTCAGGCGGTTCTTTTTCCATCATGGACTTTAACCAAGACATTAAAATTCCATCCTTTTTGTTGAATAACTGTGGGCTTTATGGAGAGACATGCGTATAAGCTTTTTGTCGGAACAGTACGTATAGACGATTTTTGGGTTTTGTTTCTTGGGCAAGCTTAAAAGAGCCTTATGATTCATAGTTTTGTTTATCTGTGTGTTTAGAGGGTGCTTTGGCTTGCTTGTTAAGGGTTTGAAGGGCTTGTTTGGGTTCTTGACGATGTTGCCCATTGGCATGGAGTCTATGGAAGCTCTGTCTAAGTACTTTTTTTTGTGTCCTCTTGTGGGGTTGGTTCTTGGAGCGGTTGCGGGGGCGGCTGGTTTTGGGGCAAGTTTTGTTTTGCCTGAATTGATTTGTGGTTTTCTTGTTTTGGTTGTTCTTCAGTTGTTGACGGGTTTTCATCATTTGGATGGTTTGCTGGATTTTAGTGACGCTGCGATGGCTAGGGGCGATACTAAGCGTAGGTTGGAGGTTATGCATGACATGTTTACGGGTGCGGCTGCTGTGGCGTCTGGGGTTATTGTTTTGGCTTTGACGGGTTTGGCGTTTGGAAGTTTTAGTGGCTTGGATATCTTGAAGGCTGCAATAGTTGCTGAAGTTATAGCCAAAGAGAGCATGGTTTTGACTGCGTATTTTGGGAAGAAGCCGTCTTACAAGGGCTCTGGATATTATGTGGTTGAGGCTATGGAAAACAAGCATGCTGAGGCGTTTGCGTCTGTGGCTTTGTGTGCTGTGTTTGGTTTTGTTTTGGTTGGGGTTTGGTTTGTGGCTGTTCTTGTGGGAATGGCGGTTGCGGTGGCGGTGTTGACGAACCATTCTAACAAGACTTTAGAGAGTGTTACTGGGGACGTTATGGGGGCAACCAACGAAATCAACAGAGTAATCGCGCTCATTATAATGGTTGCAATCATGGCATAAACAGCACATAAAAGATGCAGCATCCACAAAAAACAGAAAAAGTACTGTTTTCAACAATATTCTGCTATTAGACTACTAATATGCTCCAAAGTTTTGGAAGCAATTTTTGTTATTGCTTAGTTTTTCAGAAAAAAGGCTGTTTTCAACAATGAACCTCTATTAGTCTTCTAATATGGTTGTTGGAATGGTTTTGTGTTTTGGGAAAGCAATAAATTGTTTTCATTGGAAAAGAAGGTAGTCATATCGGCTGTGATGGTGGTTTACGACGAGACATAAAAGAATTCTGCTGCTCTTTGCGATATTCGCTTTTTCGTTCCTGTTTAGGGCAGCCATAATCTTCCATAACTCGCATCCTCCAAGCTCAGACATTGGCTTGCACGGCAGCATCATAAACCTGATTTTAGATGAGGGAACGCTACCAAGCTGGAACCCGTATCACATGGGGGGCGAACAGCTTGCAACTCCGCCAGGATTTCACTTCTTTGTATCCATCTTGATTCTTTTCACTGCAATGCCAGTGATACTCGCAGAACTGGTTACAGCTGCGTTTTATAGTTCAATAATAGTTTTTCCTGCGTATATTGTATCCAAAAGAGTTTGGAAAAACCCGAATGCTGGAGTGATTGCGGCTTTTTTTGCTTCAATTTCGGCATTGAGTATTGAGATGATAAGTTGGGGAGGTTACACAAACATTGTGTCACTTTCTTTGATTGTGATAATTTTTTACTTGTTCCTCAGAGAAGTCGATGAACCAAACAATATTCACCTGCTGATGGGTGGGCTGCTTTTTGGAGCTCTTATCATAACTCATACGTTTAGTCTATCTGTTTTTCTGCCGATACTAGCATTGTATCTTGTTTTGTTGATTATCGGGAAACTGGGTAAACTCAAAGAAATGAAGATTCTAAACATGCTGCGTTTCTTCGTAATCTCAGCAGTGTTGGGCATTGTAGCTGTATCGCCGTGGATACTAAGAGTTTTCAGTTTTTACATTGGTGCTTCAACAGAAGGAGCGCTCACTGGAGGATTGGACAACAGAAATCTGATACTTGCAAACCGCAGCGTTGAACCCATACTTTTGACTTTACTTGTTGTCATTATCCCAGCAGTTTTGATGCTTAAAACATCCAGAAAAAGATACGTTGACAGGTCAAGCCTGCTGCTGATAGCATGGTTTGTTGTACCTGTTGTTATGACTCAAGCCTACATTTTTGGAATATACACTGACTACTCAAGATTCATGTACTTTATCGATTTTCCTGGAATTATAATAATCGCTGCAGGATTGCTGTATCTTTCCCGACTTACAACAACAGCCATAAACAGAATCCCGCAAATCCGATGGAGCAAAATCAAAAAATTGCTCCCAACAGTAACGTTCACATTAACAATTTTCATCTTCATTATTGTCTCACTATGGTCCATATTTCCAGATGAAGCCATGCAACGAGCAAACTTTTACACAACAATACAGCAGCCCGAAGCCACAGCAATAGAATGGATAAAAAACAACACCCCAGAAGATTCTGTCCTAGTCGCTGACCACCTGTACGGATGGTGGCTCTCTGGAATCGCAGAAAGAACCACTCTTAGTGCAGCAGACCTAGAATTTTTGATATACTCTCATGAGCTGGAAGTAGCCAAAAATGCGCAGTTTCTCCTTGACACAGACTACTACATAGACAACGGCTATATCCAAGTCAGAGACGACGGTCCATACCTGTCACGGCACAATCCCGAATTTAGCATAGAAACATGGACTGGAAAAGCGTTTGCATTGTTACATTTCCAAAACAACGAAACCATAATTGAGTATAACCAAAAAAACATCACTTTGTCAAACATGACAATAACCCAAAACACAATACTGCAACACGAAAACTCTACAGTGCTGACAATAACGTATGAAAACGAACGGTTCACAGTCACAAAAACATTGCAAGTCCAACAGGGGATAAGATTTGCTGAACTATCATATGATGTAGAAACAAAAAATGGTGCCCAAGCCAACGGTTTCGACGTCAAGTTTACGCTTCACACATCAGCAGACCAAAACATAACAATAGGCAATGCATCAACTCCGATGATTGGAGCATACAACTCATACCACAAAGTAGCTGGGCGAGTGAGATTCGTAGAAACATATCCACAAATACAACAAAAACAGAATGCTACAAACTGCGCCGAAATCGCATACAGTACACAAAGCAATGACATAAACATCAAAATGTGGGTCGACGTTTTTGATGCAGAAAACGTAACCAATCCAACAGATAGTGTAGATATGTATGATGAACTTGGTGGGTCTTCTGTAGAAAAAGGTTCAGAGCAACTCACAACATGGACGTATACAGAGATGATTGAAGACTACAACGTCTCGTATGTAGTATGCAGAAACCAATATGTCTGCATGAAATTCGCAAAAGACCCTGACTTTCGGCTCGTGTACAACTGCGGAAACGTTGCAATCTTTCAAGTAAAAAGATGAACAAAAAAAGCTGCTATGAACGAGGAACTTTCAAAGTCACACGCGCAATATTTTCTACTAGCTCATTTAGCTCGTTAACAGTCACATGTTTTATTGAGTATAGCACTCTAAGTCACCCCTTCATACATACTCTAGGTTAAGGAACAATTTAGTTCCATAGTTTAGAACAGACTGTTCTGTTATACGAACAAATTTTGGTTATATACCATGTTTATGAAACATTACCGTTTCTTTGACAACCTGAGAAGAATCTTAGAAACCATCCGCTTCCTTTGGAGGTTAATCTTCAAAGTCCCAGTTTCCATACAATCCAAACAGACGTTAAAATCGCAGGTTAAACTGTCATGAAAAACAAACTTGCATGGATACACCGCAGTAACTGCGTCACCACAACAATCACAAAACAGATTCTTCATGACTTCAACCTTAAGAAGTAAGAAATGACTAAACACTAAAAAGGAAAGTTTCTTACACAAAAATGCTACAAAAACCGATGTATTACATAACCGACATATTACAGCACAAACAGCACAGCCAAAAGAAGCAGAAAATTTGGATATTTTAATTAAGATAACATCAGTAAAGATGTACTCTTGACCACGCAACTCGGGAGAAAACTGGATGAAAAAACCAAAAATATCCACTATTGAACTGGTTTTCGTCCTAATAGCCGCATCTACACTGTTCATGATTACAGTTCACCAGATGTCCACATCCGGTGTTCTCCCCGGAAACGACCCCTCTGTACACCTAGCAAAAGCAAAAAAAATCATAATAGACGAAAAATTAAGCTACAGCGAAATCTCATGGTATCCCCCATTCTTCCACACCATCGTAGCAATAATCCAAATTTTTGCGGGAACCACAGACGCGATGGCTGCAGCGTTCATACTAAAAATGCTGATTGCAACAGTCAATGTTCTACTTATGCTCTCCACATATCTGTTGGCACGAAAGTTTTTTGGAACAGGCACCGCTGTTGCTTCATCAGTTTTCACAATTATGTCAGTTCCATTATTTGAGATGATATTTTGGGGAGGCTACGCAAACTTCATGGGTTTAGCATACATTGCATTCATTTTTTACATAATGAACAAGGACTTGGGAATTAAAGTAAAAACATTCCTCCTGTTTTCTGGAACATTCACACTCATATTAATCCACCAGCTCACAGCATTTGTTTTTGTTCTGATGTTTGTTCCAGTCTTTTTGATTAGCTCGATTGGCTCAAAAAGAAAATTCATAACTTTTCTTGCCGTGATTGTGGGAGGCGGGTTAGGTCTTCTGGCGTGGTATGCAAGAATCATAATAGACTACATGGACATCATTGTAGAATACATCTTTTACACAGTCGGAGAAAACTATTACATAATCTCCGCAGTCACGTTCGAGGCACTGAACAAAAACCTTGGAATAACACTCTTCATAACCGCTGCAGGAATTCCCCTAATTTTCATCGCAAAAAAGAAGCAAACAGCAATACGGGACGTGGTGCTGATTATTTTCTGGCTTGCGGTTCCATTCCTTTTAGCAGAATCGTACCTGTTCGGAGTTAATTTGCCATACGACAGATTCGTCTACTTTTTTGCCACACCAATAACAATCCTTTGCGGAGTAGCAACATACTTTGGCATCTCAACGATACCTGCGTTCATACAATCAAAACTAGTTCCACGGGTCACAAAAAATCTCAAAAAAATCAATGCCCTCAAGATTATTGTTATAGCAATAATCTGTGCCCTGTTTGCTATCCAAGCCTCCACTTTTCTACAAAGAATAGAAACGTATCCACAGTTTTATGAAAGAGCCCCAATCTCCAGCTACAACTCGGGACTGTGGGTAAACCAGCACTCAGGCACAGACGGAACCGTGATTACTCCAAGAAGCCCTGGGTCTTGGTTTTACATTTTTTCAGACATCAGAACCATACAGGAAACTGATCCTCTTTCTTCAAGAAGCGTTGTAGCTGAGTCAGTGCTGTACAGCTTTTATGAAATACAAAAAGGTCAAACCATCACCAGAGAATTTGACTCGGTAAGCCCAAGCGCAGGTCAGGAAATACATGTTTTACGTTTCAATCTTTGGACTAAGGTTGTAAGTATTCCCAACGAAGAGGTCAACTTTATTTATGTTGACCCGCTCGGCGAATGGATAAAGATTCCACTCTCTGAATCGGTTGAAACAATTTACTGGACCCAAAACTCCACCGACAAAGCACAAGTAATTACGGAATACGCCCACAAACTGTTTACAATAACAAAAACGGTCACAGTCTCAAACAGCAGCAATCTAATCGATATTAACTGGCATGTTCAGACACATCAAGACTTGGAAAGCGTCAAACTGGTAGTTGCCAATTATTTGAATCCAGCTCTAGATTTTAAGGAAGCACTTATTCCCAGAGTTCTTGAATGGCAAAACCCGTGGGACAACGCCACGAACATAAACACGCAAGAAGGCTGGGCAGTAGTAGAAGGCTCAGACATACTGCACGAAAACGTTACCGCAGCACTAGATGCACAAAACGGCGTCATCGCAGCGTTTGAATTCAATGAAACCCCAGACTGGACTATCTTAGGCGCATTAGAAGACTGGAGCATAGACGCCTTGAGAGTGCGTTATGAACTGGGCTACTTAAACGAATGGAACTCTGGCGAGGCTTCGTACTCTGTATTTGTTCACTCCTTTGACACAAAAGAAGCTGAAAGATGGACAATCTCAGAGCTGGAGCAACAATTAGATACAAAAACAAAGGTGACACCCTACGGAAGAGACTTTCTCACATACATCGAAAAATACAACATCAAATTTGTAGCCATCGACACTCAACAGGTTGTATCAAACATCAAAGCAACTCCTGCACTAGACAAAATCTACGACAACGGCAGAGCCACAGTCTACACAACAAAAAAATAACCACACATTCTACTAAGCTGCAGCACCTAGAGTTTGAGCTCTTTAGTCAAAATATTGGTGAGCCTTCGTTTACTGATTGGATTACAAGCAACAACTTTTCCGTTATACACCACACAAAAAACACCAAACGCACAAGGACTATTTTGTGCATCCTCACAGCTCTTCAATTCAATCACAGCAGCTTTAACATCGAACGTCTTTTCAGCAACCTCAACCAATTCACCCACAACTTTTGCAGGATACGGACATTGACTTGACCAAAAGATTGTCAAACCCTCGTTGTACTGAGCCAGCTTCTTTTCCCAGTCTCCTTTAAACTTTGGAGTAGGAGCACTTTCGCTGAACTTTTTTACAAGCAACTCAAAATCAGGAGGAGCAAAATCAACAACTTCAAAACCCTTTTTCAGAAACACCCGTTCATCAGCCATCCATCCGCCTTTACGAGTCACCACAACAACCCCAAACATTCCCTCTTGTTTGGCATCCTTCAAGCATTCATCAATCAAAAGTGAGCCGTAACCTTTCTGTTTATAGGCACGTTTGAAGCCAGAAAAAATGCAGTGAATAAACATGTAACCACTTGCTTCAACAGGTCTCCAGCAGTATTCACCGGGAAGATACTCAATTAAGCCCTGAGTTCCATCAGTCTCTGAAACCAGCGATTTGATTTTCATTCCTTCAGAAAAACGTTCTTTCAGCCACTCAACTTTTCGTCTAAGCCCCTCATTTTTGATGTTTTTGTAGCCACAAACGCCAAAGTCAAGAATATTGTCTAAAGTTGTGTCAACTATTTTTACGCTCATCCAAAAATCACGCTTAAACACAATTCAATGTTTGCGCAAAACTTTAGGGACATACGCACACGCGGGATCAGAAGCAAACAGGTCTCCAGTGTATATTTCTGCTCTGGTTCGGCAACCACCACAAATCTCGCGGTATTCGCAAACACCACATTTACCCTTCAAATTATTACGATTCCTGAGTTTACGATGCAATTCAGATTTCTGCATTTCATTCCAGATTTCGGTCATCGACTTGTTTCGGATGTTGCCCATCCGGTAACCTTCATTAAAGCCACAAGGACGAATGTCACCATTCTCAAGCAACCCCATGTACCTGCCGCCAATAAAACACTGCCCAAGAAAAACGTTGTTGAACCAGTATTCGAAGTTGGGCATTCCTCGTTCTTTTGCGATTCGAGCAAAGAATGGACAGTACACGTTAATGCTCATTTTATCTTTATATTCCATCATCAAATCGTAGATTCTGTTCATAACCACTTCGTACTGCTGTGGAGTAGGAGCCAAATCCAAATGTTCTTGAGCTCTGCCAACTGGAATATAATTGTGATAGACAACGCGGGTAGCATTGTACTTGTAGCCCAGCTCGGCAATATGATCCACTTCTGAGCAGTTACGCTTATTCAGGGTTGATACGATGCAATCAAAAATTCCGCCATCAGACAGCCGTTCCATAGCTTTAAGGGCTGTTGCGTAGGAGCCTTTTCCTCGGGTACGGTCATTTGTTTCTTCTGTGCCATCAAGGCTTACGGCAGTCATGACCTCATTTTTTATCAGATTGTCCAAAATGTCGCCTTTAACGTAATAGCCGTTTGTTATGAGGCTCACGTTCATGCCAAGGCTCTTTGCGTGCGCAATAATCTCAAAAATGTCCTTTCGGACAAGGGGCTCTCCACCGCTTAATCCGAACCATTTTGCGCCCATAGCATGAAGCTCATCAACTATGCGCATTCCGCCTTTGGTGTCAATTTCATTTATTGCGTGAGGGTTTGATGCAAAACTGCAGTTTAAACAGTTATAGTTACAGGCTCTTGTACATCTCCAAGTCATCATGTATAAGAGTGGCCTGTTTTCCATGATTTGTTGGGTCGCATTCATGTTTATTCCTCATGTTAGATTCATCAAATTGTTGGAACCACACCATGTGTTAACCAGTTTGTGTCCAGTGGCTACTATTGCAAGACAAAATTTTCGGAGGTAAAGGAACAATATAATGAACCGTGACGAGAATCCCTTCATGTTGGAGGCTCCAACATAATGTTTTAGAGAGAATAGTGGATAAAAGCGTTTTTGTTAAGATTTCTTGAGTATGAAAAATCATATTTGAAAACTTTTTAGTCAAGATTTATTGACAAAGAATTGAAACAAAAATTAACAAAAAAGAAAGAAAACAAAAAGAAGATTGTTACGCTATTTTTCGCGCAACACTTTGGGGATATATGCGCACGCGGGGTCAGAACCTAAAAAGTCTCCAGTGTATATTTCTGCTCTGGTTCGGCATCCACCACAAATTTCGCGGTATTCGCAAACTCCACATTTACCCTTCAAATTACTTCGGTCCTTGAGTTTGAGGGTTAATTCTGATGTTTGCAATTCATCCCAGATTTGTTTCAGTGATTTATTTTGAACGTTTCCCAGCCTGATTCGATCATTGAAGCTGCATGGAATAACGTCCCCGTTTTCTATTACACTCATGTACTTTCCAGCAAGGGAACATTTACCAAGGAAAAAATTCTGGAACCAATCATCAAAGTTTGGCAATCCCCGCTGTTTAGCGATTCGTGCAAAGAAGGGACAATAAACGTTGACTTCAGGTTTTCCGTTATACTTTAGCCGCAGGTCATAGACTTGGTTCCATATCTGCTCATACTGCTGCGGTGAAGGAGCCCGAGCCAGATGCTCTTTTGTTTTGTTGAATGGAATGAAGCCATGAATTACCACCCACCGAGCGCCATACTCTTCAGCCAATTTGATGACATGCTCCATATCTTCAGAGGATACGTTATTGCGTGTGGCGTCAACATTGGCAAGGGTCGCCACGAGGCAGTCTAGAAGTCCAGCTTTGGAGGTTTTTTTTATAGCGGAAACGGCTTTTTCGTATGCGCCCTTTCCACGTAAGGCATCGTTGATTTCTTCGGGTCCATCAACACTTACTGAGACCCGGACATCATGCTTAATTAGGGTGTCCAAGTTTTTGTCGTCAAGAAAAACTCCATTGGTGATTACGCTAACATTCATGCCAGTGCTTTTGGCGTACCTGATTATTTCGGGGAGGTCTTTTCGGAGAAGAGGCTCTCCTCCGCTTATTCCAAAGTAGGTTGCACCAAAATCGTGTATTTTATCTACGATACGCATGGTTTCTTTTGTTCCAAGCGCGTCGGATGCTGGAGGATGTGATGCAAAGCCGCAGTGTAGGCAACTGCTGGTGCATGCTGGGGTGCATCTCCATGGCAGAATGAATAAAGGTCCTTTGCCTCTCAAAATATTCACCATCAAGTAGTAGTTAAGAGTTTAACGAGAAAATAAAAACGTATTCAATTCTTGCGAAGAAGTAGGTAACAGGTTAATCACTTTTTCACCCAAAATGTAATTCAAGGTTTGTTTGCCTTATGATTTTCTTTGTTGTTTTTTGATTCTAAGTTGTTGATGAAAGTTACTAGTTCTCTGATGCTCTGCAAGGTTGTGGCGCCTTTGTTTTTGAGTTTGTTTAGGTACTCTGTTGCTTTGCCGTTAGTGAAGTCTCTCTCGTCCATTGGACCATTTTCTAGCAAGATTGTGGCGATTCCATTGTCCAGAGCCGTTTCTGCAGCCTCTAGGTTACGCAAGTTACCGTCACCAAACTGGGTCGGCGTTACAACAAGAACGTCTGCCTTGCTTATCATCTGCAGATTGGCTTTGTGAGCTTCATTGGTTATTGGAGAGAATGGAGCCTCGTTTGTTGTTGGAACAGAGAGCAGCTGTGCGGTCTCGTGATCAGTATCTAGCAAGTTGAGGACGCCAGCAGTTACGCGGTAGCCTTCATCGAGCAGGGTCTTCATCACGGGGCTACCAGTTCCACCTCCAGATATCAGGTGGACAATTAGGCTCTTTTGTTGCTGGAGTATGGGTCTTGAAATCGGAATAACATGCAAAGAACCCGTGATGGGGTGATGCTTCACGATAGTGTCAACGCTGAAAACTTTTTTGACGTTTTCACTTGTGAGAGTCTCATTTGATTTTCCAGCAGCAACAATTTTGCCGTCCTTCAATAGAATAATGGAGTCACAGTATCTGGCTGCTAAATTGAAGTCATGGAAAACCGCGACTATCAACAACTTTTGTGTTTCACACAGATGCTTAATCAGATCCATTATTTCTAGCTGGTTGCTGATGTCTAGATGGGTTGTTGGCTCGTCGAGTAAAAGAATTTTTGGTTCCTGCGTAAGGGCACGTGCAATTATCACACGCTGTATTTCTCCGCCGCTAAGTTCGGTTATGGGTCTGTCGGCGAACTCCCAAGTGTGGGTTAGTTCCATGGAATCCTTTGCTATGTCCAAGTCCTTTTTGCCCTCCATTTTGAACCGAGTCATGTGCGGATTGCGACCCATAAGAACGACTTCCAGAGCAGTAAAGTCGAACGAAACAGGTGTACTCTGCGGGACTACTGCCATCTGTTTGGCAACATCCAAACTTTTCATGGCGTATATGTTTTCTTTGTCGATGAGAATTGTGCCTTTCTTTGGTTTGAGCACTCTGCTGATGCTTTTGAGCAACGTAGTTTTTCCTGAACCGTTAGGACCAAGAATGCCCAAGAACTCGCCGCTGTTAACTCCAAAATTGATATCCTTCAAAATATCAACGGAGCCATAAGAGCAATTAACGCCATCAATTGTCAATGTTACCATAAGTTTTCGTCACCTATACCATGTAGCCTTTTCTTTTTCTGCGTAGAAGATATATGAAAAATGGAGCGCCCGCAAACGCCGTGATTATACCAACAGGTGCTTCTCCAGAACCCATTATCACTCGGGATAAAGCATCACATATCACCAAAAATGAAGCACCTACAATCGCGGACGTAGGCAAAAGAAGTCGATGATCTGGACCTATCAAAATTCTTGTCAAGTGCGGAATTATTAAACCAACAAAACCAATCAAACCACTAATTGACACAGCCGCTGCGGTCATCAACGCGCCCGAAACAAGCAATATGCGCTTAACTTTTTCTATTTCAACACCTAGGTGCTGAGCTTGATCTTCTCCTAAAGCAAGGATATTCAAGTCACGTGAATACAAATAAGAAATGGCGGCGCCCACGATTACGAAAGGAAGAATAGCAAAAACTTTATCCCAGTTTTCGGTGGTTGAAAGGCTTCCGATAAGCCAGAAAGTTAGTCCGTGAAGAATTTTGTCGGTGGCGACTGTTTTCAGATAGGTTACTATGGCGTTTTGGAAAAGACTTACTGCGATTCCAGTGAGAAGCAAAGTTGTAACTGGAACTTTGGAGCCGACTCGTGACATAGTGTAAACGAGAAGAATAGTTATCAGGGAACCAGCGAAAGCAAAAATTTGAAGCGTGTTCACGCCCAAAATGGAGATACCGATTCCGAGAACTAATACAAGAGCTGAACCCACTGATGCGCCTGTTGAGGCTCCGATAACGTAGGGGTCAGCCATAGGATTTCTGAAAATTCCTTGATATGTAACGCCTGCGGTTGCCAGAGCCGCGCCAACTAGGGCGCCACAGATTACCCGTGGAAGCCTGATTTGGCTGATTATCACTTCATAGGTACTGTTGACTCCTGAAGAGTCTATCAGGTTGTTCAGGAAAGGAACTTGTTTGGACAGTATCTTCAAAATGTCGCTGAATGGAATAGGCGCAAAACCAAGATTAAGCGATAAAACAAAAATAATTCCAAACGCAACTAAAAGTATGAGTAAATAAAGCTTCCAGTGAGAAACACGCCTTAAATGAGCAAATTTAGCGTCTGGTTTCATAAACGTTCACAGATTATGTTTAGGTTATAAAAAAAAGGGAGGGGTTATTTTAGGGTTCTCCAAAGATTTCTGGATGAACCATTTTTGAAATAGCTTCAAGTGCGTCGACTAGCCTTGGACCGGACCTAGAGATTATGTCTGCATCGATTTCATATAGGGCATCGTTTTGAACTGCAGTTATGGAGTCCCATCCAGGACGACCCTCCACAGATTCTATGGTTTCGTAGAAGTTACCTACACCCATATACATGTCAGGGAAGAAAATTACGTCAGGATTCTTTTCGATAACTGCCTCGGAGCTTATCATTGGCCAGCTTGTAGTTGCATCGTTGAAGATGTTTTCTCCACCTGCCAAAGTTATCAGTTCATCAATGAAAGTGCTTGGACCTACACTCATTAGGGG
>PIXT01000003.1 GCA_003096235.1 Candidatus Bathyarchaeum sp. | reverse complement strand
CAGACTACATTCTTTACCTCGAAGCCACAACAAACGGGCTAACCTACGCCTTCATCACATGCCTAATATTCTTCATCATCAACAAAAAACTAGAGAAAACAATGACACTGACCACAAAAAAATAACCCTCAACAATCAAAAAACAGGCAACACCCCCATTTTTTGTTAACATAACGGGGTCTGCCAGCCTTATAGTCTTCATTCCAATTAAGGTCGGTCTGGGACGGCTACATCATCCCCCAGTATTAGAACAGCATCCCCCACCATTATAAACGTCATGCTCTGGATGAAAAAGAACGCCTACGCAGATTCAACGATAAAATACACAAAAAAACGGCTCAAACACCTACAAAGAAGTTGCACTCTAGCAAACCCAGAAGTAATTAAAACGTTCATAGCAAACAAACAATGCACAAATGGGTACAAAGAAAGCCTAATCGAAGCCTACGCAATCTACATGAAATCAATCGGGCAAGAATGGCAACAACCATTCTACAAACGCTACGACCGACCAATAAAAGTACCAACAACAGAAAGAAGTGACATGCTAATCTCACACGCATCCCCAAAGATGGCAATAATTCTCTCAACGTCAAAAGACCTAGGGACAAGACCTGTAGAACTCACATGGCTAAAAGTCTCCGACATTGATTTAGAAAAAAGAATTGTCAGCAGCACAGGAGCAAAACACACCGTCGGAAGAATCGGAAAACTCAAAACCAACACACGGGAAATTCTAAAAAATACATATTAAAAAACCACCTAAACGCAAACGATAAACTATTCAACTGCAAATCAAAAAGCATAAGCGAACAATACCGCAAACTCAGAAACAAACTAGCCGAAAAACTCCAAGACCCAACATTCAAAACAATAAGACTATACGATTTTATACACTTCAAAGCCTCAATCGAATACCACAAAAAAAACAGCCTAATGCACGTCAAAGCAGTCCTAGGACACAAAGACATCCGAACAACAATAAGATACGTTCACCTTTTCGAATCAATGCCAAACGATGACTACCACTGTAGTACAGCAAAAAACATCAACGAAGCAACACACATCATAGAAAACGGATTTGAATACGTAACAGAAATAGACGGAATAAAGCTATTCAGAAAACGCAAATGACCTCCTTGTATTATAACGATGATTATCAGTTTCTACTTCAGAATTACATGTTTGACTTGACAAAGCCCAATACCAGAGCAACAGCCACAATTATAAGAAGCACAACACCAACGACAGCCATGAATGGATTTATTGGATATAGCGCCCAGATAATAATACCTCCAATAACAACGAAAACTAAAGCAATCACGAGACCAAATACTGCTTCAATTATTCCGCTTAACATTAACACCTCCTACGTTTAAAATCACATAATTGTTAAATTTAACATTAACCAATTGAAAGTGAATTAAAACTAAATAGAAACTGGTTTCAATCTGGTGTGGAACGTTGACAGAAGAAAACCACATGATGATAACAAAACGCTCGGTTGCCAAGGGGCTTTCTAAACTTTTAGTTGTACCTGTATTAATTGCTGTCCTAACACTAATTATTGTCTTGTTGCTTCCTTCATTAGAATCTTATGGTGTAACTCTTCTGACGGTCTTTTTTGGTGTTGTTGCTTATCCTTCGTTCATCTATCTTGCTTGGTTATTCAGCAAAGTTCGCTATTCTGACACAGAAGTCTTGGATAAAATAGTTATATATGGAGCTCCAGAAGAGGTTGTAAACCAACTCAAAACTATCAGCAAGAATCGACTAGTTAATGTACACATAATACTATTCCTTGGGAGCATTAACAGAAAGCCAATCCAAAGTGAAATTGTTAGGCATCTAAAAAAAATTAGAATTGCTCTAACTGCAACCAGAATTAGGGAGATACTTCAAGATTTGGAGAAACTGAACTTAATCACTTCCAGTAAACCCACATATGAACGTAAATACAGGTTGACAAAAAAAGGAAACTGGTGCTCTATAGTATCAAAACATCATTTTCCTAAAAGAAATGGGCTCTTCGTTCTTAGAAATGAGATACTTCAAAAAAAATTCTCCCCGTTTCCAGAAACAAACTAATGAACTAAAAGTTGTTCCTAGCTACCGCTATTGATGCTTTTACTTTTTCAGCAAAAACAATCTGTCCATCTTCGTAGTAATCTTCAAATGAATCTCGTTCCTCACTTAATTTCAAATGTTTACTGCCAAAATGGAGAATCTAAACTAAATTGTGCTGACAAATAGGGCACACTATCTTTGTAGGTATTAAAAAGAAGCGAGAAAAAGATTCGCCACAAAAACGATGGACCCCATCAAAAAATGATGACACAAAACCATAAACAAAAAGGGCATACAAAATTACTAAGGCTGGGACGGCTACAGCATCCTCTGTTATTTTAACATCGTCCCCTGTAAACCAAAAATTTAATTGATGCTTGGAGCAGTTGAGAAGAAATTAAACTTGTACAATATGTGAAAATGTTTCTGGGGTTCTTGCAGGTTTAGTTTTTTATACAAAAAAAGGTGGTTGGGAAAAAGATGTTGCAAATACTCTTCCACTACGTTTGTTAGGTGGGTATTGTGCTAGCTTCTTGTGTTGTGGTTCCTTCAGAGTATATTAGAGATGCTGAGCGTGCTATGAACACTCCAAAGATTGGGGCGATTAACAGTGCGATAAACCAGAAAATAAGGAAAATTCTGCCTATTGCAGATATAATTGCAATACAAACAAAGATCACTAGTATCCATTGTATATAATCTACCCATCCAATTCTTTTGATGCGTTCAAATACTTCGCTAAAAGCAAATGCCTTACTGAAATTGTCGTGTTTGATCATGTTTACAATCGCAATAACGCCTATAATTGCAATTAAAAATGCTGCCAGTGCTCCTGTTAGCTGCATCAAAAGCGCATTAGATCCACGTATGTCGGGCATAAATGAAAGAACTCCCCACACATCAAAGAAAGGAAGCACTAAAACCAGCGGAATTATCATGTAAATAATTGCGGCTATTCCAATTTTTAGTCCTTGAGTCCAGAGTTCAGCATAGTTATCTAATGAAGGTAATTGTTTTGAGTCTATGGGTTGTTTTATAATATTTCCCATGTATCCTACAACAATCAGATTTACTACTGGAATGATAGAGAGAATTACTAGTAGCAGCAATTGTCCGAAGTCAGTTAAGAGTAGTTTTGCGTAATCAATCGAGTCAGTTATAGTTATGTTAAGTTTCAAGATTATCCCTTTGAAGACCTTTTTATTGTTAAGATATAAATTAAATTATGGGTAGCTTTTTAGTTCATTTTCTTCAACCACAAAACCATAGAAAAATATTCCGAGGCACCATTGAACACTGCTTTTTCAGCCAAAACATAAACGCACATACAGGTATCAGTAAAAATATCTAAGAGGCACCCAAAAAACGAAAAAACATACAAAAAAAATAGGGGCATAGAAAAATAGTAAGCACTAGTCTGGGCTGCTAAATTATCCCCATTTCATTCAACATTAAATGAAGGTTTTAATGGTTTGTCCCAGCATCTAGCGTTTCACATAATCACAGGGTCATGGAGTTACATCCACGAAATCCTGATTATGTTACGTTTCTCTAGTCGACGCATCGCTTCAAGAAACTCGCTTTTCTGTTTTCCACTTACCTCAAAATGCTGCATTATGTCCATAACTGGAGTTTGAGCAGAACCCCACCTCTGACTTCGTCGCTGCAAATAGGTTACAACACGGCGCTCAATTTTTCCGCATTTCCAAGTTGTGTTTCGTATTAGAGTAGCAATAGACATGAGCATTGTCTGAGCCTCTAGTCCTCTTCTATTAGCCAGAACATTTCACCCCAAATATCTACCTGACAATACCCCGATGGAGTACCCATAATTATTTGTTTTTGTTTTATAGCCCAAAGACTTATATTTCACGCCTGATTCCTGCAGAAAATTCTTCATGAACAGGTGCCCCGAAAATGAACGAAGCCGTCGCAGTAATCACATTTGACCCAAAAAACGGAACACCCAAGGACTTGAAACTCACCACAAATTTAAGATTCAAATGCAAAAGATGCGCCGCCCTATGCTGCAAACTTGGAGGACCACCACTAACAAGAAAAGACGTCGAGCAAATAAAGAAAGCAGGCTACAGGGTAAACGATTTTCTTGAACCCATAAACAGGAATGTCAAAGTTTTGCCTCAAACATGCGGGACACTAAAAACTAGGGCAGACGGATCATGCATTTTCCTACAATCAGACAATGAACAAAAACAATTCACATGCAGCATATACGATTTCAGACCTGCCCTTTGCAGACTATACCCGTTCAGCTTCGAAAAACAAGGCTCTAACAGCATCGCCTTAAAGATAATTCCCTGCTGCATGGGACTAAACAACCCTGAAGGAGAACAATTAACTGAACACTTTGTTGCTAGCCGTCTTCTTGAACCTTTAATGGAAGCCATGCAAATGCTCTAAAAAACGACGAGCGGCTCTGAACTCGTTTCATACAAATGAAGACATGAACTAGGCTACTCAATTTTTCCATGCTTTGCATCAAATCGGGCATTACAGGTTGTTTTGTCCTGTTCACCAGCTACACAATTAATTCCTTCCAGAAAAGTGACCCCAGTTAATCGCCTAAATGCTTTGCTAAAGTCATCCACGCCGTCATCAAACCAACAAAGAACATATTTGTCCGCTTTTCCCTCTTCCGTAGAAACATATCCAATTTTTCCCATGATCGGAAAAAAATCTTCAAGAACACAACTAAATTTGGAGTCCTCATCTTGTTTGGATACAACAAGTTTCCGAGCTTTCACAGCCACAAATGCTTCTCTTTCAGGCTTTCCAAACCGTTCTTTATACATTGTGATTACTGGCTTCTCCCAAACAAACCGCAAAACCAACACCCCTCATGTAAACGTAAGTCTACAGGAAATTTAAGAGTTGCCCGTTTCTTTCTTGTATGGTATAAGACAAATAAATTTGCACAGTTTCTTGCCGCTGTTTTTTAGTTGATGCGTCTCATTTGAAGCAATGAAAATGACATCCCCTGCTTTGAACTTCTTTTCTTCTTGCCCACCAACAACAAGTCCCTCGCCCTCCAGTATGAAAACTTCATGCTCCCAGTTGTGACTATGAAGTGGACTGTGTCCTCCAGCTTCCATTTCAAATAGCCTCATAGCAAAGTTTTCGGCGCCCATTTCTTTGGTTATTAGCCACCTGACATTGAGTTTGGAGCTTCCGCCTTCTGCATCTTTTGCTTCAACATCGCTGTAATGAAAAATCTTCATTTTATTTTCCTCAAAAAATAATATCAACCTAAAAGAATATCGTTACTTACTAAATAGTAAACCTTTTTATATGTGCATTGCTTGTGGAGTTGTATCGTCACATAGATCATGCTTACTCGAGAAGCTTTAGAAGACTTTTGAGACCAATAACGACTTTAGAAGACTTTTGAAGAATTTTGACGACCGCGTGTTACATTTTGTGACAGGAGGAAATAATAGATGACAATACGAAACTTTGAAGACTTACCTTTATGTCCAGAAGTCATGAAAGGGATAGAAGAGCTTGGATTTACTGAACTTTTTCCAATACAAGCTCAAGCAATAATACCCTTACTAGACGGAAAAGACGTTATCGGACAAGCACAAACAGGAACGGGCAAAACCGCAGCCTTCGGAATACCGATGGTTGAACGAATAGACCCGAACAACAAAAAAGTACAGGGCTTAGTACTAGCGCCCACACGCGAACTTGCAATACAAGTCGCAACGCGCATAAGCCGATTCAGCAAATACACAAAGCTGAAAGTTCTGCCAGTTTATGGTGGAGAATCAATAAACAAACAAATTCGAGCACTACAAAGAGGCGTCCACATTGTTGTTGGAACGCCAGGTCGAACAATAGACCATCTGAAACGAGGAACACTAAATCTTTCATCAACACACATTGTTGTTCTTGATGAAGCAGACAGAATGCTTGACATGGGATTCATAGATGACATCAATTTCATCTTATCACGAGTGCCAAAACAAAGACAGCTAAGCCTCTTCTCTGCAACAATGGACAAATCAGTAATGGCCATGTGTCAAAGATACATGAAAGACCCCGAAGAAGTACTAGTAAGCAAAGACGAGATAGCTCTTGAACAACTAAACCAGTACTACATGGTTGTAAATTCCAGAAACAAACTTGATTACCTGCTTAAAATGCTCAACTCATACAATGTTGAAAAAGCAATCATATTCTGCAATACACGAAGAGGTACAGATTGGCTAGCGCGAAAACTACGACAACACAAATACTCTGCAGAACCATTACATGCTGGTTTCACTCAAGCTCAACGAGAACGAGTAACCCGAGGTTTCCGAGAAGGAAAATTCGATTTTCTTGTTGCAACCGATGTTGCTGCAAGGGGATTAGACATCCAAGGAATAACTCACAT
>PIXT01000002.1 GCA_003096235.1 Candidatus Bathyarchaeum sp. | reverse complement strand
TTTGCGGGTAGGTGGAGCCTCCCACCCGTTCCGCATTAAAAATCCCGGAGTGGGGAGGTAAAAATACAAAATGGTAATGAAAACAAGTGAAATAAGTTTAACAATAGTATTTTCGAGTCTGTACGCAGTTTTAATAATTGTTTTAGCTCCAATATCTTATGGGCCTATTCAGTTGCGTGTTGCTGATTGCCTGATTCCCTTAGCAGCTCTGTTTGGTTGGCCAGCAATCGCTGGAGTAACAGTTGGCTGCTTCTTGGGAAACGCATACTTTTGGATGGGTCCACAAGACGTTATCTTGGGAACAATCGCTAACCTCATCGCAGCAACTATTATCTTCATGCTTAGAAAACGACCATTCATGGCCTGTGTTGTCGGTTCTTTGCCCATCGGAGTCATAGTAGGCGGCTACCTTTGGATGTTCTTTCCACCACCAGAAATCTTCGGACTACAACTTCCAATATGGGCTGCTATGATCGTAAGCATCACAATTAGCACCTTAATCGCAGTTGCAGGAATGGGCTATACAATACTCAAAACACTAAGTCACTCTAGCGTTGTCACTTCCTTGAAGTCACGTGGACTGAAACTTTATCTCAAAAATGAAACGGTTACATAAGCTGCTGTTTTCGGAAAGAACCGCGATGTCTGCTGCGTGTTTCTAAACAGGATAGAATATATTCTGTTACCTGAAACTATTACTTGTGAGTGAACAATGGACTACGAAACAGTTTTTGGCTTAGCAGAACCCTATTTGAAGAAAAACGATTTTGGGTTGCCGCATACACGAAGAGTCTTTGAGCTTGCCAAACAAAACTTTGTTGTCCCCAAAGAATTGGAAGAACTGGTTTTCTGTTCCATAATCATGCATGACATCGGCGGAAGCACAATCGAAAAACAGTACAATGATGGTCCAAAAATAGCTGCATTTATTCTATGGAAACTGGGATACAACGAAAGTTTTGTTAAACAAGTCTGCGACATTGTACGCACTCATCACGACCATCCAGACAACCCATCATTGGCGTTCAAAATCTTGTATGATTCAGACAAGCTTGTCATGTTTTCTCCTGAAGAATTTGCGCACTACAACTCAAAACCAAACTTTGACTGGAACCAAATAGTTGACTTAATCTATCATGAGCATGCCCGAGATTTAGCCAAAAAACTTCTCCAGCAAAGACGAACACAAAAAACAAACTAGCACACAGTTGCTAGCTTATGCGTTTTGTTCACAAATTGAATCCTAGTTTGTGGATATAGCTTATGTACATGTAATGCCGATAAATTGAAGATGCATCAAATTAGAGGAACCAACAATGCGTAACAAATCTTTTTCTGTTTTTTTAATAGCGCTCCTCAGTTTATCGATTCTATCCGTAGTCACTGTGTCCTCAAATTCCTTCACCGTAACCGCGCAACAAGCTACTCTTGAGGATGTCCTTGTGGAGATAAACGAGCTTAACGACAAGCTGGATAGCATAGAGTCAAACAATGCCGTCATGAATTCAACTCTAAATTCATTAAATACTGTAATCAACAACTTACAGTCTGGCTTGGATTATCTTGGCGCAACAACTGCAAACGCTGCAGACGTAGCCCTTTTGTCTTCAGCTTTGGATGAACTAAACAGCATTACAGTTTATCTAAATTCAACTTTGAATTATCTTAATGCAACGGCAGCAAGCGAATCTGATTTGACATATGTCCGTTCAACTCTGGACGAACTGACCGCAACCCTTGAAGAACTTGAAACAAACCTGAAATCAACCGCAACCCAAGATGAGCTAAACGCCACAGCAAGTGAGCTGCATGAAGCAATCAACTTTTTGAACAATCTGGTTTTGGTCTCCATTAGTTTGGCTCTGGTAGCAGCCATAGCTGCGATAGTTGCAGTTTACTATTTGAAAAAATTAGCCAAGACCCACAACTGAGCTAGACACGTTTTCCTTTTTTTGTATTCACGTCTTTACGTTTTCACATTAACTTGTTGGCAAATTACCCCTTTTTGTTCCCAGCAGCTATGTTTTTGAAAGCCTCCTTTTAGCTTATATAGAACCGTTACCGTTCGAAATACAAAGAGATGAGTTCACATGTCCAAAAAAT
Source organism: Candidatus Bathyarchaeum sp. (assembly GCA_003096235.1). The sequence goes on along the minus strand of PIXT01000002.1, from coordinate 2,274 downwards.
ATAACATCGTTGTTTTACTGGGAGACGGCATAAGCAAAGAAGTGGTTCCAGAAGCCGTCAAAGCCCTACAAGCCACAAAAGATGCTGTAAAAGGTCTTGATTTTAACTTCACAGAATTTGAATGCGGATTTGAATACTACCAAAAAACAGGCAAAGCATGGCCAGACGAAGCCTACCCTGCATGCAAAGAATCAGACGCCATACTGTTCGGCGCAGTTGGAATGCCTGGAGTAGCAGGACTAGAACACATAGTGTACGTTCACAGAATCCTGCGACAAAAACTCGATTTATACGCTAACGTGCGACCCGTCAAAATAAGACCCAACATAAAATGTCCTCTGGCTGGAAAAAAAGCAGGAGACATCGACCTAGTTGTTGTGAGAGAAGGCACAGAAGACCTATACACTCCCATCCGCGGAGCCCTTGAACGCGCAGAAAAAAACGAAGTAGCCATAGACGTCAAAATAGTCACCCGCAAAGGCTCAGAGAGAATCATAAAATTCGCCTTTGACCTGTGCAAAACAAGAAACAAAGGCGCACCCTCAGACGGAAAAAAGCGCGTAACATGCGTAGACAAAAGCACAGTTCTCAAAAGCTGCGCCCTATTCCGAGAAGTTTTCGATGAGGTGGCTGAAGGCTACCCCGAAATCGAAAAAGACTACGCGCTAATAGACGCTTGGGCACAGTGGGCAATCAGAAAACCAGAATACTACGATGTTGTTGTTACAACTAACATGTTTGGCGACATCATCTCAGATCTTACATCGCCGTTTCAGGGCGGTTTAGGTGTAGCTCCAAGCGCAGAAGTCGGAGACAGATATGGAATGTTCAGGCCTATTCATGGTAGTGCACCAAAATATTATGGCAAAAATGTGGCAAATCCGATAGCAACTATTTTGTCGGCTAAGATGCTTCTGGATTGGCTTGCTCAAACGCACAACGACCCCGCCGCTAAACAGGCTGCAGACAGAATTGACAAAGCCGTAGACTTGGTTCTTGAAGAAGGCAAAGTTGTTCCACGTGACCTTGGAGGCAACGCAAAAACAACTGAAGTCGGAGAAGAGATCGCCAAAAAGATTCGATCTCTCTAAATTTTCCTTTTTTTCCTTTTCTGGAAGTATTCAGAGAACATGCTCTGAAACAAACATTAGCCCTATCTGTTAACGTAGAGTATACAATTTTTGCATGAAACCTGTTTGCCTTTATGTGTATACTTAACTTCTTGTAACCCTTCATGGTTTGATTGGGCTTTTATCCCCCTTTTTTGGAAAAATGTGGTTCTTTATTAATTATCGAGTCCTTAGAATTATTTGTAGCCCGTTCGTATTGTTGATTCGTTAGAAATCTTGCTTGAACATGTCTACAGGATAAAATACGATGCAGAAAAAAGCTATCACCTGCCTAGTTTTGGTTGTGTTGTTTGTAGTTTCCGCTTTTTCTGGTAGCCTTTTATCTGCTTATGGCAGTTCTGACGTTTTGGAACAACATTCAGCAGAAGATTGGTCTATGTTTCATCAAAATCCAGCACACACGGGCAAGTCACAGTCAACAGCGCCGAAGACAAACCAGACCCTGTGGACTTTTAATACGGGTGGTCCCGTGGATTCTCCTGTTGTTTTTGGTGGTGTAGTTTATTTTGGTTCGTTGGATGACAATGTTTATTCTTTGAACGCTACAACTGGCGATTACATATGGAGCTACACAACAGGCGCCAATGTGTTATCTCCAGTTGCAGTCGCAGAAGGCATGGTCTATGTTGGTTCAGAGGACTTTCACGTTTACGGATTAAACGCCTCCACTGGTGTTCTTGTGTGGAGTTTCAAAACAGGCTACTTTGTGGATTCTGCAATTGCTTATTGGAATGGCATGGTGTATGTGGGCTCGGAAGACTCTAACGTTTACGCTTTGAATGCTACAAACGGTGACTACTTGTGGAGTTACACTACGGGTGACATGATTATGTTATCTTCGCCCATCGTGGCATATGGTATGGTTTACGTGGGCTCGCTGGACAATAATGTGTACGCTTTGAATGCCACAACAGGAGATTACGTGTGGAGCTACAAGACGGCAGATGTTGTGGTTTCTACTCCTGTGGTTGCAGACGGCAAAGTTTACGTTGGCTCTGATGACAACAACCTGTACGCTTTGGATGCGTTCACGGGAGACCTATGCTGGAATTACTCCACTGGGGGTCCGGTGTTCTCTGGTCCAGCTTTTGCTGATGGTGTGGTTTTTGTTGGTTCAGTTGACGGACGAGTCTATGCTTTGGAC
>PIXT01000001.1 GCA_003096235.1 Candidatus Bathyarchaeum sp. | reverse complement strand
TTTGACACAAACCATTATGCCTTGCTGAATCTCAAACTCGCAACCACAAAGGTCTCTTCGACGTTCAACCAACTGCGTAACCCCAGACAATCAACTATGTTGAGGGGCTTTCATATAAAATGTTTTAAATTCAGTTTTTGTGTTGTATTATGTAGGGGGAGTATGTTTTGTCTGTTTCAGAAAACAGGGTTATCTGGAGATATGAATGGGTAGGAATGGTTTTCATCATGCTTCTTGGAGGCTTGCTTCATTTCACTTTTGAGATGTCTGGGTTTAATCCTGTTGTTGGCGCTTTTTCGGCAGTGAACGAGAGTGTGTGGGAGCACTTGAAGCTGGGTTTTTGGCCAGCAGTTTTGTATGCGGCAATAGAGTACCGGCAAATCAGAAAACAGACAAACAACTTTTTTGTTGCAAAAACCGTTGTTCCCTACACCGTAATCGTGGTGGTCACAGCCATCTTTTACAGCTACACAAGCATCACGGGCGAAAGCATCTTTCTGATAGACATAACAAGCTTCTTTGTGGCAGTAATAATGGGACAATACCTAAGTTACAGGCTGCTGATACGGGATAAACTTGCAGACTGGACAGAAAAACTTGCTTTGGCGTTGTGTGTTATGCTGGGAATCTTGTTTGTTGTGTTCACTTTTTATCCGCCTGAACTGTCGCCCTTTCAAGACCCAAGTGGAGACTACGGAATTATCGAGCATGCGCATTGAATCAGGTTAAGGACTGCCTAGAACTCAGAAAGTCGTAGAAGGTTTCTGCTATGACGGTTGCGCCTTTGTCGTTTGGGTGCACTCCGTCTTCAAAGCAGTCGGGACGGTTTTCCAGAACAGAGTAAAGGTCAATTAGTTGCAAATCGAGTTCTGCTGCGACTTGTTCTATTTTGGGAATCACGCCGTCTTTGAGGTCTGTTGGGCTTAGTTCAAGGTCGTTTGGGAACAGAGGAGGGGGCTTTACGAGGAAAATTTTGGGTTTGCTGTTGAGGCCTTTAAGTTTGCTTATGAGGTTCTTGTAGTTGGCTACAAAACTGTCGATGGACTTGTAGTTGTCTGTTCGGGCGTCGTTTGTTCCCAGCATCAAAATTATGACGTCGGGTTGAAACTCTGTTACCCTAGTAAAGGCTCCCTGATCTAAATAGGGAGTGAAAGAGTCAACTCGCACGGTGGCTCCGCAGACGCCAAAGTTTCCAATCTCGTAGCTTGTTCCTAGCAAGGTTTGCAGGTAACTGGGGTAGTCTGTTAGTTCGGTTATGCTGTCGCCAACGCATCCAACCCGAACCACACGAGTAGAATTTAGAGCAGTTTGAACAACTAGAACTAGCATGCTCAAAGTAACTAGCAGAACCGAAGCATAAGCCGCCAACTTTTTTCTGGAAATAACTGCTCAACCCAACCTTTCAGCGAACAACTCAAAACTACACATAACAGGCTAAAAACATTTACAAAACTACGACGCCTTTAGGCTAAAACAAACACAGTGAATTCTGCCAAGTTTTAAATCAAGTCATTATAACATAATACATGTGGGTGAAGAAGATGCGCGTTTACACCTGTTTAAGCGCTCTTAACACATTATTACTTCTCGTGATGCTTTTTTCAGCATTACCTGTTCAGGCTAAATCAACGTGGAGTATTCAAACTCTGGATGATTGTTTCCATTATGGTGGATTTGTTGATGTTGACTCTCAAAACAATCCCCACATTGTCTACAACATACGCAATATGACAAATTGGTACTCTAGCTATGAAGTTGTTGAAGAAGTTAGGTATGCCCGCTGGAGTGGTTCAAACTGGAACATCACAACAGTAATCCAAGATTCAATATGTCTGGGTTTCAAGTTGGACTCAAAGGACCGCCCACACATACTGTACAGAGTGAAAATACGACCATTGCAGGAAAACCTCATGTACACCACATGGACAGGCTCAAACTGGGTCACACAAATCGTTGACCCCAACGGCGAAGAAGGCTCAATTGCTTTGGACTCAACGGATAGTCCCCACATCGCATATTTTACAGACATTCATTTGAAGTATACCAAATTGAACGAAACAAAGGATTGGGACATCCAGATAGTTACAGTACCAGAGCCTTTACCTTATCCTATGAGGAACTCGATACGCTTAGAATTGGACTCAAACGACTCAGCACATATAATGTATACAACTAGCGGCGAGAGCATCAAATACATTGTAGAAAACGAAGACAAATGGCAAGTAAAAACCACCCTTGAAAATTTTGAGCTATGCGACATGAAGTTAGATTCTAAAGGAAATCCCCACATTATCTACTCAGAAAACGTCCTGTTCAACGAGCAAACTCCAGTTTATGCACTGTGGACTGGAGAAAAATGGGAATCACAGAATTTTCAAATCGCTAACAGTGAAAACAGCGGGACATACACTGGAGCGAGACTTGCCTTAGATTCCCGTGACTGTCCACATATCGTTTACCACATGGACACAGATGCGTACAAAGGTGATTTGATGTATGCAACTTTGACGGATGACAACTGGGGTTTTCAAGCAATAAACCTAAACAAAACCGCAGGGGTATGCGACGTAGCTGTGGACTCGAACAACAATCCACAGGTAATCTACTACGGATACCAAGAACAACCTTCACTATCCCGTTATGGGCGCCATTTGAATTATGCTACAGTAGTCTTTCCTGAGGTTTCGTCAACATTTTTTGATTCAAACTTACCGCCCGTTGTAATAGCAGTAACTGCTGGAGTTGCAGTGTTGGTTGTTGCTTACATGTTGAAAAAGAAAAAGTGAAGACAAAATTTGGAAACAATTAACGTATGGAGATAAAAAAATGCGTAGGACCATTTTAGCATGTATGCTTGTGTTAGCAATGTTATTTTCAGTTTTTCCCTCTGTGGCTCCTCTTGACACGAGCACGTCATGGAGTGTCCAAACGTTAAGTGACTATGCCACCAGAGATAGTGGACGTGTTGCCATTGACTCCAAGGACAATCCGCATGTAGTCTATCACATACGTGATTTAACAAATCTGTCCTTGAGTGAAGCCTTTTACGAATTGAAGTATGGTAGTTGGGACGGTTCTAGTTGGAACATATCAACAGCCTTCCAGTATGCATTAGTCCTAGATTTCGTGTTGGATTCAAATGATAACCCACACCTTCTATACAGAAAATCGGAGGAGCGAGATAACCTTTCGTACGCCAAATTGACAGAAGGGAAAGGCTGGGTTTCTCAAACGATTGATTCTAACGATGGTGGGGTTTCCCTTGCTTTGGACTCAGCAGATACTCCTCATGTCGCATATTTTGCAGGTGCACAGCTGAAGTATGCTAGTTATAACGGAACAAGTTGGGATATTCGATTGGTTGATCCGCCTGAACCTTTGGAAGGACCTTTGACTACACGCATAATTTTGGAGATTGACCAAAACGACATTGCACATATAATGTACACTACAGGGGACAGTCATATCAACTATATAGTAGGGGATGGGGTTAACTGGAACGTTCTTACCTTTTTTGAAGGTTACAAGTTAAAGGACATGGTGTTAGATTCTAAGGGCTATCCTCACATTGCCTATTTAGATAATGCCGGTGCTAGCATTCGGCGGCAACGTTATGCGCGTTGGAATGGAAATAGCTGGGATTCGCAAAATTTTCAGGTTCCTGAATTTGATTATGGTGGGTATTATATGGATGCAAAGATTGCCATAGATTCCCGTGACCGCCCACATATCAGTTACAGTATTGAAATTACTGGCTCCAGTGGCAATCTGATGTATGCCTCTTTGAGAGGAAACGAATGGGAATTTCAGTCAATAGACCCAGAAAACGCCTATTGGGCAGGCTCTATTGCTGTAGACTCTAACAACAACCCCCATGTTCTTTACTTTTCATTCGAAGGACAACCGCGGCATTACAAAACCGGCTATTTCATAAACTATGCAACAGCCGACCTACCAGAGGTTTCAGAAACTGTTTCAGATTCTCCATTACTACTAATTCCGGCAGCAGTTACTGCGGGAGTTGT